>NZ_JBFBBT010000002.1:458341-821547 GCF_040682815.1 Amycolatopsis sp. NPDC051102
GGGGGGCCCCCCGTTTCGGGGTGTTGGGGCGCCCGCCCCCTGGCCTAACTGGGGCGTGTGGGCCATGGGGTTTAAAACCCCGCCTTGCCACTCACGACCAGCCGCGGCAAGCCCGTCAGCAGGTCTGCAGCGCGTGGATCTTGCGGTTCGCCAGGACCTGGCGGCCGCCGAGGGCGGCCAGTTCCAGGACCACGGACACGCTGTCGACCACGGCGCCCGCGTCTTCCAGGAGCTTGCCCGTGGCCGCCACCGTGCCGCCCGTGGCCAGGACGTCGTCGAGGATCGCGATGCGCTGGCCCGGCTTCACCACGTCGGCCGGGAGCTCCACCGTCGCCGTGCCGTACTCCAGTGCGTAGTCGACGCGGCCCGCCACCCGCGGCAGCTTGCCCGGCTTGCGGATCAGCACCACGCCGAGGCCGCGGGCGTACCCCACGGCCGCGGCGAGGACGAACCCGCGGGCCTCCACGCCGGCGAGCGCCTCGACTCCCGCGTCGACGGTGCCCGCCAGCGCGTCGGTCACCGCCTTGAACGCACCCGCGTCCGCGAACAGCGGGCTCAGGTCGCGGAACAGCACACCGGGCTCGGGGAAGTCCGGCACTTCGGCGATCAGGCCGAGGGCGTCGTCGAGGTCCATGTCAGCGCTTCCGCTTCCCGGCCGGGCGCTGCTTCTGGATCCGGGCGGGGACGCTGGCCGCGGCCGCGTACGCCTTCTCCTTGCGCAGTTCCTTCGCCAATGCGTCGTCGTCCGAGGCGTCGAAGTCCTCTTCGCCCGCGGCCTTGCGTTCCTGCGTGACGCGGCGCTGGCGGACGCGCTCCGCCTGCTGCGCGTACTTCGGGTCGCGCATCTTCAGATCGACCAGCAGCGGCGTCGCCAGTGCCACCGACGACAGGACGCCGACGAGGGTACCGGTGAGCTGCACCAGCGCCAGGTCCTGCAGCGTGCCCGAGCCGAGCAGCACGTACCCGACGATGAGCAGGCCGAGGATCGGCAGCAGCGCGATGAACGCCGTGTTGAACGACCGCATCAGGGTCTGGTTCAGCGCGAGGTTCGCGGCCTCGCCGTACGTGCGGCGGGTCAGCCCGAGCAGGCCGCGCGTGTTCTCGCGGACCTTGTCGAACACCACCACCGTGTCGTACAGCGAGAAGCCGAGGATGGTCAGCAGGCCGATCACGGTCGCCGGGGTGACCTCGAAGCCGATCAGCGAGTACACACCCGCGGTGACCAGGATGTCGTGCAGCAGCGAGACCAGTGCCGCCGTGGCCATCCGCAGGTCGAAGTAGATCGCCAGGAAGATGACCACCGCGACGAGGAACACCGCCAGCGCGATCAGCGCCTTCTGCGAGATCTCCCCGCCCCACGACGCGCTCACCGCGCTGTCGCTGATCGCCTGGACGCTGGGCTGGCCGTTGGTGCCCTTCGGGCCCAGGTCCTCGAACAGGCCCTGCTTCAGCTTGGCGACGTCGGCCGCGTTCAGCGTGTCGGTGCGGATCTGGATGGTCGCCGCGTTGCCGGTGCCGACCTTCTGCGCCTCCGCCGCCGGGTGACCGAGGGCCTTCTGGAACGACTCCTTCGCCTGCTCCTCGGTGATCACGCCGTGGATGCCGGCGGCGGGCATCTGGATCTGCGTGCCGCCCTCGAACTCGATGCCGAGGTTGAAGCCGCGGAAGATCATCGAGGCCAGGCACACCAGCACCAGCGCCGAGAAGAAGATGTACCAGCGCTTGCGTTTGCCGACGACGTCGAACGCGCCGGTGCCCACGTACAGCCGGTGGAAGACGCTTTCCTTCTTGCCGGGCTTGGCCGCCGCCTTGGCGTTGCCTTCCGCGTCCGTGCCCAGTTCTTCGACCCCCACGTCAGGCCTCCTTCACGTTCGCGCGGCCGACCGAAGCCGCCTTCTTCCGCTGCGAACCCAGTTGCTGCACGGCGCCGAGGCCCAGGTGCCTCGGATTGGACAGGAACGCGTTCTTGGACGTGGACACCATGGCCACCAGCGGGTGCGTCACCAGGTACACGACCACGAGGTCGAGCACCGTGGACATGCCGAGGGTGAACGCGAAGCCCTGGACGTCGCCGACCGCGATGACGTACAGGATCGCCGCGGCCAGGAAGCTCACCGCGTCCGACGCCAGGATGGTGCGCCGGGCGCGGACCCAGCCGCGCGGCACCGCGGACCGGAACGTCCGGCCCTCCCGGATTTCGTCCTTGAGCCGTTCGAAGTAGATGACGAACGAGTCCGCCGTGATACCGATGGCGATGATCAGGCCGGCGATGCCCGCGAGGTCCAGCGTGTAGCCGATCCAGCGGCCGAGCAGCACCAGCACCGCGAAGATCAGCGCGCCGGACAGCGCCAGCGACAGGATGGTGAGCACGCCGAGCAGCCGGTAGTAGAACAGGCAGTAGACGAACACGACCAGCAGGCCGATGCCGCCGGCGATCAGGCCGGCCTGCAGCGAGGCCAGGCCGAGGGTCGCCGACACCGTGGTCGCGTCCGAAGAAGCGAACGACAGCGGCAGCGAACCGTACTTCAGGATGTCCGAGAGGTCCTTCGCCTCGGACTGGGTGAACTTGCCGGTGATCTGGGTGTTGCCGTCGAGGATGGCCACCTGGATGTTCGGCGCGGACACGACCTGCGTGTCGAGCACGAACGCCGCCTGCTGGCCGGTGTTCTTCGAGGTGAAGTCGGCCCAGGTCTTGGTGCCCGCGCTCTTGAAGCTGAGGTTGACCACCCACTGGCCGCGCTGCTGGTCGTAGCCCGAGGTCGAGTCGGCGATCTCGGTGCCCGGCAGGAACTCCGGCTCCAGCAGGTACTTGTACGTGTCGTGGTCACCGCAGGCGACCAGCGGCAGCCGCGGGTCGTCGTTGCCCTCGAGCGGGTCCTTGGCGTTCGGCGCGCAGGTCAGCGACGCCATCGCCTTCGCGACGAGCTCCTGGTTCGGCTGGCCGTCGGCGCCGATCAGCTGCGGGTTCTGCCGGACCGCCTTGGCGGCCTGGATCTGCTGCGCGGTCTGCGCGTCGACCGAACCGTCCGCGGGCGCGGGCGCCGGGGTGGACGCGGGCGGCGGCGGGGTGCTGCTGCTCGGCGCGGCCGGCGTGCTGCTCTGCTGCTGCGCGGGTGCGGCGCCCGGAGCGCCACCGCCACCGGACTTGGTGGTGGTCGGAGCACCGGAGGTGGCCGCCGGAGCGCCCGACGACGACGGCGGCGTCGAAGTCTTCGGCGCACCTGAGGTCGGGGTGCCGGTGGCGGGCGGCGGGGTGGTCGTCTGCGGCGGCACCACCGGCTGGGTGGCGTTCGCGACGACCTTCCGGAAGCCCAGCTTCGCGGTCTTGCCCAGGTTCTTCGCCTGGTCGCCCTGCTCGCCGGGGACCGTGATGACGACGTTGTTGCCGTCGAGGAGGACCTCGGTGCCGCTGACGCCGATCCCGTTGACGCGCCGTTCGATGATCTGGCGCGCCTGGTTCAGGGACTCCCGGGTCGGCTGGCCGCCGTCGGGGGTGCGGGCGGTGAGCGTGACCCGGGTGCCGCCCTGCAGGTCGATGCCCAGCTTCGGGGTCGGCTTGTGGTTGCCGGTGAGGAACACCAGCGCGTACAGCACGATCACGATCAGGGCGAACAGGGCGAGATAGCGTCCCGGGCGGAGATGCCCGGCTGAAGCTGCCACAGTGCTTCGGTCTCCTCGGACGGGGTGGACCCCAACGTTGCGGTGCCCGCCCGGAGGGTTACCGGGAGGGACTGTGTGCGATTCACTCCCGGGCACGGGTATGACGGCGGACACGCACGCAGCACCGAGACACTACTCGGTGCTGCGTGAGCCCGGCGTGCGAGGCCGTACCGACTTTCGTCGGGATTCCCCGCCCGGCCCAGGAGTGCCGCGGAAGTTACTTCTTGCCGTGCTCCAGCGGCGGCGCCACCTGCGCGGTGGTCTGCGGCTCTTCGGCCTTGACGCCGGCGCCCGGCTCGATGATCGACGGCTCCTCGACGACGGTCTCCTCGACCTCGTCGGCGGAGTCCTCGTCGGTCTCGACGACCGGCTCGACCTTCTCGCGGACCGCCAGCCGCAGCCAGGTGGTGACGACGCCCGGCGCGATCTCGATGTCGATGGTGTTGTCGCCCGAAGCGTCGGCGACGGTGCCGTAGAGACCGGACGTGGTCATCACGCGGTCACCGGGCGCCAGGCTGCTCTGCAGGTCCTGCTGCGCGGCCTGCTGCTTCTTCTGCTTCCGCGTGCTCATCACCAGCGGCACGGCGAGGACGAGCACGAGCAGCAGGGGCAGCAATAGCTGTTGCATGATTCTCCGTTCGACGGACACCGGGCCCAGCCGAAATGTCCGGTTTTTGGGTATGTGCTCCGGTCAAGTGTGCCAGGTACCAGCGCGGACGCCAGCACCCACCCGCCGGTGCGGGCCGCTCAGTCCGACTCGAACAGCGACGGCCCGCCCTGGTCCGGGCGCCCCGGGAGGTCCGCGGGCGGCACCATGCCGAGGTGTTCCCACGCGGTCGCGGTCGCGACGCGGCCACGCGGGGTGCGGGCGAGCATACCGGCGCGCACCAGGTAGGGCTCGCACACCTCTTCCACGGTGGTCGCCTCCTCCCCCACGGCCACCGCCAGCGTCGAGATGCCGACCGGCCCGCCGCCGAACGACCTGGTCAGCGCGGTGAGCACGGCCCGGTCGAGGCGGTCGAGGCCCAGCTCGTCGACGTCGTAGACGGCCAGCGCGGCGCGGGCGACCTCACGGGTCACCTTGCCGTCGGCGCGCACCTCGGCGTAGTCGCGGACGCGCCGCAGCAGCCGGTTCGCGATCCGGGGCGTGCCCCGCGAGCGGCCGGCGATCTCCGCGCAGCCGTCGCGGTCGATCGGGATCTCGAGGATCGCCGCGGCCCGGCGGACGACCAGTTCGAGCTCGGTGTCGGTGTAGAACTCCATCTGGCCGGTGAAGCCGAACCGGTCGCGCAGCGGGCCGGTCAGCGAGCCGGACCGGGTGGTCGCCCCGACCAGCGTGAACGGCGCGATTTCGAGCGGGATGCTGGTGGCGCCCGGGCCCTTGCCGACCACGACGTCGACCCGGAAGTCCTCCATCGCGAGGTAGAGCATCTCTTCGGCGGGCCGGGCGATCCGGTGGATCTCGTCGATGAACAGGACGTCGCCGGGCGCCAGGTTGGACAGCATCGCGGCGAGGTCGCCGGCGCGTTCGAGCGCGGGACCGGACGTGATCCGGATGGCGGCGCCGAGCTCGGCGGCGACGATCATCGCCATCGACGTCTTGCCCAGCCCGGGCGGGCCGGACAGCAGGACGTGGTCGGGCGGCACGCCGCGGCGACGTGCGCTTTCCAGCACCAGCTCCAGCTGCTCGCGCACGCGCGGCTGGCCGACGAACTCGTCGAGCTTGCGCGGCCGCAGGCTGCCTTCGACGTCGCGGTCGCCGGTCTGGGCCCACGCCGAGAGGGCGTCGTCCTCTTCCACGGCTTCATACTCCACGGCCGTGTCCTACCGCTTCCGGCCGAGGGTGGCCAGCGCGGCGCGCAGCACACTCGCCGTCGTGTGCCCGTCGCCGTCGGCGAGGACCTTGTCCACGGCCTGCTCGGCCTGCTTGGCCGGGAACCCGAGCCCGGCCAGCGCTTCGACGACCTCCGCGCGCAGCGCGCCGGGAGCGGAGACCGCGGGTGCGTCGCCGGTGCCGCCGAGCGCGGTGACCTTGTCGCGCAGTTCGAGCGTGAGCCGCTCGGCGCCCTTGCGGCCGATGCCGGGCACCGAGGTGAGCACGGTGATGTTGCCTTCCACCAGGGCGCCCCGCAGCTTGTCGGGGTCCAGCACGGCGAGGGTGGCCAGCGCCAGCCGCGGCCCGATCCCGGACACCGTCTGCAGCAGCCCGAACAGCTCGCGCGCGTCGGCGTCGGCGAAGCCGAACAGCGTCAGCGAGTCCTCGCGCACGACCAGCGCGGTGTGCAGCCGGGCTTCTTCGCCGCGGCGCAGGGTCGCCAGCGTCGCCGGGGTGGCCTGCACGGCGAAGCCGACCCCGCCGACCTCGACCACCACGTGGTCGAGGCCGACCGACAGGACTTCTCCGCGTACCGACGAGATCATCGTGCTGCTCCAGGGTTCTTGGCTTGTTTCGCGGCCGCGGCGAGGCGGGCCTTGTGCGTGCGGGCCATCTCGGCCGCGCGGGCTTCGGCCTCGGCGAGCCGGGCCCGCATCGGCTCCCGCCAGAGGTGGCAGATGGCCAGCGCGAGGGCGTCGGCGGCGTCGGCCGGGTGCGGGGCGACCTCGAGGTTGAGCAGACGCATCACCATGGCGGTGACCTGCGCCTTGTCCGCCCGGCCCGACCCGCTGACGGCGGCCTTGACCTCGCTCGGGGTGTGGAACACGACGGGCAGGCCCCGGCGCGCCGCGGCGAGCGCGACCACGCCACCGGCCTGGGCGGTGCCCATCGCGGTCCGGACGTTGTGCTGGGCGAAGACGCGTTCGACCGCCACGGCCTGCGGCTTGTACTTGTCCATCCAGCGCTCGACCTCGTCGGAGATGCCGAGCAGGCGGTGGGCCAGATCGGCGTCCGCCGGCGTCCGCACGACGTCGACGGCGACGCAGCGGACGGCCCGGCCCTTGCCGCCGTCGACCACCCCCAGGCCGCACCTGGTCAGACCGGGGTCGACCCCGAGCACCCGCACCCGTTCTTCCTTCCCGCCGCGAACACCAGTTCGAGCTTGCAGGCTACTGGCCGCGTCTGCGGCAGGATGGGTGACATGCCGGAGCCGTCGGATTTCGTCACCCACCTGGGCCTTCAGCCGCTGCCCGTCGAAGGCGGGCGGTGGGCGCAGAGCTGGCGGTCGGAGACCGGCTCGGCCATCTACTACCTGCTCGTCGCGCCGGAGTTCTCCGCGCCGCACCGGCTCGATCGCGTCGAGGTGTACGCCCACCACGCCGGCGCGCCGGCGGCGATGCTGCTGCTGCACCCGGACGGCTCGGTCGAGCGGCCGGTGCTCGGGACCGACGTGGCCGCCGGGGAACGGCCCCAGGTCGTGGTGCCCGCCGGGACGTGGCAAGCCACCGTCACCCGCGGGGCGTGGAGCCTGCTGGGGACGGTCGTCGTGCCGCCGTACACGGACGGCTGCGTGGAGTTCGCGGCCGCCGCAGACCTGGCGCTGCGGTATCCGGAAGCAGCCGCCGACCTGCGGAAGTTCTAGGGACCGTCGACGCCGGGGGTCCAGCTTTCGGGGTCGCCGCTCGCGGTCAGCACCGGCTGCCACCGCGCGAAGCCCTCGGGCGCGTCCGGGTGCCAGGGGAACTTGCCCTCCGGCGTCGCGACGATCAGCTGCAGGGCCGGGAAGTCGCCGTCCGGGTAGATGAGGAACGCGGTGCCGAAGTACTCGGGGTAGTGCCCCTTGTTGACGCGCTCAAGGACCACCGGGACGCCGTCGAAGAAGTCGTCGTAGCGCCTGCCGACCTCGAAGATCTCGCCGTTGGCCGCGCGGTCGACGTAGGCGTCGAGCAGGACGGGACCCATCTGCTCGGGCAGCCCGACCACGACGGCCTCCGGCACGTTGTGCAGCGCCCAGGCGCAGGCCGTGAAGCAGTAGCCGGCGCCCTGGTCGTCACCGGCGACACTGATGACGGCGTTGCCGCGTTCCTTCGCCTGCCCCTCGATCCATTCGATGAGGCGCAGTTCTTCCGCCGACAGCTCGGCGGTGATGTCGGCGGCAGCGGCGGGGGTCGTCGAGGTCACGGCGCACATTCTGCCTGACGGGACCGCCCGAGCCCAGTGCCCGAGCCGGAAAGTTTCCGGCCCGGGCACGAAAGCGGGGCTGCGTAAGGGAAAACTCAGCCGACTTCGGCGAGCACCTCGTCGGAGATATCGAAGTTCGCGTAGACGTTCTGGACGTCGTCGCAGTCTTCGAGGGCGTCGATCAGCTTGAAGACCTTCTTCGCGCCGTCGGCGTCGAGCGGGACGCTCACCGACGGCAGGAACGTCAGGTCGGCGGACTCGTATTCGAAGCCCGCGTCCTGCAGGGCCTTGCGGACCGGCACCAGGTCGGTCGCCTCGGAGACGATTTCGAAGCTCTCGCCGAGGTCGTTGACCTCTTCGGCGCCCGCGTCGAGGACCGCCATCAGGACGTCGTCCTCGGCCGCCTCGCCCTTGGGCATCAGCACGACGCCCTTGCGGTTGAAGAGGTAGGCCACCGAGCCGGGGTCGGCGAGCGAGCCGCCGTTGCGGGTCAAAGCGGTGCGGACCTCCGACGCGGCGCGGTTGCGGTTGTCGGTGAGGCACTCGATCAGCACGGCGACACCGTTCGGGCCGTAACCCTCGTAGGTGATGGTCTGCCAGTCGGCGCCACCGGCCTCTTCGCCGGCGCCGCGCTTGCGGGCGCGCTCGATGTTGTCCTGCGGGACCGAGTTCTTCTTCGCCTTCTGGATGGCGTCGTAGAGCGTGGGGTTGCCATCCGGGTCGCCACCACCGGTGCCCGTGCGGGCGGCCACCTCGATGTTCTTGATCAACCGCGCGAAGAGCTTGCCGCGCTTCGCGTCGAGGTTGGCCTTCTTGTGTTTCGTGGTGGCCCACTTGGAGTGGCCGCTCATCTCTCCTCCATCTGTTCCGTACCCCGGCCGGGCACCGCGTCTCAGGCAGCCTTTCGCACGAGGTCGACGAACAGCCGGTGCACCCGCACGTCGGGCGTCAGTTCCGGGTGGAACGCGGTCGCCAGCACCGCCCCTTGCCGGACCGCGACGATCCTAGCGGTGTCGTCGTCCACGCCCGGCACGCCGCTGACCGTGGCCAGCACCTCGACGCCGTCACCGGCCTTCTCGACCCACGGCGCCCGGATGAACACGGCCCGGACCTGGCCGGCGACGCCGGCGAAGTCCAGGTCCGCCTCGAAGGAGTCGACCTGCCTGCCGAAGGCGTTCCGCCGCACGACGACGTCGAGCCCGCCGAGCTGCTGCTGGTCCGGCCGCCCGTCGAGGGTCTGCCGGGCCAGCAGGATCATCCCGGCGCACGAGCCGAATGCGGGCAGCCCCTCGGCGATCCGCGCCCGGAGGGGTTCCAGCAACTCGAAGCTCTCCAGCAGCCGCGACATGGTGGTCGACTCGCCACCGGGCAGCACCAGACCGTCCACTTCGGACAGCTCGGTGGCGCGCCGCACGGGCACGCCCCGCGCCCCGGCTTCGGCCAGCATCGCGACGTGCTCGCGCACGGCACCCTGCATGGCGAGCACACCGATCACCGGCTCCGACGACACCCGACCTCCCGAAAGACCTTCCCACCAGCCTAGACGCCCCGGCTCAGTGCCTTACCGGCAGGTCAGCCCCCTCCCGAAGCGGCATCACCCGTGACGGGAGAGGCATCACCCGTGATCAGAGGGGCATCACGCGTGATTGCAGGGTCATCACTCGTGACTGGAGGGGCATCGCCCGTGATGGCCCCTCAATCACGCGTGATGCCCTCTCAATCACGCGTGATGTCTCCCCAATCACGGGTGATGCACCTTTCTGCACGTCAGCCGCGTCGCGTCAGGGGACTCCGGCCAGCCTCAGCAGGGCTGTCGTCGCCGCGGCGGCCACGACCACCAGCGCGAACGGTGCCTTCCGCCACGCCAAGACCCCCGCGACCAGGACCCCGGCCGGGCGGGCGAAGCCCGCGAAGCCGTGGCCCTCCGTCAGTGCGCTCACCGCGACCAGCGCCGCGAGCAGCACCACCGCCGCCAGTGCCATCAGGCGTTCCGCCTTCGGCGACAGCTTCACCCGGCTGCGCAGCACCGGCCCGGCGAACCGGAACGCGAACGTGCCCAGGGCCAGCACCACCGTGCCGATCAGCAGCTCCCCCGCGTCCATCAGCCGGCCTCCTGCAGCTCGGGTTCCTTCGCCGCGACGCCGGCCACCACGCCGGCCAGCGCGAGCAGCACCGGCAGCCCGGCCGGCAGGAACGGCGTCGCCACCAGGGCGACGAGCACCCCGATCAGCACCGGCAGCCGCGCCGCCTTGTCGCGCAGGGCCGGCAGCACCAGGGCCAGCAGGACCGCCGGGAAGGCCGCGTCGAGGCCGAAGACGTCGGTGTCGCCGATCGCCGTCCCGGCGAACGCACCGGCCACCACGCCCAGGTTCCAGCAGGCGAACAGGCTGATCCCGCACGCCCAGAACGCCGCGCGGCGGCGGTGGGCCTCGCGCTGGGCCAGCGCGAACGCGACCGATTCGTCGATCATCAGGTGGGTGCCCGCCAGCCGCGCCGTCCAGCGCTTGCCCAGAACGTCGCCGATCGCGAAGCCGAACGGCAAGTGCCGGGCGTTGGCCAGCAGGCCGGCCAGCACGGCGGCGAACGGGTTGCCGCCCGCCGCCACGATCCCGATGAACATGAACTGCGACGCACCGGCGAAGACCAGCAGCGACATCAGCACCGGCAGCCACAGCGGGAAGCCCGAGCTCACCGCGATGGCCCCGTAGGACGCCCCCACGAGACAATCGGCGAGACAGACCAGGCCGACGTCACGGGCGAGGCCCCGATCGAGTGTTCGCCATATCGAACGCATGTGTTCTATAGTGAACAGCGGACCGGGTGTTCGTCAAGACGAACGGACAGACCGATGGAGCGAACAGACATGCCCCAGGAAGCCACCGGCGCGCCACTGGAGATCATCGCGGCGTCCCTGCGCCGCGAGCGCACCCGCGCCGGGCTGTCCCTGACCGAGGTCGCGCGCCGCGCCGGCCTGGCCAAGTCGACACTGTCCCAGCTCGAATCGGGCACCGGGAACCCGAGCGTCGAGACGCTGTGGGCGCTCGGCGTCGCCCTCGACGTGCCGTTTTCGCGGCTGGTCGAGCCGGAACGGCCGAAGGTCCGCGTCATCCGCGCGGGGAAGGGCCCGACGGTGTTCGCCGAACACGCCGACTACGCGTGCACGCTGCTGTCGGCCTGTCCCCCGTCCGCGCGGCGGGACATGTACCTCATCCGCGCCGAGCCGGGCACGCCCCGGCTGAGCGACCCGCACATGACCGGTGTGGTCGAGCACATCGTGCTGTGCGCGGGCCGTGCCCGGGTCGGCGTGCGGGAGGAGCCGGAAGAACTGCTTCCGGGCGACTACATCTCCTACCCCGGCGACGTCCCGCACATCTTCGAGGCCCTCGAGCCGGGCACCTACGGCGTCGAGATCTCCGAGTACGTCTGACGCCGGACCGCCCGCCGGTAGGCACCCGGCGTGGTGCCGACCCGGTCGCGGAAGCGGCGGCGCAGGTTGACCGCCGAGGCGAGGCCGACGCGGACGGCGACCGCCTCCACCGGCAGGTCCGTCTCCGCCAGCAGGGTGCGCGCCGCCGCCACGCGCCGGGACAGCAGCCATTCGCCGGGGCTGGTGCCCAGGCGCTCGGCGAAGCGCCGGGCCAGCGTGCGCGGGGAGACGTTCAGCCGCGCGGCGAGGTCCGCCACCGACAACGGCGTCCCGAGGCGGGCGCCGGCCCACTCGAGGAGATCCGCGAGCTCGTCCGGGGGCGGCTCGTCGCCGCTCTCGCGGTGCGGCGGCAGGACCATGTGCTGTGCGAGCCGCGCGGCGTACGCGGCGCCGTGGTCACGCCGGACGAGGTGCAGGCACAGGTCGACCCCGGCGCCCGCGCCGGCGCTCGTGGCGACGTCACCGTGGTCGATGTAGAGCGCATCAGGCTCGACCCGGACCTGGGGGAACTCGCGCCGCAGCTGCTCGGCGCGCGCCCGGTGGGTGGTCGCCGAGCGGCCGTCGAGCAGTCCGGTGCGGGCCAGCGCGAAGACGCCCGAGCAGATCGTCACCAGCCGCGCGCCGCGGGCGTGGGCCTGCAGCAGCGCCCGTCGCACGCGGGGCGGCAGCGGCGCCTCCACGGGCGCCCAGCCCGGGATCAGCACGGTGTCCGCGGCCGACAGCGCGGCCAGGCCGAGCGGCACGGTCATCGTGTACCCGGCCGTCGTCGGCACCGGTCCGGGCACCTCCGCGCAGACGTCGAACGCGTAGTGCTGCGGCAGGCCGGCCCGTGCGGTGCCGAAGACCTCGGCGGCGATGCCGAGCTCGAACGTCGACTGCACCGGCCGCACCAGGGCCACCACGCGATGCATGGCAGGAAAGTACCCCACGGTGGCGTTCCCGGCGCTGGTCCGCCCCGGGGACGCCCGGCACGGTGGAGACATGCACCCGGAAATCCTCGCCCAAGCGGGCTACACGTCCGTGTCCGTCGCCGACGCCGAAGCCCGGGAGGTCTTCCCCGGCATCCGGCTGCGTCCACTGTGGACGGGCGCGAACGGCGCCCACGCGAACGTCCTGGAGATGGACCCCGGCACGTCGTGGCCGCGCCGGGACGTCCACGAACCGGGCCCGGAGGAGGTCTACGTGGTCGACGGCACCTTCGAAGACGGCGCCCGCAGCTATCCGGCCGGGACGTTCCTGCACGCCCCGGCCGGCTCCTGGCACGTGCCCGCCACCACCACCGGCTGCACGCTGTTCGTCTTCTACCCCGAGGGTTAGCCCGTCACCAGCCGCGCTCGGCGAGGCGGTGCGGCTCCGGGAGCTCCTCGACGTTGATGCCGACCATCGCTTCGCCCAGGCCGCGCGAGACCTTGGCCAGGACGTCCGGGTCGTCGTAGAACGTCGTCGCCTTGACGATCGCCTCGGCGCGCTGGGCCGGGTTGCCGGACTTGAAGATGCCCGAGCCGACGAACACGCCCTCGGCGCCGAGCTGCATCATCATCGCCGCGTCGGCCGGGGTCGCGATGCCGCCCGCGGTGAACAGGACCACCGGCAGCTTGCCCGCCTCGGCCACCTCGCGAACCAGCTCGTACGGCGCCTGCAGCTCCTTCGCCGCGACGAACAGCTCGTCCTCCGGCAGGTTCTGCAGCCGGCGGATCTCCTGGCGGATCTTGCGCATGTGCGTGGTCGCGTTGGAGACGTCGCCGGTGCCCGCCTCACCCTTCGAACGGATCATCGCCGCGCCCTCGGTGATCCGGCGCAGCGCCTCGCCGAGGTTGGTCGCGCCGCAGACGAAGGGCACGGTGAACGCCCACTTGTCGATGTGGTTGGCGTAGTCGGCCGGGGTGAGGACCTCGGACTCGTCGACGTAGTCCACGCCGAGGGACTGCAGGACCTGCGCCTCGACGAAGTGGCCGATGCGGGCCTTCGCCATCACCGGGATCGAGACGGCCTCGATGATGCCGTCGATCAGGTCGGGGTCGCTCATCCGCGCGACGCCGCCCTGGGCGCGGATGTCGGCGGGCACGCGTTCGAGGGCCATCACCGCGACCGCGCCGGCGTCTTCGGCGATCTTGGCCTGCTCGGCGGTGACCACGTCCATGATCACGCCGCCCTTGAGCATCTCGGCCATGCCGCGCTTCACCTTGGCGGTGCCGGTGACGGACTGGACGGTGCCGCTGGAGGACGGGGGCTGCTGCTCGGACACGACGAGGCCTTTCGACACGAAAACCGGGGGTTACGGTTCGAGGGTAGGTCGGCGGTGGACCCTTCAGGCAGGCCAGTACGCGGGTATCTCAGCAGTCCACTTCGCCGCTGCCCGCCACCAGGGCTTCCGCCAGCGCCGTGCGCGCGTAGAGCACGTGACGTCCGGCACGGTGCCCGCTGACCAGGCCCGCAGCCTTGAGGATGCCGAGGTGCTGCGACACCGCTCCGGCGGTCAGCCGCGTCCGGCGGGCCAGTTCGGCGGTCGACGCCGGCGCGGCCAGTTCGGTCAGCAGCATCGCGCGGCCGCGGCCGACCACGGCGGCCAGCGCGTCCGGCGCGGTGGCGGTGCCGGTCTCCCACAGCGTCGCGATCCCGCGCGGCGGGTAGCGCAGCACCGGCTGCCAGCGCGCGTCGGTCTTGGAGAACACCCGCGGCCAGACGAACGCCGAGGGCACCAGGACCAGGCCGCGCCCGTCGAGCGGCACGGCGGCGTGCAGGTGCCGGTGCGCCACCGTGAGCGTGCCGCCCTCCCAGCGCACCAGCGGGGTGAGGTCGTTGAACAGCTCGGCGGCCCCGCCCTGGGCCAGCAGCCGGGACCGGTGCAGCACGTCGGCCTCGAGCAGCGCCCGGATCCGGGGCCAGTCGGGGGCCAGTACCAGGTCCCAGTACTGCTCCATCAGCGCGGCGAGCCGCTCGAGGCCGGCTTCCGGGTCGCGGTGGAAGCGGCTCAGCGCGGGCGAGCGCGGCCCGGCCATCGCGTCCAGCTCGCGCCGGACCAGGCGGGCGGGCACGTCACGCAGGTTCGCGAGCTCGTCGGCCAGCTCGGGCAGCGGCGTCGACGGCGTCCCGGCCAGGAAGCCCGGCAGGTGCCGCAGCGGGACGAGGTCGCGCAGCAGCCCGATGTCCAGGCCGGCGCCGTCGATGGCCGCGCCGGCGCGCTTGACCCACGGCAGGTGCAGCGCGTGCTCCCCCGGCTGGTTGAGGACCCGGACGCTCGCCACGATTTCCCAGGCCGGGGAGAACGCGAACCGGGTGTGCGCCAGGTCCTCGGTCGAGAATGCCAGGTCGAGCACGCGCGCTGCCTCTCTGCCGCCGTTGCGCGGAGTCTATGTTTCTCCGATGTGGACAGTCGAGCGGGGCGCCGAAAGTCCTTGGGGGAAGGCGAAAATTCCTCGCGGGTCATACTTTCGGGCGACCGCGCGCAACCGCGGCAGGTTGACCCCGTAGTACGCCTCGGCCCAGTCCGGCATCTCCGGGTCGAGGTAGTTGACGTACCCGGTCGTGCCGAATTCGGGCCCCAGCCCGTCGCGTGCCACGGCGACCGCCTGCCGGGCCTCGGCTTCGCCGCCACGTTCGGGTTCCGCCCCGCGCAGGAACTGGAAGCTGGCCAGGGCCCTCCGGTGCGGGAACGCCGTCTCGTGGACGCCGACACGGGCGATGGCGCCACCGCCCGCGTCGATGATCGTGTCGACGCCGGGCGCGGAAAGCAGGACCCCGACGACCGCGGCCGGGTCGGGGGCGCGCCGCAGGAGCATCCGCGACGTCCCGACGTAGGCGGCCCGGTCGATGGCCAGGCCAGGCCGGGACTCGCGGTCGTCGAACGACCGCATCGCGCTCAGGTGGTCCTGGACCTGCCGCCGCTGCTGGATCGGCGGCGTGCCGACCCGGCGGATCAGGTCGTCGAGCAGGGCGTCCAGCTGCGCCTTCGGGCCGAGGAACGTGCCGCCGAGGTTCGCGTGGTCGCCCCCGAGGTTCATCCCGGACCACAGCTCGTCCGGCATCGCGGGCTGCCAGTCCTGCCAGGCGGTGAACAACGCGGCCTGGGTGCCCGCCGGGAACTTGAGGTCGAAGGTGGCGACGTCGGTGAGCGGGACGGTCCGGAAGGTGAACCCGGTGACGATCCCGAAGTTCCCGCCGCCCCCGCCGCGCAGCGCCCAGAACAGGTCCGGCTCCGCCGCCTGCGACACCGTGCGCGCCCGGCCGTCGGCGGTGACGATCCGCGCCGCCTCCAGGTGGTCGCACGTCAGCCCGTACTTCCGGTCGAGGACGCCGACGCCGCCGCCCAGGGCGAGCCCGGCGATGCCGACGGTGTCGCAGCTGCCCGCCGGGAGCACCCGGCCCGCCGCCGCGAGCGTCGTGGCGATCGGGCCCAGCCGGGCGCCGGCCCCGATCACCGCGCGGCCGTCGCCGCACACATCGACACCCGAGAACCGGCTGAGGTCCACCACGATCCCGCCGTCCACTGTGGAGTAGCCGGGATAGCTGTGCCCGCCGCTGCGGGCGGCGATCGGCAGCCGGTGCC
This sequence comes from Amycolatopsis sp. NPDC051102, assembly GCF_040682815.1. Lineage (NCBI taxonomy): Bacteria > Bacillati > Actinomycetota > Actinomycetes > Pseudonocardiales > Pseudonocardiaceae > Amycolatopsis > Amycolatopsis sp. NPDC051102. Next base: position 474,032 of record NZ_JBFBBT010000002.1, read on the forward strand.
GGGCGGCGAAGGCGACCGCGGCCTGGACGTCCTCGACGCGGGCCGCGCCGACGACCGCCGCCGGCATCCGCTCGTCGTACATCGTGAAGTAGCCCTGCTTGGCCTCCGGGTAGCCCGGGTCGCCCGGCCGGAACAGCGGCCCGGCCAGCTGCCGGCGCAGCCGCGCCCAGTCGTCCGGCGGCGGCCACGCGCCCAGGCCCGCCACCGGCACCGCCCCGGAAATCCGCAGGAAAGTCCGCCTGTCCATGACACTCCCTCCCCCGCCCCCGGGGCATTCGGCTGGTCCCGGAAGCCCTGCCTTGCCGTGACCAGGGTAGCGGGTGTGTGATCGAGGACACATCCCGTACACCAGCCGTTCGCCGAGGAGTCGTCATGGCAGACAAACAAGCCAAGAACGCCGACACCGGGGCCGCCGTCGCTGTGGACGACCCCGCCAAGGTCCGCAACGTCGTGCTCGTCGGCCCGGCCGGTTCCGGGAAGACCACCCTCGCCGAAGCCCTGCTCGCCGCGTCCGGCACGGTGCCGCGGGCGGGTTCGGTGGTCGACGGCACGACGGTGTGCGACCACGACCCGGCGGCGGTCCGCCAGCAGCGTTCGGTCGGCCTCTCGGTCGCGCCGGTGCTGCACCAGGGCCACAAGATCAACCTGATCGACACGCCCGGGTACGCCGACTTCGTCGGGGAACTGCGGGCCGGGCTGCGGGCGGCCGACGCGGCGCTGTTCGTCGTCAGCGCCTCCGAAGGCGTCGACGCGGCGACCGTCGCGGTGTGGGAGGAGTGCGCCGCGGTCGGGATGCCGCGCGCGGTCGTCGTCTCGCGGCTCGACCACCACCGGGCCGACGCGACGGCCGAGATCGCCGCCTGCCAGGCCGCGTTCGGCGCCGGCGTGCTGCCGCTGTACCTCCCGGCGGGTGACGGCCTGGTCGGGCTGATCACCCAGCGGTACTTCGACTACTCCGGCGGGCACCCGCCGAAGGTCGGCGAGCCCGGCCCGGCCGACCTGGAGCGGGTGGCCGAGGCCCGCAACGAGCTGATCGAAGGGATCATCGCCGAGAGCGAGGACGAGTCCCTGATGGACCGCTATCTCGCCGGCGAGGAGATTCCCGAGGCCACCCTGATCGCCGACCTCGAAACCGCCGTGGCGCGCGGTTCGTTCCACCCCGTCATCCCGGTGTGCTCGACCAGCGGGATCGGCCTGGCCGAGGTGCTCGACGGCATCGTCCGCGCGTTCCCCTCGCCGCTGGAGCACCGGCCACCCGAGGTCACCACGCCGGACGGCGGCGAGCACGCCGCGATCACCGCCGACCCCGCGGGCCCCCTCGCCGCGGAGGTCGTCCGGACGGCCGTGGACTCCTACGTCGGCCGGGTGTCCCTCGTCCGGGTGTTCTCCGGGACGCTGCGCCCGGAGCGGCCGGTGCACGTGTCCGGGCACGGTCTCGCCGAACGCGGCCACGAGGACCACGACGCCGACGAGCGCGTCGCACACCTCTACTCCCCGCTCGGCTCGTCCCTGCGGGAGGTGCCCTACTGCGTCGCGGGCGACCTCTGCGCGCTGACGAAGGTCGGCTCGGCGGAGACCGGCGACACCGTCTCCTCCCCCGACGACCCGCTGCTCATGGAGCCGTGGGCGATGCCGGAGCCGTTGCTGCCGGTGGCGGTGGTCGCGAAGACCCGCAGCGACGAGGACACGTTGGCGCGCAACCTGTCCCGGCTCGTCGCCGGCGACCCGACGCTGCGGCTGGACCGCAACGCCGAGACCGGCCAGCTGGTGCTGTGGTGCATGGGCGAGGCCCACGCCGACGTCGTGCTCTCGCGGCTGCGGGCGGGCGGCGCGGACGTCGACACCGAACCGGTGAAGATCAGCCTGCGCTCGACGTTCGCCAAGCCGGCCAAGGGACACGGGCGGCACGTGAAGCAGTCCGGCGGGCACGGCCAGTTCGCGGTGTGCGACATCGAGGTCGAGCCGCTGCCGCGCGGCAGCGGCTTCCAGTTCGTGGACAAGGTCGTCGGCGGCGCGGTGCCGCACCAGTTCATCCCGAGCGTGGAGAAGGGCGTGCGGGCCCAGCTGCAGCGCGGGCTGGCGGACGGCCACCCGGTGGTCGACGTCAAGGTGACGCTGGTCGACGGCAAGGCGCACAGCGTGGATTCGTCGGACGCGGCGTTCCAGACGGCAGGCGCCCTCGCCTTGCGGGAGGCGGCGGCGAACGGGCACATCACGATGCTGGAACCCCTGGAGGAGGTGGCCGTCCGCCTGCCGGACGAGCACCTCGGCACGGTCCTCGGCGACCTCTCGTCCCGCCGCGGCCGGGTCCTGGGCACGGAGGCGGGCGAAGGCGGCCGGACGGTGATCCGGGCGGAGGTCCCGGCGACGGAACTGATCCGCTACCTGATCGACCTGCGCTCGATGACGTCGGGCACGGCCACGTTCACCCGCCGCCACGCGCGGTTCGAGCCGATGCCGGAAGGAATGGCGGTCCACTGAGCAGGTCGTGAGTGGTAAGGCGCGTTAGAACGCGCCTTACCACTCACGACGGGTCAGAAGCCGAAGCCGCCGGGGCGGTTGTTGCGGTCGGCCAGGAGGCCGGCCAGCGTGGCCAGGGCGATCTCGGGCGGGGTGCGGGAGCCGATGTTGAGCCCGACCGGGCGGTGCACGCGGGCGATGTCGGCCTCGGGCACGCCGAGGCCTTGGAGCGCGGCCACGTGCGGGCCCGGGTGACGCGGGTTGCCGAGCACGCCCACCCACCGCGGCTCGCCTTCGAGGGCGGCCTTCAGCACCTGGCCCAGCTCGGGCCGGTGGTGGTCGGTCACGACCACGTCGGCCGAGGCGTCGAGCGGCGGCAGCACGGTGTCCGCGTCGAACCCCTCGGGCACGTCGGTGACGCGCGCGGGATCGGGCTCGTACAGCGCCACGTGGTACCCGAGGTCCTTCGCGAACTTCAGCAGGAACCGCGAAACCGGCGACGCGAACACCGCCACCAGGGTCCGCAGCCCCGGGTCGGCCGGAGCCGTGCCGTGGGCGACGTCGCAAGTCTCGCTCATGGCTTCAGTCTGGCAGCTTCAGAGCTCTTCGAGCACGCTCAGCCGGAAGTGGAACGTCGACGTCCGGCCCTCGACGATCACCAGGTAGCCGCCCGGGCCGCGCAGCACCTTCCGCGACTTCGGCGACCACGGGTAGGCGGGCTGGTACTCGCGCGCCAGCCGCAGCGCCTCGGCCTCCGCGGACGCCTGGTCCGGCTGGGAAAACGTCTCCGAGAGCGACCAGCTCCGGCTGTCGCCCATGCCGCGCTGCTCCTCGACGACCACCCACCACATGTCAGACCTCCGGTTCGGCGAACTCGAAGTACTCCGGCAACGGCGCGGTCCCCGCGAGGCGGAAGTACCGCACCTTCCGCCGCCGGCGCAGCCGCAGCGTGTCGCGGACGGCGTCGTTGTGGACGCGGCGGGCGATCACCACCCGGTGCTCGGCGTCGGTCAGCTCCTCGGCCAACTCGGCCGGCAAGCACGCCCGGTCGACGCGGCTCAGCTGCAGCGTCAGCTCGTTTTCCGCGGCCTCCCGGTCGGCCCGCGGCGCCGCTTCGGCCCGCTCGGCCGACGTCCGCAGGCCCGTGTCGCCGAGCACGACGGCGACCGCGCGTGCCACCACCGCCCGGCGGGCCAGCGCCGCGTCCAGGGCGGCCCAGCCGGCGTCCGTGCGGACGTGCAGCCGGTCGAGGCGGTTCGCCGTCGCCACCAGGAACAGCCCGCCCAGCACCACGACCAGGGCGAGCAGCGGCAGCAGCCAGCCGAGCACGCTCACCGGGCGAGCTCCTGTTCCGCCGTCGCCGCGACCCGCCGCGGGTCGGCCGCGACGGCCGTCTCGTAGACGCGCAGGACCTGCGTGGCCACCACCGACCAGTCGTACATCGTGACGCGCTCCCCCGCCGCCGCGGCCAGCGAGACCCGGCGCGCCGGGTCGCCGAGCAGCTCGCGCAGCCCGCCGGCGAGCGCGGCCGGGTCGCCGGTGTCGACGAGCAGCCCGGCGCGGCCGTCGTCGAGCACCCGCCGGAACGAGTCCAGCCCGCTGGCCAGCACCGGGGTCCCGGCCGCCATCGCCTCGGTGAGGATCATCCCGAAGCTCTCGCCGCCGGTGTTGGGCGCGCAGTAGACGTCGACGCTGCGCAGCGCCTGGGCCTTCACGTGGTCGTCGGCCTGGCCGAGCAGCTCCAGGTGCGGGGCCAGCTCCGGCCCGGCGTCACGGCGCAGCTGCTCTTCGTCACCGCGGCCGACCACGACCAGCCGCAGGTCCTCGAACTCCGGCAGGATCCGCCGCAGCGCCTCCAGCAGCACCCCCATGCCCTTGCGCGGCTCCCCGAACCGGCCGACGAACCCGACCGTGCCGCCCGCCCGCGGGTAGCCCGGCAGCGGCGTCGCCGAGGAGAAGAACTCGACGTCGACACCGTTCGGGATCTCCACCGCGTCGCCGCCCGCGTGTTCCACCTGGACGCGGCGGGCCAGCGCCGACACCGCGATCCGGGCGGTGATCTTCTCCAGCAGGGGCCGCAGCACCGGTTGGAATGCCGACAGCGTGCGCGAGCGCGTCGTCGCGGTGTGGAACGTCGCCACGATCGGGCCGTCCGCGATGAGCAGCGCCAGCAGCGACAGGCTGGGCGCGGCCGGTTCGTGCAGGTGCAGGACGTCGAAGTCGCCTTCGCGGATCCAGCGGCGCACGCGGGCGTAGGACACCGGGCCGAACTGCAGCCGCGCGACCGAGCCGTTGTACGGGATGCCGAGCGCCTTGCCCGCCGGGTGCACGAACTCCGGCAGCTCCGCGTCCTCGTCCGCGGGCGCCAGCACCGACACCTGGTGCCCGCGCGCGAGCAGCGCCTTCGTCAGGTCGATGACGTGCCCTTGGACCCCGCCGGGCACGTCGAAGGAGTAGGGGCACACGATCCCGACGCGCATCGGCCGCGTGGCCACCGGTCAGCTCGCTTCTTCGAGGCTGACCCGCTCGGCGGCCTCGAGGTCGGCCGGCCAGAACTTCTGCACCATGTGCCAGTCGGCCGGGTGCGCGGCGATGTCGCCGGCGAAGATGTCCGCCAGAGCCTGGGTGGCGGCCGGGACCTCGGCCCGCGCGGTGACCCGGATGCGCGGGTGCAGCCGGATCTGCCAGCCGTCCTCGGTGAACCAGCAGCCGGCCGGGATCAGCGCCGCGCCGGTCGTCGCCGCCAGCCGGGCCGGGCCGCCCGGCAGCCGGGCGGGCTCGCCGAAGAACTTCACCGGGATGCCGCTGGTGGTCAGGTCGCGGTCGCCGACCAGGCAGACCGCCTTGTTCTCGCGCAGGCGTTTCAGCAGCACGCGCATCGCCGAACTGTCACCCGTGAGGGGGACGATTTCGAAGCCGAGCGACTCCCGGTACTCGACGAACCGGCGGTAGAGCGACTCGGGCTTCAGCCGTTCGGCCACGGTCGTGAAGCCGCCGAGGTAGTCGGCCAGCCACACGCCGGCGACGTCCCAGTTGCCGCTGTGCGGCAGCGCCATCACCGCGCCGTTGCCCTCGGCCAGCGCCGCGTCGAGGTTCTCCACGCCGGTGATCGACGCCGCGACCTTGGCGCTGACCTCCTTGTGGTCCATCGACGGCAACCGGAACGTCTCGTGCCAGTAGCGGGCGTACGAGCGCATCGCGCGCCGCGTCAGCTCGTCGAGCTCGACCGGGTCGGCCTGCGGCACCACGCGGGCGAGGTTCGCGCGCAGCTGGCGCACGCCGCCGCCGTCCCGGCGGACGGCGAGGTCCGCGCCGAGCGAGAAGACCGTGCCGCCGAACCCGGCGGGCAGCCAGCCGGCGAGCTTCCACCCGGCCGCGTAGCCGAAGGCGCTCAACCGCTCTGACAGCCTGCTCATGCCCGCTGCTCCCCGGCGGCGGCCTCGCGGGCCGCCTTCGCCACCGCGGCGGTGCGCTGCAGCAGCGTGATGACCGACAGCACGGCGAGCAGCCAGAGCGTCACGTCCACGGTGTACGGGATGCCGAAGCCGTGCAGGCCGGTCCCGACGAGCGCGATGATCAGCCGCTCGGCGCGTTCGACGAGCCCGCCGTCGACCGGCAGGCCGGAGGCGTCGGCGCGGGCCTTGACGTAGGAGATGACCTGGGCGAGCACCAGGCACAGCAGGGCCGCCGCCGCCGCCGGGCGGTTGTCGTCGACGACGAAGCACCACCAGGCGATGGCGGCGAACAGGGCGCCGTCGACCAGCCGATCGCAGGTCGCGTCGAGCACCGCGCCGAACGGGGTGCCGTAGCCGCGGGCCCGGGCCATGGCGCCGTCGAGCAGGTCGAGCATGGCGAAGCCCCACACCGTGAAGGTGCCCCACAGCAGGTGATCGGTCGGGAAGAAGGCCAGCGCACAGACGACCGCGCCGGCGGTGCCGAGCACGGTCATCACGTTCGGGGTCAGCCCGGCGCGGACCAGCGCCTGGCCGATCGGATCGGTGACGCGGGAAACGGAGGCACGCGCGAAGATATTGAGCATCGGTTCGTCGAGGCACCTGGCTACGAGGGTCGGGTGGGCGATGGCAGCCTATCCACCCACGGGCCCGCCCCCGACGCGCCGCCCCGGGTCAGCCCGATTTCGTGAGCTCGCCCTCGTGCTCCCGCGCGTCCTCGGCGGCCTTGGCGGCCGCGCACTTCGGCGAGAGCTGACGGCGGATCGCGGCGCTGATCTCGCCGAGCGCCGTCACCTGCTCCGGCGTCAGCGGGTCGAACAGGCTCTCGCGGACGGCCTCGACGTGCCCGGGCGCGGCCGCTTCGAGCGCGACGAAGCCGGCCTCGGTCAGCACGGCCCAGGCGCCGCGCTTGTCGGTCGGGCACGCCTCGCGGCGCACCCAGCCGTTCGCCTCCAGCCGCGCGACCGCGTGCGAGAGGCGGCTGCGGGACGCCTGCCGCGCGTCGGCGAGCTCGCTCATCCGCAGCCGGCGGCCGGGCGCCTCCGACAGCGCGACGAGGACTTCGTAATAGGTGTGCGGCATGCCCGAGTCGTGCTGCAGCTGGGCTTCGAGGTGCGCGCTGAGCATGCGGGTGGCCGAATTGAACTCACGCCAGACGCGCTGTTCGTCGTCGCTGAGCCATCGGGTTCCGGACATAACCCCATCATACTCTCGGTTGAACACTCAATCAGGAGTTTTTGCCGGTCAGGCCGTTGATCTCACCAGGCGTCGGCCAGCAGGTCCCTCGTCTCCCCCAGCAGCTGCGGGAGCACCTTCGTCTGGCCGATGACCGGCATGAAGTTCGCGTCCCCACCCCACCGCGGCACCAGGTGCTGGTGCAGGTGCGCGGCGATGCCCGCGCCCGCGACCACACCCTGGTTCAGGCCGATGTTGAAGCCGTGCGCGCCGGACACCGCCCGGATCACCTTCATCGCGTGCTGGGTGTACTCGGCGACCTCGCGGGTCTCCTCGACCGTCAGGTCGGTGTAGTCCGCGACGTGCCGGTACGGCACCACCATCAGGTGCCCCGGGTTGTACGGGTACAGGTTCAGCACCGCGAAGACGACGTCGCCGCGGGCCACGATCAGGCCGGTTTTGTCGTCCAGCGACGGGATCCGGCAGAACGGGCAGCCGGTGTCGCCGTCGTCGTCCGGCTTGTCCTGACCCTTGATGTAGGCCATCCGGTGCGGGGTCCAGAGACGCTGGAAGGCGTCCTGGACCCCGATGCCCTGCTGCTCGACGAGCTCGGGACCCTCGCTCACCGAACGACCGTCTCCAGCGCTTCGGCCGAGGGCGAGGCGTTTTCGCGGCGCCCGACCCACTCCGCGATCGCCTCGACGGCCTTCTCGACCGGCACGCCGTTGATCTGGCCGCCGTCGCGGAAGCGGAACGACACCGCGCCCGCCTCGACGTCCTTGGCCCCGGCCAGCAGCATGAACGGCACCTTCTGCGTGGTGTGCGTGCGGATCTTCTTCTGCATCCGGTCGTCGCTCGCGTCGACCTCGGCGCGGATCCCCTTGGCGCGCAACGCCTTTTGGACGTCTTGCAGGTACTCGACCTGGTCGGCGGTGATCGGGATGCCGACCACCTGCACCGGCGAAAGCCACGCCGGGAACGCGCCCGCGTAGTGCTCGGTCAGCACGCCGAAGAAGCGCTCGATCGAGCCGAACAGCGCGCGGTGGATCATGATCGGCCGCTGGCGGGTGCCGTCCGGCGCGGTGTACTCGAGCTCGAACCGCTTGTTCTGGTTGAAGTCCAGCTGGATGGTCGACATCTGCCAGGTGCGGCCGATGGCGTCCTTGGCCTGCACCGAGATCTTCGGTCCGTAGAAGGCCGCGCCGCCCGGGTCCGGGACCAGCTCGAGGCCGGAGTCGACGGCGGCCTGCCGCAGCGTCTCGGTGGCCTCCTCCCACTCCCAGTCCTCGCCGATGAACTTGTCGGAGTCACCGCGGGTGGACAGCTCGAGGTAGAAGTCGGAGAGGCCGTAGTCGGCGAGCAGGTCGAGGACGAACTTCAGCAGCGACCGCAGCTCGCCCGGCATCTGCTCCTTGGTGCAGTAGATGTGCGAGTCGTCCATCGTCAGCCCGCGCACGCGGGTGAGGCCGTGCACGACACCCGACTTCTCGTAGCGGTAGACGGTGCCGAACTCGAACAGCCGCAGCGGCAGGTCGCGGTAGGACCGCCCGCGCGAGCGGTAGATCAGGTTGTGCATCGGGCAGTTCATGGCCTTGAGGTAGTAGTTCTCCTCGTCGAACTGCACCGGCGGGAACATCGTGTCCGCGTAGTAGGGCAGGTGGCCGGAGGTGTGGAACAGCTCGCCCTTGCTGATGTGCGGGGTGTTCACGAACTCGTAGCCGGCCTCCTCGTGGCGGCGGCGCGAGTAGTTCTCCAGCTCGCGGCGGATGATGCCGCCCTTCGGGTGGAACACCGGCAGGCCGGAGCCGATCTCCTCGGGGAAGGAGAACAGGTCCAGCTCGGCGCCGAGCTTGCGGTGGTCGCGGCGCTCGGCCTCGGCGATGCGCTCGAGGTAGGCGTCCTGCGCCTCGGCCGACTCCCACGCCGTGCCGTAGATCCGCTGCAGCTGCGGGTTCTTTTCACTGCCCCGCCAATACGCGGCGGCGACGCGAGTCAGTTTGAAGGCCGGGATGAACTTCGTGGTCGGCACGTGCGGACCGCGGCAGAGGTCACTCCAGACACGTTCCTTGGTGCGCGGATCGAGATTGTCGTAAATGGTGAGCTCGCCCTCGCCCACCTCCATCACCTCGGACGTGTCCACTTCGGACTTGAGGTCGACGAGCTCGAGCTTGAACGGCTCGTCCGCGAGTTCCTTCTTGGCCTCGTCGACGGAGTCGAAAACGCGCCGCGAGAACTGCTGGGCGCCCTTCACGATCTGCTTCATGCGCTTTTCGAGCGCCTGCAGGTCCTCCGGGGTGAACGGCTTGTCGACGGCGAAGTCGTAGTAGAAGCCGTCCTTGACCGGCGGGCCGATGCCCAGCTTGGCCTCGGGGAACTGCTGCTGCACGGCTTGGGCGAGCACGTGGGCGGCCGAATGGCGGATGACGCTGCGCCCGTCCTCGGTGTTCGCCGCGACCGGCTCGACCTCGGCGTCGGCCTCCGGCGCCCAGGCGAGGTCGCGCAGCTTCCCGCCGGCGTCCCGGACGACGACGACGGTGTCCGCGCCCTTGGTCGGCAGGCCGGCTTCGCGGACCGCCGCGCCCGCCGTAGTGCCCGCCGGTACCACCACACGGGAGGCGGCCACGGGGGAAACGGGGGGCGACTGGGACACGATCGGCTCCTCAAGCTGGAGTGACAAAGACGACCCCGTCGATGCTAGTCGGCGGCCCGCGCGCGCCTCACGCGCGTGGCGCGAACGCCGGACGGGCCGCCCCCGGTCCGGGAGGCGGCCCGTCCGATCGAGGTCAGAGGGTTTCGACGACCTGCTCGAAGTCGAGCCGCGGCAGGCGGTCGAACCAGGGGTTCTCACCCGGCTTGCCGACGTTGACGATGACGAGCGAGCGCCACTTCTTGTCCGCGAAGAACTCGTCGTCGACGCCCTGGGCGTCGAAGCCGGTCATCGGGCCGGCGGCCAGCCCGGCGGCGCGGACGCCGATGATGAAGTAGCCGACCTGCAGCAGCGAGTTGAGCTTGCTGAACTCGACGCGGCCCTGCTCGTCGGCGAAGTTGTCCTTCACCTGCGGGGCGTGCGGGAAGACCTGGGGGATGTTTTCGTGGAAGTCGACGTCCGCGGCGAGCACCACGGTCAGCGGAGCGGCTTCGGTCTTGTCCCGGTTGCCCGGGGCCATGTGCGGGAGCAGGCGGGCCTTCGCCTCGGCGGTCCGGAGCACCAGCGCGCGCAGCGGCTGGGTGTTCATCGACGTCGGGGCCCACTTGACGAGGTCGTAGATCGCGCGGACCTGCTCCTCGGTCACCGGCTCGGAGCTGAAACTGTTGGCCGTGCGGGCCTCGCGGAACAGCAGGTTCTGGACGTCCGCGGGGACCTGGATGGCCTCGGTCTGCTCGGCAAAGGTGGTCATGGGGCTGAGCTTCCTTCCGTTGGGTCGGTACCCCGTGCAACCAGGTTGAGCGTTGAACTATTTCGCCCTCAACCACTTCGCGGCGGCGAGGTGGATCACCGGCCGTCGAGGCCGGTCACCCGACCGGGTTACGACGGCGTGGTCGGGTGCCGGTAAGCCGAGCAGATGGGGCATCCGGGATGTCCCGGCGGGCGCGGGCCGCATCCGGCGAACAGGGGCGCCCAGGCGGCCTTGTGGGCTGTTGAGTGCGGCGGCTGGTCGCGGGCGGCGGTGCGGCCGGTAGCGCCGTGCAGTGGGCGCGTGCGGCTCGCAGGCGCAGGCCGTCGCCGCGAACGGCCGGAGAAGCGGCTCTGCGGCGGCTCCGGGCAGCGGCTGCCGCTCGCGGAGACGGGGGCACGGCGAATCCTCGCCCTGAGGCCGCTCGTGGCTCCGGGCGTGCACAGCGGCGCCCGTCCCCGGAAACGGACACGGCCGCCGGCTCCCCGCGGCGGGAGTCGGCGGCCGTGGTGCGCGGCGCGGCGGGGACGGGTCAGTAGGCGCCCTGCCCGCCCATCACCGCGCGGAAGGTCTTCCAGAGAATCACCAGGTCCAGGGCCAGGGACCAGTCCTCGACGTAACGCAGGTCGAGCCGGATGCTCTCCGCCCACGTGAGGTCGCTGCGCCCGCTGACCTGCCAGAGCCCGGTCAGCCCCGGCTTGACCAGCAGCCGGCGGCGCGCGTCCGGCGCGTACTGCGCGGTTTCCTCCGGCAGCGGCGGGCGTGGGCCGACGAGCGACATCTTCCCGGAAACGACGTTGAACAGCTGCGGCACCTCGTCGAGCGAATACCGGCGCAGGAAACCACCCACACGGGTGATACGGGGGTCGCGCTTCATCTTGAACAGCGGGCCCGCGCCCTCGTTCTCCTGTTCCAGCGTTTTCCGGATTTCGTCGGCGTTGGTGACCATCGTCCGGAACTTGAGCATGGTGAACGTGGCGCCGTCGCGGCCGACGCGGCGCTGGCGGTAGATCACCGGGCCGCGGTCGTTCAGCTTGATGGCCACCGCGATCACCAGCAGCAGCGGGGACAGCATCGTGAGCAGCAGCGCCGAACCGCAGCGGTCGACGATCTCCTTCACCACCCGGCGGCCGCCGGTGAACATCGGCGCGGTGACCCGCAGGAGCGGCATGCCGAGCACGCCGGTGACGTTGAGCCGGGGGCCGGCGACCTCCATCAGGACCGGCGCCACGACCATCTCCGCGCCGGTGCCCTCCATGTCCCAGGCCAGCCGCTGCAGGCGCTTCGGCGTCCAGTACTGGTCGGCGGTGATCGCCACGACCCGGTAGCCGCCGCGCCGGACGTGCCGGGACAGCTCCTCCAGCCGGCCGACGACCGGGACGCCGTCGATCTCGCCGCTTTCGCGGTCTTCGCCGTGGCCGCTGAACGTGCAGGCCGCCTCGACGCGCCAGCCGACGTGCACCTCGGAGCGGGTGCGGGCGATCAGGTCGGCGACGGTTTCCGGGCTGCCCGCCGCCATCACCGGCAGCAGGCACAGTCCCTTGGCGCGCTTGCGGTGCAGCACCTGGCGCAGCAGGTAGCGCTGCGGGAAGGCGACCAGCGCGATGGCCGGGACGACGACGAACACCCAGACCTGGACCTCGAGCGCGCCGAACAGCAGGCCGCCCAGCGCGACGAGGACGGCGGCGGTGATGAAGCCGCGGCCGAGGGTGCGGTACTCCTCCGCGCCTTCGCCGAGCACGCGCGGGCTCCAGGCCCGGCTGACGGGCAGGGAGACGAAGACGGCGAGCATGGTGCCGAAGGCGTGCATGTCATGGGGGGCAACGCGATCGATGACGAACGCGCTGATCGCGATCACCAGCAGCGTGATGAACACATCGCTGCCGATGACCCAGGCTCTGTACCGCGCTTCCCAGGCGGCGGGCCACGCTTTCGACGACGGGCTTGCGGCGTCGTCGTCGGCGTGACCGTCTCGCTTGACGGGGAGCGGGATGGCCTGGAGGTCGATGTGCGGCGGTGGCTGGCTCACCGTGTACGAAGGCCGCACCGACTCTTCCATCTGACCTCCCGGGAACAGGATCTGGTTGGCCCGCAGGCACGCAGCGTCACCGAAAACGATTTCGGAGAGTCACTACAGTTCAGTAGTCGCGCAGAGCCCGCGGAGGCTTCACACGGCAAGTTATCGGCGACTCTCTCGGCAGCGTTACAAGGGATTTCCAGCCACATGTTGCGCCTCTTCCCCGCCAGAAAATGGCCGGGTCATAACAAGATGATGACGATGGGTAATAGGGCGTATCCCCGTGAAAACTACGTTCCGTAACGAATAGGACGGTACCCGCACTCGGGTGGACCAAGCAGCGCCGAACGGCCGAACGGGCCGACCGGCTCTACTGTGGACACTGGATCCGCGGGGTGGTCCACAGTGGACCACAGGTCCGGCGGACCGGTTCGCGCCGGCGTCCACGGGAACCGACAGTGACATTCATCGCCGCGGCGTCACGCGCGGCGGTCTGTCACACGTCGGGCAGCGCGGGTCCCACGCGGGGGCGCGGGCGGATCGGGCACCGCGGCGTGCCGAGGATCACATCGCCCTCCCACGGAGTCGCGTTCGACAGAAAGCCGCCGCGGCGGCACGGTTCGGAGGCAGTTCCGGCGAGCCTCGGCGGCCGGGGCGTGCACTGCACTCGTGAGCAGATACGGCGGAGCCGAACGGATCGTTCACTCCGGTTGGGCGGGCGGCGCGGAAACGTGGCCCGGCCTGGGCGCCCGCGGCAGCGAAGACGAAGAGAGCCCCGTCCGCAGTTCGGCGGACGGGGCTCTCTCAGGACTCTCGCGTGGGCGATACTGGGATCGAACCAGTGACCTCTTCGGTGTGAACGAAGCGCTCTCCCGCTGAGCTAATCGCCCGCTCGCGGTGTTGTGAAGAACTCTAGCGTACGACTTTCAGGCGCCTGCAAACGGGTGGATCCTGGCGACCACACTCCGCTTACCGGCGAGTACGGAACGAACAACCCCGAGCTAGCCGGGGTTGCGCGAGCGGGGGGCCGCGTGACGGCACGTTCGACATACGTGCGACGGTGCTATCGCCCGGCGACTAAACCGCGCAGTATGGAGGTCGTGGGCCCCACGGGGCGCGCCGGTCAGCTGCGCGCCGTGGGTGGTCACGGGTGGAGACGGGGGCCGAAGAGCCCGGACGGGTGATCTGCGGCGCACCCGCGACGGAACAGGCCTCCCGATGCGTCCCAGTGGTGATGCCCTCGGCCGGGCCGGGCCGGGAAGGGAGACGAAGGGTAGGACGATGCGCAACGATCACGTGACGCTCCGCTCGACGGCGGTCTTCGACCTGCTGGCGCCGCGGACTCCCGCGGTTCCGGTGAAGGTGGAGCTGCGCTACGACACACGCGACCCGTATGCGGTCGTCGCGGCCTTCCGCACCGGCCGGGCCGGCTGGGTCGAGTGGGTGTACGCACGTGACCTCCTCGCGGACGGCCTCCTGGCCGACGCGGGCGACGGCGACGTCCGCATCCGCCCCTCGGTCGAGGACCCCGAAGCGGTCTTGATCGAGCTGAACTCCCCGTCCGGCCACGCGATGTTCGAAGCATCCGCCCAGGAGCTGGCCGACTTCCTCGACCGCACGTACGACGTGGTCCTCCCGGGCAACGAGCACCTGTGGGTCGACGTCGACGACGCCCTCACGCACCTCATCCCCCACGATTTGGCCTGATGACGGCCACGCAACAGCGGAGTGACACCCCGGTGTCAGCCCGGATTTCGGGGTCCGATATGGTTTTCCCACACCACGGCGACGGGGGAACAGCCTCCCGGAGCTGCGGAGTGCGGATGTAGCGCAGCTGGTAGCGCATCACCTTGCCAAGGTGAGGGTCGCGGGTTCGAATCCCGTCATCCGCTCGATAGGCTCTCGGGCCTAGTCACGGTGGAGTGGCCGAGAGGCGAGGCAACGGCCTGCAAAGCCGTGTACACGGGTTCGAATCCCGTCTCCACCTCGCGCGATTAGCTCAGCGGGAGAGCGCTTCCCTGACACGGAAGAGGTCACTGGTTCAATCCCAGTATCGCGCACTCGATCGCGGGAGAGCCCTGCTTGCGGAACACGCAAGCGGGGCTCTCTTCGTCGTGTCCTGTGGGGGCCGAGCCCCCACACCCCCGCCGGGGGCACGCCCCCGGCCCCCCGGTCTGGTCACCTTTCGGAGTGCCTAGGCAGCCGCTCAGCCAACATTCCTCCCGGGCTTCCAGTGCCTGGTCGACCATCACCGGCGTCATGTGGCCTCGGCGCCGGGCGATGCCCTTCGTCTTCTGCCCCAGCCTCCCCGGCAGAATCCCGTTCTCGGTCGGTCAGGTGCTGTCTGGCGGCCTTCGTGGAAGGTGCACGCCGGCAGGATCGGCGGAGGCCGCTCCCCCACCCCCGGGCCGTCGAGCTCGACCCCGTCCCCACGCCGGCCGCCAGAACCGGATCCGGAAGTTCGGCCGCCACCACGGATGCCCTTCCGGCGTGCACAGCACGAAGGGTTCGCGGTGGCTGTCCATCAGCTCCTCATACAGCACCGCGATGCCCGGCAGCAGCGCCACGACCTCGTACGCGCAGGCGTCTTGGTGCGCCCTCCTTCGGCCGGGAGTTGCCACGCCTCGTCGTCGGCCACTGACGACCATCCGCGTGATGATCATCCCTCTTCCGGCCTCCTTTGTAGACCTTCCCGCCGACTCCTTCAGCGGGGTGTGGATCTCAATGCCTCGCAGCCCGGAGTCGTACTCGTGCCGCTGCTGCCCGACAGCACGAACCCAGACTTCCCCAGCCCGAGTTCGTAGAGCCGCATTGCGGCCCGCAGCGCCTGTGCCGGCGTGGCGACCAGCCTCTCGGTGTCGAACTCGCCGCTGGACACCCGGACCCCGCTGCATGGATTGGCCGGGATCATCCGGGCACGCACGTCCTCATGCAGCTCCGGCAGCCACCGCTCGATCTCGACGTAGCCGTTGAAGATCGCGATCAACGGCCATGCCTTCCACTGCGGCAACAGCTGCGTGTCGAGGAAGGACCGGTACTTCGCGACCGTGTTCAGCTCCAGCCGCGGAGCCACCGCCGCCAGCCACTCCTTGGCGAAGTCGTCGAAACGGGTCTCGCCATCGCGCGGGTCCAGCCAGAGGTTCCGCCGGATCAGGGCCTCCTGCTCCAGCCCCCACTCCTCAGCCGCCTTCTTGGTGGGGAAACCCGACCTGCTCCCCCACGTCCCGTCGGGACGCTTGTACCGGGCACGCCACTCACCCGTGCCGGGCTCTTCCTGGCCGTGGGCCATCCTTGACTCCTCTTCTCTGTTACTCCGCCCGCCTCACGCGGCACGGAAGTCCTGGGCAACCTCCGCAACGGACACCCGCCGTCGCGGCGGCTTCACCGGAGCAGCGCTGAGCCGCACGATCTCGGCGACATCGGCGCGGGTGAACCGGTCATGCCTGCCGAACCGGTGATGCGGCAGCACGCCGGCGGCGGCCTGGTCCTTCAAGGTCCTCGGCGACAGCTGCAGCAACTCCCCCACCTCTTCCGCGGTCAGCAACGCATCCGGATCCGGCAGCGGCTCCGGCGCGGTCGCCCGCACCGCCGCCGCGAGCTCGCGGATGGCCACGGCGACAGCGCAGCCGTTTCCGCTCCCGTGGTCGCATTCGTTCTCCATCACGGCACTCCATTCTTGTTGTCAGAAAACCGAGTCGGTCAGGGAAGTGTTCGCCACAGCACACACCTATCCACGCGGAAGCACGACCGACAGTCAATAGGCTCTCGAAATAAAGTCAAAGAGCCTCGTCCATGAGCGAACCCGACAACGCCCCGCGATTCTGCGACGCCACTATCCGACGAACCAGTATCGGAACCAGCACCAGAAGGAAAGGGGGAGCAGATGACCAAGAGGGTCTCGATCGAGATACTCGACGACACGGACGGCAGCCCCGCCGAGCAAACCGTCCCGTTCGGACTCGACGGCGTCGCCTACGAGATCGATCTGTCCACAACGAACGCCAACGCACTACGCGAAGCACTGGCACCATATGTGGCGGCCGCACGCCGAACCGGTGGCCGCCGGATCAAGGTCGCCGTCGGCCAGCCGACTGACAGCACAAAACAGGAACGGGAGCCAAGTACGAGCTACACAGCGACTCACGGCGTCCGCACATGGGCTCGCGAAAACGGATATGAAGTAGCAGATCAGGGCCGCATCGCGAAGACCGTCATCGACGCCTACCACTCATCTCGCCGACACGTCAGCAGGGAAAGCAATCGGAAGCACCAGCCCGGGACCGCAGCGAAGCGGCCTTTCCCCGGTGCGCACGGGCGCGGGTTCGAACAGTACCCAACTGATCACAGAACGGACCCAGAAGGCGACCTTCGACCACACCCGGCGGCTGGCCGGTCGGCCGCGGCGGCCGGGCCGGATGCCTCCGTGCCGACGGCTCTCGAGTGGACCGTCGCCGCCCTCGCCGAGAATGTGGGCCGGACCCAGCACCGGGTCGCGGAGATGATCGAGCAGCGCATCGCCAATCCAGCGTGGCTGTACACCGAGTTCGGGCAAGTCACTTGAGCGGAGTGGTGGTTCCGGTCGACGGCGGCTTCACGACGTCAGCGGTGGGCGGCCGATGCCGCTCCACCCGGGTGTCACGCCAGGTCCGGGATCAGCTCGCCGATCAGCCGGATGCTCTTCAGCACCTTCTCGTGCGGAATGCCGCCGATCTGCTGGAGGCACATCATCCGGTCGATGCCCAGTTCCGCGTACGCGCGCAGCTTTTTGCGGCACGTCTCCGGGCTGCCCACGATCAGCGAGTCCTGCGCACTCAGCACCTCGAACACCTCGTTGTCCGGGACCTGCTCGCCCTGCAGGATCCGGGCAACCAGAAGATTCGCCTCCGACGGTGCGTTCAAAGCCTCACCGCGCAGGAAGTCCCCCGTCAGGCCTGAGGACTCCATCAGCTCCTCGTTGCGGGCGTTGGCGCGCACGAACTCCGTCGCCGCTTCGAAGAACGTCAGCGCCGTCACTGTGTACCACGCCGCGGCCGCCGCCGCGCCGTTGCGCATCGCCTCCTCGTCCGTCTCCGCGCAGTGGACGAACGTGAAGAAGCCGACCTGGTCGTTGACGAACGCCCCGACCGGCTCCGTGCACTGCGCGGCCGCCGCGCGGTACAGGCCGACCAGGCGGCCAGCGCGTTCCAGGGACTCCCACATCGTCGTGCCTAGCACTCCCACCCCGCGCCGGCCGGCCTCCTCGAACGACGCCGGGCTCGCGGCGGCCTGCCACAGCGGTGGGTGCGGCTGCTGTAGCGGCTTCGGCCCGATCCCGACGCCGTCGACGCGGTAGGCCTCGCTCTCGTAGGAGAACAGCTCAGACGTCCACATCTTCGGCACCATCTCGAACGCCTGCTGCGTCTGGGCGCGCGCGTCATCGGGCTCGATACCGAACAGGCGCCACTCGGGGATCGTCGAGCGGGTCAGGCCCAGCTCCACGCGTCCACCGCTGAGGTGGTCGAGCGTCGCCGCCCGCTCGGCGACGCGGATCGGGTGGTTGAACGGCCCGGGCGCGAGCACCGCGGAGTGCCCGAGCCGGATCCGGCTGGTGCGCTGCGAGAGCGCGGCGAGCATCAGCTCGGGCGCGGACGAAAGGCTGAACTCCCCCGCGCCATGGTGCTCGACCTGCCACCAGCACCCGTAGCCCAACTCGTCGGCGAGTACGGCCTGTTCGATGGCCTGCCGGAACCGCAGCTGTTCGTGCCCTTCGGACCAGGGCCTCGGGTTCTGGATCTCGTTGAACAGGTCGATCTTCATCCACAACTCCTCTGCGTCGGGGTCACCGCAAGGTCAGTCCCCCAGGGCTATCTCTCCGTTACCGAGGGTCACTCGGACGGACCAGTTCATTTCCCGGACTCCGGATGGCCCGCTTTCACGGCCCGTCGGACCTGCGATCCTCGGCGTGCCGATCATCCTGGTCATCTACGGATGGTCTGCGGCCGCAGCCGCCGACCGCGAGCGGTGTTGTCGTAGCCGGAGCGACCGCCCAAACTCCGCCGACGAGCGGCCGCCGCGAGCTTCCGGCCGCGCGGTGACCGGTGCTTCGGGACGTCCGGCGTTGCCGCGCCTCTGGGTGAGATCGACCAGCCCACGCCGGACGAGGTCGGCCAGGCCGAGGTGCTCGTCGACATGTGTACCGCCGAGAGCGCCACCCAGTCCGCCGTCACTCCCGGCCGAATTCGCGTGCTCGAAGCCGTCCCCGCCGATGCCGTGCAGCGCCAGCACGACGGGTGACACCGCGGCAAGCACCATGGCCAAGGTGACGAGCGCGACCGCCAGGCGGGTAGTCCGGCGCTGCTGCCAGTGACCAGCCGCCACGCCAGCGAAACGACGTCCGCGCCGAAAGCGGCGGCCCGCACCGACATGATCACCAGGCCACCGAACAGCCCCGCCGTGACGAGGACGGCGCCGGTCCGCAGCAACCGCGCCCGCGGCGCCCGGCAAACGGTGTTCCTGCTAGCAGCGGGGTTGCTCTTGTCCACCTCACCGGCAAACCCGGGCCCGTCCTCATCTCCGGTTGGATAACCGGACAGCCCGCTTTGCCTTCCCATTTCATCCGACTGGATCAAGTCGGCGAAGAGTTCGGCACCGCTCAGGCATTCGGTGCCGAGCTGCCTTCGTCGAGTTCACCTTGGCGGCGATCGGGGTTCCAGGCATGATGGGACGTGGCCTGCCCCAACGACATCGCTCCTGGCGCTCCTTGAACGCGGAATGCGGGTGAGGACGTGGGCGGGTGTGGTGCCCCGTCCGAGAGGTGGTCTTCGTGTTCACACCGGAAGAACTGCGGATCCCGTTGCGCGGCGACGGCGACCAGCGCTCGGACGTCGAATTGCTGCACCGCTTCGCGACGTCGGTCGAGGAGCAATCCCGGCGCATGGCGGGATTTCCGGTCAACCTGGAATTCGACTACCGCCCGCTGGCCCCCTTCCTGTCGGTGCACCTGAACAACGCGGGCAGTCCCGGGCAGGCGAGTGAGTACGGGCTCGACAGCAAGCCCTTCGAGCAGGCGGTCACCGCCTTCTTCGCCGAGCTGGCCGGTGGCGAGCCGGACGAGGTGTTCGGTCACGTGGCGCACGGGGGTACCGAGGCGAACCTCTTCGCGGCCTTCGTAGCGCGTGAGCGGTACCCGGACGGCGTGCTGTTCGCGTCGCGCGAGGCGCACTACTCGATGCCGAAGATCGCGAGGCTGCTGCGCGTGCCCTACGTGGCGGTGGACGTGGACGCGACCGGGGCGATGGATCTCTCGGCGCTCGGGCGCGAGGTCGGCAGCAGGAAGGCGCCGGCGATCGTGGTCGCCACCGTCGGTTCCACCGGCCGGGGCGCGGTCGACGACATCCCAGGCATCCGGCGGACCTGCTCCGACGCGGGGGTGGACGAGGTGTACGTCCACTCCGACGCGGCGTTCGGCGGGCCGCTGGCCGAGTTCGGGCAGCCGCGGCGCCCCTGGTCGTTCCCCGACGGCGCGGACAGCGTGTCGGTCAGCGGGCACAAGATCATCGGATCGCCGCTGCCCAGCAGTGTCGTCCTCGTGCGGGAGGTGGACGCGGACACGATCCGCAGGCCCGGGGTGGCGGTGGGCAGTGACGACGACACGATCGGCGGGTCGCGGGACGCGCTGTCCCCGCTGCTGCTGTGGTACGCGCTGCGCGGACTGGGGCGCACCGGATTCGCCGCCCGGGTCCGGCAGTGCCTGGAAGTCACCGAGCACGCGGTCCGGCGCCTGGCGGAGGCGGGGCGCAACCCGGCCCGCTTCCCCGGTGGCAACGTCGTGCTGTTCGACCGCCCGGACGAGCAGGTCATGCGTGCGTGGCACCTGCTCGAGGTCGACGGGCGCGCGCACCTGTCCGTCATGCCGCACGTCACCACCGAGCTCGTCGACCGGCTCTGCGCGGACCTCACGTGACGCGGCCGGTTCACCGGGTGCGGTCGGCGTACCCGTCGGGCAGTTCGCCGGGTGCGCGGTCGATGACGCCGTCGTCGTCGGTGTCGCACTGGTCGACGAAGGTGATCCGCGCGCTCTCGTCGACCACCTCGACCGGGTAGGCCGGTCCGGTGTCGCGGAGGGCGGTCATCCGGTCGAGGTGGTCGTTCTGGAAGCACACGGTCTTGGCGGGGTCTTCCCACACCCAGCGGGGGAAGAAGATCACGCCGTGGAGCCGGCGGTGCGCCAGGTCGACGACCAAGGCGACCGACGTGCCGGTGGGTTCGGTCCAGGACAGGGTGTGGACACCGGGGCCGAGGCGGTCGGTGTGGACGGCCTGGTCCTTGACCCACCGCCCGCCGACGGGCCCGCTGTGGATGCGGTAGTCGATCGTGGTGGCGTTCTTGACGTACAGCTCGTACTGCCACCCGCTGTCGTAGGTGTAGATCAGGTGCTTGCCGGGCAGGGTGTCGTGCACGTCACTCGCCTCCTGAAGGTGTCACCGGCGAAGGTGTCTCGCCCACCGGGTCCCGGACGAGCATGTCGAGCGCGCCCGGTACGCCGCGCCGCGCAGCCGCGAGACGCTGTCGCATGGCTCCGTTGCCGCGGGTGAGCAGCGCATGGAGCAGGGTGCGCACCTCCGCGAGGTCGCCGGTCGCGGCCAAAGCGTCCTCGATGTGCCGGTAGAGCCGCGACGCCATCGCGTGCGGTGATGTCGGCGTGCCGCTCCACGGGTCCACGGCCGGACCGTCGAGGCCGTGCCGGGCCGCGGCCCACAACGCGTCGCCGAGCACGGTGTCGCTGCAGCGGCGGGCTTCCCGGCCGGCGTCCAGCTCGCCCAGCGCGGTGCGCACGAGGCCGCGGACCAAGGCGGCGTAGAGCACGGCTTCGCCGGTGGTGACCGTGGTGTCGGCGACGCGGACCTCGAGGGTGGGCAGGTGGTCGGACAGCCGGGCCAGGCGCAGGCCGCCGTGGTCGGAGGGCAGCAGCCCGCACTCCCGGAGGCGGTCGAGGTCGGCGTCGTACTCGGCGGCCGAGGAGAACCACGGCGGGAGGCCGGCGGCGGGCAGGCGGCCCAGCACCATCATCCGCCAGCTGTGGAACCCGGTGTCCCGGCCCCGGCGGAAGGGCGAGTTGGCGCTGAGCGCCAGCAAGGTCGGCAGCCACGGTGCCAGGTGGTTGAGGACGGCGACACCGGCCTCCCGGTCCCCGAGCCCGACGTGGACGTGGCAGCCGCAGATCTCCTGGTCGGCCAAGGCACCCGCGTAGGCGTCGCTCATCCACTCGTAGTGGCCGTCGCGCCGGGGCGGTGCGGTTTCGGTGCCGAAGGGCGGGTGCCCGACCGGGACGAGCTCCAAGCCCTGCGCCCGGGCCGAACGCCGCAGGGCGGCCCGGTTGCGGGCGAGCTGGTCGCGCACCTGGGCCAAGTCCGAGCAGATCCCGGTGTTCGTCTCGACCTCGGTGTCCCACAGCTCGCGCGCCGCGCAGCTTCCGCCGGCCAGGTCCGCGGGAAGCATCCCGGCCAGCACTGCCGCGGCTTCGCCGGCGGGAAGGAGCGATCCCCGGCTCACGAGGAGGAACTCCTCCTCCACTCCGATCGTCACGCCGTCGCCTTCGGCCCGGGTGGTCGACGCCTTGAGGGCGGTGCCGGCGGCGCTCATCGCTCACCGGCCCGCAGGACGGCCCCGGTGCGCAGCAACTGCGCGACAGCGCGGAAATCCCCTTCCATCCCGCGGTCGTCTTCGACCGGCGGCACGTGTTCGCGGACGATGTCGTGCACCGCCTTCGTGGCGGGCGCCGCCCGGTCCGCGCCGCGGAGGTCCAGCGCCTGGCAGGACGCCAGCAGGTGGACCGCGGCGATGTTCTCCACCAGCTCCACCACGGTGTGCGCGTCGCGGGCGGCGATGGTGCCCATGCTGACCTTGTCCTGGTTGTGGCATTCGGTGGAGCGGGAGAACACCGTGGCGGGCATGGTGTTCTTCAGCGCCTCGGCCGCCAAGGCGGAACAGGTGATCTGGGCGGCTTTGAAGCCGTGGCGCAGTCCGGCGTGCGGGTCGTCGTCCCCCACCCGGGGGATCAGGTTCGGGGTCAGGTCCCGGTTGTGCTTCTCGTCCACCAGCAGCGCCACCTGCCGGTCCAGCAGGTCGCCGACGGACGCCGTCACGACCTTCAGCGAGTCCATCGCCTGGCCGACGTGACCGGCGTAGAAGTTGCCGCCGCTGTACGCCTTGCCCGTGTCCGGGTCGAACAGCGGGTTGTCGTCCACGGAGTTGATCTCCACCGCCAGCCAGCGGGTGGCCCAGTCGAGGGTGTCCCGCAACACCCCGACCACCTGCGGGGCACACCGCAGCGAGTACGGCTCCTGGATCGGCTGGTCCAGTTCCTCGTAGTCGCCGTCGACCTGCTGCTCCTCCCCCAGGGACGCGGGGTGCTCCTCGGCCAGCCCGGACCCGTCCAGCAGCGACAGCACGGCCGCGGCGCTCGCCCGCTGCCCGGGGTGGGGCTTGTGCTCGTGGATCACCGGGTCGTAGTGGCTGCGGTCGGCGTCGAGGGCTTCGCAGGCCATCGCCGTGCACACCTCGGCGGCATCGGCCAGGCGGGTGGCGCGCTCCAGCGCGACCACCGCGAAGCCCGAGGAGAACGACGTGCCGTTGATCAGCGCCAGCACCTCCTTGGGCTCCGGCTCCCACGGCGTCAACCCGTGCTCCCGCAGCGCATCGGACGCCGGGCGGCGCTCACCGCCCGCCACGATCTCCCCCCGCCCCAGCAGGGCGTTCGCGATGTAGCACAACGGCGTCAAATCACCGCTCGCGCCGACCGAACCGCGCTGGGGCACGACCGGGACCAGGTCGGCGGCCAGGCAGGAGAGCATCAGCTCGACCAGGCCGCGGCGCACCCCCGAGGAACCCCGGGCCAGGCAGTTGGCCCGGATCAGCATCGCCGCCCGCACCACTTCGGGCGGCGTCGGCGGACCGACCCCCGCCAAGTGGTACTCGGCCAAGCCCAGCTGGAGTTCCACCGCCTTGTCCGACGACACGACCCGCCGCGCGCTGTCACCGAAGCCGGTGGTCACCCCGTACAGCGGCTGCCCGGCCTCGACCAGCTGCCGGCGCAGCGCGGCACTGCGGTCCACCCGCGCGGCCGCTCGGTCGGACATTCGTAGCTCACCTCGGAACTCACGGGTGGCCACCCGTGCCGCTGTCCGCGGGTCCAGCGAACCGTCACCCAAGATCACCGGTCCGTTCTCGGCCGTCGCGTCGTCCACCGTCGCCCTCCACAATCCTCACGAACAATCGTCTTCATGGGAACTTTCCTCGCACGGTTCTACGACCATGGATGCCCCTCGCGAGAGATCACCAATCCCCGAAAATCCGTCGAAATTGCTAGGATCAACCAGCTGGAAACCGTCCGAACAACTACGGAAACCTACCGGCAGTAGCGGTCCCCCGCAGGGGCTGCGCTTTTCGGGTGTACTGCCCACTAAAGGTCGTAACCGCCGCCGGCTGAGCCGTAGCCGACGCACCGGAAAGGATCGAATGTCAACGGGAACGGACTCACTGGTCGTGGTCGCCGACCGGTTCTGGGACGGGAACGCCGACCGTCCTGCCGGACGAACCGCGATTCTCATCAACGGGAGCCACGTCGAGGAAGTCGCTCCGGTCCGGACGCGGGGAGCGGAGGTGATCGACCTCGGCGATCGCACGCTCATTCCCGGCTTCATCGACTGCCACGTCCACGTCGTACCCGACCTGTCACCCGGCACGTCGATCAGTGCCCAGACCCTGGCGGCGGTGACGGCGATGCGCACCCTGCTCGACAACGGCTTCACCACGGTGCGCGACCTCGGCTGCGCACCCCCGTCCATCACCATCGACCTGAAGCAGGCGCAGCGAGAAGGGGTCGTCGAGGGGCCGCGCATGGTGGTGGCGCCGCGCATCATCTCCGGGCGAGGGGGCCACGGCGACAAGTCCGCCGGACTGGCCGAACGCTTCGGCGTCGAACTGGGCGCCCTGGCGGACGGCGTCGACGAGGTCATCCGCACCGTCCGCACCGAAGCGCGACTGGGCGCCGACTGGATCAAGTTCGCCGGCACCGGCGGGTTCGGCTCCGAGCACGACGATCCCGAGCTGGTCACCTACTCCCGAGCCGAAGTCGACGCCCTCGTCGCCACCGCACGCGACCTCGGCAAACCCGCCGCCGTCCACGCGTTCAACGACGAAGGCATCCTCCGCGCCGCCCACGCCGGCGTCCGCTCCGTCGAACACGCTTCACTCGCCACCTCCGCCACGCTCTCGACGCTCGCGGACAACGGCATCTGGCTCGTCCCCACCCAGGTCGTCACCGTCGAATGCCTACGACACCTCGACGACGACCAGTTCTGGGCCGACAAACCAGGCCACCTCAGGCAAACGTTCCGCACTCACGCCGACCGTCTCCACCAGTGCGCTTCCCACCCCGCCGGCTCGGCGGTCCGGATCGCATTCGGCTCCGACGCCAGCGTCCTGCCTCACCGCGACAACTGGCGCGAATTCCCCGCAATGGTCTCCACCGGCATCAGCCCGCTGCGCGCCCTCCGCGCCGCCACCTCCGAAGCCGCCGCGCTGCTCGCCACTCCGGACCGCGGCACCATCCGCCCCGGCACGCTCGCCGACCTCGTCGCCATGCCCGGTGACCCCTTCGACGACATCGACTGCACCGGAAACATCGACTTCGTCGTGCAGAGCGGTCGCATCAAGCGGCACACCCATCCCTGACCCAAGGCGACCGCGGACCACGTTCACGGGTATCAAGCTCCACCCCCGAGACGGGAAATGGCCAGCCGGGTATCGGCGCAGCTCACCCTTGCGCCGCTCGGGCCGTCGCCGCGGCTGCGGCGGGTGAGGACACAATGGGGTCGCGCCTCCCTATCCCGACGAGCAAAGGCATCGTCAGTCGTCCCGCACCTCTGGCCGGACGGTACGGCAACAGCTTGAGCAGCCCCCGGAGGTCTTCCAGTTACGCCACAGTGGCGCATGCTCGCCCAACTGGTCAACGGCGTCACGGTCGGCAAGGTCAGTGATCAGCGCCATTTGCTCGGCGGTGCCGACGACGGGAACGGTGAGTGGATCGGCGCCGCGGGAAACGCGGATTGCGTCAGCGAGCAATGCTGCGAATAGGCGGACCACACCGGATGCCTGTCTAACTCGCGTAACCCCTGGCGCTGACCATTCAGTGGTAGACGACGTCCGACGGGCGGGCCCGGCACTGTCACGGCCTTTGCCGCGCGGTGACGGAGGTTTCGGTCCAGTACGCCGGATCGCGGCCGTAGTCCGGCGTGGTAAACGCACGATCCCAGGACGCGTCGGGCGCAAGGATCTCCCGCCACGGGGCGACCTCGGTGTAGAGGACGCGCAGGGAGTTCAGCGCGCCCTCGTGCAAAGCGGGGCCGTCGGTTGACACGGCGTCGCTGGGCACGGCGACCTCGAAGTTGCGGGCCAGCGCAGCTCGGGCGGTGGCTTCGACGCACACGTTCGTTTGCAGGCCGGCCACAACGAGTCGCTGCACACCGAGGTTGTGCAGCAGCGGATCGAGTTCGGTGTAGTCGAAGAGGCTGGCCCGGCTCTTGTCCAGTACGACATCGGCTGGCTGGGGCGCAACCGCGTCCATGATCCGTCGCTTCCACGCCTCTTCGGCCGCTCCCACTTCGGGAATCCGATGCCTACGGTGAGCAAGCAGCCGGGCTATCCGAGGATTCTGTCCGAGGACCCCGGCTGCGCTGCCAGTCGATCGGGAATAGATGACCGGCAGCTCCTGGTCCCGGGCAGCTGCCAGCAGATCAGCACAGGCCGCAACGGTCTCCTCCAACCGCCAGATCGGCGGCCAGCCCAACGCGTCCCGTACGCCGTCGTCCGCGACGTACGAATTCTGCATGTCAATCATCAACAACGCCGTATGACCCATCAATCAATCTCCTCAATCTGTACAATCCAGCCGCTGACGATGTGACCACGCCGTTCGCCCGCCGGTCGCAAATCGAGTCAGTTTCAGCCTGTACTGCCGCGGCCGGCTCACTCGTCGGCGACGACAACCCCGGCTGGTCCGGCATGCTTGTTTTCGCCGACCCTTCCCCAACCTTGACGCCCTGGTTCTTCATCGCGGAAGCGGCGCGGGTCTGGCAGCGTAGCCGGTAAAGACCGAGCGCAGTCAACTGTGCTGCGAGAAGGTCTTAGGCCGAGACGCCCATCCGAGCCGGCAGCAGCCACGCGGCGTCCAGCTCGGCGGCGCCAGCCTCGACGCGTCGTTCATCTTCCAGCCGATCGAACTCTTCAGCATCGTAGGAAGCTGGGTGGCCTGCTCGGTGGCGGGCTATGGCTGCGGACGTCCTGCGCCTGGATCGGGGCCGGGCCATGGTGCGGACGTACCATCCGGATAACAGCCCCCTGCGGCCGGTTCAAGCCCGGTCGGGATGGCTACCCTGCTCGCGGTTGAGCTCACAGCCGATCACTCGCGCGCGGATCCGTCACCACGGGTCGCGCCGCCCTCCTCCACGCACCCCGGGGTGCGAGACAGCGCGGTGCCCATGACTTCCTCCTCCGATCCGGCCACCGAAGGACATCACCCGCTGGTGGGGCAACCCCACAGCGACGACGAAGAGGGCACGGTCGCCGAGGCCGAAGCCGAAGCCGCGGAAATCAGCACTCCGGAACAGCCGCTGGGCGGAATCGGCAAGCGGCTCGACCGCCGATCGCCGTTCTTCATCGGCATGACCGCCGCGGCCGGGGTCGCCGTGACCTACGGCCTGATCCAGCTCCTCGCCGGCGCCGAACAGATCCTCGTGCTCGTCGGATTGGCCCTGTTCCTCGCCATCGGAGCGGAACCCGCCGTCTCGTGGCTGGTCACACATCGCTTCCCGCGCTGGCTCGCCGTCACCACCGTGTTCGTCGTCGCCTTCGGCGCCGCCGGCGGCTTCCTCGCCGCCGCGATCCCCGTGATCGTCGAGCAGGCCACCGCGTTGGTCAAGCAAGCCCCGGAGTACCTTCGCGAAGCGCAGGACCACAACACCTTCCTCGGCCGGCTCAACGAACGCTTCCACCTGCAGCAGGCGATCGAGTCGGCGTTCAGCTCCGGCGGCGGCCTCACCAGCGGTGTCCTGGGCGCCGGCAAAGCGGTCTTCAACGTCGTGACCGACGCGCTGATCGTGGTCGTCCTGACCATCTACTTCGTCGCCGACCTGCCCCGCATCCGCGCCACGATGTACCGGCTCATCCCGCACTCCCGCCGGCCACGGGCGATCCTCATCGGCGACGACATCTTCTCCAAAGTCGGCGGCTACGTCCTGGGCAACCTGGCCGTCTCCGTCATCGCCGGCGCCCTCACCCTGATCTGGCTGCTGATCTTCGGCGTCCCCTACGCCGCGCTCCTGGCGATCGCGGTCGCGGTGCTCGACCTCATCCCCGTGATCGGATCCGTGGTCGGCGGCGTCCTGGTGAGCCTGGTCGCGCTGACCGTCTCCCTCCCGGTGTTCTTGGCCACAGTGGGATTCTTCGTCGTCTACCGGCTCGTCGAGGACTACCTGCTGGTGCCGAAGATCATCGGGAACGTGCTCAAGGTGCCTGCACTGGTCACCGTCGTCGCCGTCCTGCTCGGTGGCGCGCTGCTCGGCATCATCGGGGCGCTCGTCGCCATCCCCGTCGCCGCGGCGATCCTCCTGCTGGCCGAAGAGGTGCTCTACCCACGCCTCGACCAAGCGTGACCAATCCCCTCCCGCTTCGGGAGGTGAGCCGCTCCACCCCGCCTTGACCTCTAGCGCACTGAAGATCCTATGCTCGAAACGTTTCGGCCCACTATCTGACCGAACTACTCGACCTGCCGCCCCGAGGAGGGGGCGAGCCTGCTTCTGGAGGAAGAGCATTGACGACTGAGCGGAGCACGGCTGTTCTACGTCACCGCCGACATCACCCGGCTCGTGCGCCAAGCCGCGCCGAGTCTTCGGGACGAATGGGACATCCAACCGGTGGACCTCCCGTCGCTGACGGGCTTCGAGCTTTTCGCCGAGCCGATGGCCGAGTACGTCCGCCAGAACGGCAAGCGCATCGACATCGTCGCGGTCTCCTGGGGCGGGACCGCGTCTCGTCATCGTCGATGCTGACAACGTCCGCGGCGGTCTGGCTGTGGTCGACACAGAAGTCGCGCTGCGCGGCTCGCTGCGTTTGCCACATCAGATTCGCCGCGATGTGATGCCGGCGCCGCAGCGGGTAGCAGCGGGTCTGCTCCCACAGGTGCCCGATCACCGAAGCCTGGATGTCATGGCTGTCCTCCGAGGCGGAGACGCCGCCGGTCACGCCCCGCCGGACGCCGACTCCGCCCGCGGCCGTACGAGCCGCCCGTACGACTCGGCCGATGATGCCCGGCACGACCGGCAGCATCGCGTTGACCACGACCTCCGTGGCCACGACGCCGGCCCTGCCCGACGGCCCGGACCAGCAACGCGTGCCGCACGTAGTCCCGCGTCGCCAAGATCACGTCCTGGCCGTCAGGCCGGATCATCGCTTCGGGCCGGCAACGCCGGGGCTTCCACGTGGATGCTCGACGAGGTCGTGACTCCTGCCGCCCCGCGGACAAGGTCAGCGATCAACGCGTCCCGCGCCGGGCCGGATTCCATCGTCTCGAGCAAGATGACGCGCTCGATCTCACGTCGGACCGTGCGAACTTCGGCGTCGGCTTGCTCCGCGCGGGAGTAGTACATCTTGGCGACTGCGCCGGGCACACTGCCCATCAGGGCGATCGCAATTCCGGAGGCGAGCGCACCGGCCACGGCAAGGCCGAGTCCCGTCAACACCAGCAGTCCGGCGGCGATGCCGGCGATAGCCGCACCACGATTCCGCCGGCTCCGGCTCATGACGACGTATTCGAAGTCCTGCCGCCGGAGGTCGTGCATCGATCTGAGGACGTCCTCCGGGGTACGCCGGTGAGGTGCACCCAGCACGAGTTCACGCTGGTACTCGGAGCTTCGCCACCGCCGTCGCCGCCCAACGACATCCAGCAGCCACGGCACGGCCGCGCCACCGGCCGCGACGACAGCCAGCACCAGAGCGCCGAATCGATTGCCGCCGGGCAAGTCGGGACCGGCGGCGAGCACGGTGATGGTCACACTGTTCACCAGCGACATGGTGGTCGCGGTCTTCTGCCCGGGCACGGTCAACGCGGTGGCCCGACACCGGATGGTTACGGAGATTGCTCCGTTCGGAAACCGACCGCGGCCGGGGCACCTGATCACGGATGCCCCGGCCGCTTCGGCAATAACTATCGCTACCTGATCTTGATCGGGTCGACGATGGTGAAGCCGAACCTGGTCTTACCGGCGGTGAAGCCGGCGAAGGTACTGCGGTCCCAGCCGATCACCACCCCCTTGCCGCTGTAGGTGCGGATCGTGCCGTCCGGCATGACGACCTTCGCGGTGGCTTGCCAGCCGGAGCCGGAACGCCGGACATCCAGGGTCAGCGTCGCCTGCTTGCCCTTACCCGCCGGGATGGTTGCGGTTCCCGTGATGCCGTCGATCCGGATGCCGGACCGCTTGATTACGAAACTCCCGGTCAGGACACGGTCGGCGAGCACGACCGGTGGCTTCCCCGTTCCGACGAAGACGATCCGCTGACCCGAGGTCGTCGCGGCGCCGACGGTGATCGTCACGGTGGCGGGAGCGGAAGTAAGACCGCGCGAGTCGGTCGCGGTGTAGGTGAAGGTGTCCGTCCCGAGGTAGCCGGGCTTGGCGGTGTAGGTGAACGAGCCGTCCTGAAGCAGGCTCACTGATCCGTGGCCGGTCGGGGTGACGAGTTTCGCGGTCAGCGTGTCACCGGTATCGGGATCAGTGTCGTTCGCCAGTACACCCGGGGCCGGAACCACGAGCTGACTCGCGTTGTCCGCCGTGAAGCTGTCCGCGGTGGTGACCGGTGCCCGGTTGGGTACGGCAGGTGTCACGCTGACCGGTCCGGCGGAGCCGGATTCCCCGGCCGGGTTACCAGCGGTCACCTTGTAGGTGTACGCCGTACCGTTGGCCAGGGAGACGTCGATCCACTCCGACGGCGGGGTGCCGTCCGCCTGAGCGCTGACCCGATCGACGAAGGCTCCTGTTCCGTCGTAGATCGTGTACCAGCCGGGCAGCCCGCCGGCGCTTCCCTTCGTCCACTTGAGACTGATAGTGCCATCGTCGGCGGTCGCCGTCAGTCCCGTGGGACTGGCCGGCACCGCCGGCGCAGCGTTGACGGTGACCGACGCGGTCGCCGTGGCAGCCAAACCTGACGCCGCTCGTGCCCGGACGACCACGTTCTGCTCGCCGGGTGCGCCGTAGGCGTGGCTTACCGTGGGCACCGAGGTCGACTGGTCGTAGACGCCGTCACCGTTGAAGTCCCAGTCGAATCCGACGATGTCCTCGGTCTCGTCCCGGCTGCCCGCGGCGCCCAGCTTCACCGGTTCTCCCACGATGGCGGTGTACGGGCCACCGGCGTCGGCGGTCGGTGCCGAGCCGGCGGACACGATCGTCGACTGGAGCGTCGAGACGAACGTGGCGGGGTCCGGCGCCGAGGCGTGCTGACCACCTGTCGCCGAGGCCAGTGCCGCGAGGAACTCGTTCGCCGAGGGGTCACTGGACGTCGCGACCGTGTAGACCTGCGCCGGATCGACCGCGAGGGCGCGGTCGCGCACGGTGGCGAGGGTGTAGCCGGTCTCGGGTTCCGGATCCTTGCCCGGCGCGTCACCGATCGCGATGACGACCTTCCGCACGCCGTTGCGCCACGGCAGCGCGAGCCCGGTCATGACACCGGAGTAGACGCTTTCCGGGGTGTCCCCGCCACCATCCGCTCCGAGCGTCGCCGCGGCGTTGGCGAAGCTGGTGACGTCATTGGTGAAACCGAGGTCGACACGTGCGCGGTATGGATCGCCTTGGTCCGCGCCGTCCTTGTAGTCGATGAGGGCGAAGCGGTAGTTCGCGCTGGTCGCCGCGATCGATTGGGCCAGGCTCGTGACGTTGTCGCGGACTTGCGCGATGGTGCCGCCCATGGAACCGGTCGTGTCGATGGCGAACACGAGGTCCAGTGGCACGGTGCCGGAACCCCGCGTCGGGAACCCCAGTGTCCGGGCGACGCGGCGGGCCGCGTCGTCGGCGTCACCACTGCTGACGTACTGCAGGTGCGGGTCAATCTTGTTGGCCCACCCGAAATTGCGGGTGTACAGGTCGCCGTCACCTATGATGTGATGCTTTTCGCTGAGACCGCAGATCGGATCATGCGGCCGGCAGTACGAAAACACCTTTCCGGAGAACATGCCGGGCCATTCGTCCCGGACGCCGAGCGAACCGTAGTGCGTGCTGTCGGAAGCCAGTGACGACCAGGAGTCAGCGTTGAAGTACGGGTCGCCGAAGAACACGGCCGCGGCGACCAGTTGCTGATCGGCCGTGGGCATGTGCTGCAACGCGTCTCCGGCAGCCTGCGCGCCCTGCGAATAGCCGCCGATGATGAATTTGGTGTCCGGGCAGGCGTCGGCCTTGTGACGTGCCTCGATATAGCCTTGAAGACTGCGTTGACCTTCGCGCACGGAGTCGGTGTAGCTGCCGAGGACCTTGATGTGCAGGGCCGCACCGACCCCACTTCCCGTCGGGAAACCGTTTTTGGCCACCGCGACCGCCGGGTATACGACACCGTGCGCGGAGATCTTGTCCGTCCCGATCAGCTTACCGATCTTGTCGTAGACATGCCAGAGCAATTCACCCATGCCGTGGTACTTGTCCCCGTAGTCGCTTGACGGTGGTTGCGGCGCTTCTCCGGAACCGCGCGCGCCGATGAACTCATACGGCGTGCATGGAGGACTCGCCGCTGTCGCGGTCGCACCGCCGACGAGTGAGACAAGCGGGAGTGCGGTCGCCGCGGCCACGGCAGCCAGTAGCCATTGGGAATACGATCGACGTACTGATCTTGCTCTCATCAGCAACCTCATTTCACCAACGCGAACCTCAACGAAGTCGCCGGATTCCAAAGGTTTGTTACGCGGGAAATCAGCGGGCCAATATTGACAGCGGCAACCGTCGTTCAGAGAATTCCCGACGACGGGATTGCTCGCTACACCCGGTCGGTCAGCAAAGTGCTCACCAGGACGCTGGTCTCCTCGTCGAGTTCAACATCGAGTGTGTCTGCAAGAGCAGCCCGCTTGTCGGCCACTTGGCGAACGGCTGCGAGATTTCCCGCACGGTATTCGATGCGGAGGAGGTCCCGGTGGTGGATCTGGTTCACCGGCTCGGCCAGCAGCCCGCGCATGGCTGCTCGGCGTGCCGCGGAAAGGGTCCCGGCTTTCTGGTGGGAGTCAGCCGGCGTGTGCGCGACGAGGACGATCGCGTCGATCATCTCCCGGTGGTGCCACGAACTCCACATGTCCCTGCCGGGCAGGATATCGCCGAACGGAGTTCCCCGCACCAGGTCGAAAGCTCGCTGCAGGTCGGGGATCCCGCGGTCCCGATCGGCGAGGCCACGATGCGCCAGCTCTTGGAACGTACGCCAAGCCGAACCGAAGGAAAACGCCATCCGGTAGCCGCCGTGGCGAGCGTCGACGTTCGGGACGTACGCCTCGCCCGCCTCGTCCTTGCCGAGCCACGTCCGGAGGCGCGAGATGCTGCCCTGCCTGGTGGCGGCGCGGGTCGGCTCCGAGCAGCCGGACGGGCCCGATCATCGGTGACATCGCGCAAAAGCACGCGAAGTCGACCAACCCCGAGCGCATCGCCCAGAACCTGGACGTCTTCGACTTCACCCTGGACGACGCCGACATGGAACGGATCGATGCGCTCGACACGGGAATGCGAACGGGTCCCGATCCGGACGAGCCGCGCGGAGACTTCTACGACCGTCCCATTCCCGAAGCCTGACGAGGAAGCGGCGATCAACCGGCGAGCGCGCAACAAAACACTCAGGGTCGGAGGCATCGGGCCCGACGCAGATGACGTCTTGCATGGCGTGCCGACGACTTCACCCCGGCGGACCCGAAGTCAGGGTGAAACCGCGCGCCTCAGGTTCCGGCTTGGAACAGCGGTGAGCATGCCGTCGCGGCTGGGGTGAGGCGCTTCCGCGGCCCGTAGTCCCCACGGCTGGTCGGGTGGACGAGGGTCGTGGCGGGGTGCCCGGCGAGGAACCTGGCGACCCCCGTCGCGCCGCGGGTGTGCGCGCGCATCCGCAGCGGCGGCGCTTTCAGTCTGAGCCCCGACCGGGTTCGGCGGCATCGCCGACCGCAGCCCGCTCACCCCGGCCATCCGCGACGCACTGCCCGTCTGCGGTACGCCTGGTTGCGCGACCCCGAGGGCCACCGAGTGAAACTCATGCAGCAACGCTGCCTGAACCGCATCACCAGTGCTCGGCGCCATCCCCCCCTCAGGCGGCGCCGGAGCCGGCCCACCGCCGACCCTAACCCGCGTGGTTGCAACCACGCGGGTTCACCCGTGCGGATGGCCGCCGCCCAGTGCGCCCAATACGGTTCGGTAAGTCAGGTCGGCCCGTGCGCCCACCTCGCCCGCCGCGTCGCCCAGCATCGGTGAGCTGGTCGGCAGCTGGGCCGCTTCGTGGACGATGGCCAGGTACACAGCGCAGCACCAGGCCGGGTCGGGGGCGGTGATTTCGCCGGCTTCGCGCAGCCGCCGGAACAGCAGTTCGAGCCCGGCCGTGACCTCGGGGCTCATGGGTGTCATCTTGGTGGCCGGGTCCGCGGTGAGCTCCATGATCGCCCGGTTGCCGGCCTTGAGCTCGAAGAGCAGCTCAGTCAGCCGGTACAGCGCCGCGATGGGGGGCGCCGTCGCCACTCGTGCCTGCTCGAGCCCGCACACGTAACGCTCGTTGAGCACGCCGGTCAGCGCCTCCAGCAGCGCCTTGCGAGAGGAGAACCGGCGATGGACGGTGGCGCGCGCCAGCCCCGCGGCGTCGGCGATCCGTTCCAGCGTCGCGTTCGCGTCGACGGCGAGCACCTCTTCGGCGGCGGCCAGGATCCGCGCGGTGCTGCGCTCCGCGTCCGCCCGCAAGGGCCGCGACCCGGCGGCTGCGCTCACGCGAAACTCCTCTCCACCTCGGCTCGCCTGACGACGTCCCACGTCAGTTTACATCCGAGTCTTGTCGGTCTGACTTCCCAGCTTAAATGATACTGTCGTGTAGCATTTAGGAGACCAACCAAGACACAGAAGGAGAGCCACCATGGATCTGGATCTCGCGGGCAAGCGCGTCCTGGTGACCGGGGCGAGCAGGGGCATCGGACTGGCGACGGTCGAGGCGTTCATCGCCGAAGGCGCCACAGTCGTCGCCGTGTCGCGCAAGAGCACTCCCGAGCTCGAAGCCACCGGCGCGACATTCGTGTCCGCCGACCTGTTCGACGTGACCGCGCCGCAGCGGGTGCTCGACACCGTGCTCGCAGACGACCCCCGGCTCGACGTGCTCGTCAACAACGCCGGCGGTGGCGACGCGACCGACGCCGACCTCGCCGACCCTATCGGCGGTTCCCGCGCGGCGTGGGGCGACGTCCTCGCGCTCAACCTCGGCGCCGCCGTGGAGATGACCCGGGCCGCGTTGCCGGCCCTGTCGCGGGCGCGGGGTGCGATCGTGAACATCAGCTCGAGTTCCGCGCGCGACCCCCGCGCGGTGCCGCTGTCCTACGCCGCGGCCAAGGCCGCGCTGAACGCGTTCTCCCGTGGGCTGGCGGACAAGGTCGGGGAGACGGGTGTCCGGGTCAACGTCGTCACGCCCGGTGCTACCCGGACCGCGATCCTGACGAGCCCGGACGGCTACATCGGGAAGCTGTCGGCGAGCATGGGCCTGGACCACGAGACGGTGCTCGCGGCCATGCCCGAGCAGTCGGGAATGGTGACCGGCAAGCTGATCGAGCCCGCGGAGATCGCCCGGGCGGTGCTCCTCCTGGCGTCGCCGACGATGCCGAGCGCGGCGGGCTCCAACTGGACCGTCGACGGCGGCACCCTCAAGACCCCGTAGGAGCCACGCGGATCAAACGGCTTTCAGCACGCTCGCGGCGACGATGACCGCGCAGATGATCCCGTTCAGGACGCGGTGGTCGACGAGGATGGCGGCGAACTCCCGCAGCGTGGCGCTCGGCCAGAAGTACCAGGCCGTGGGCGCGCCGATCACCTGGCCGTTCACCTTGACCTTGCGGGCGACCAACGCCGCGCGCAGCACGTGGAAGTTGTTCGTGACGACGACGCAACGGTAGTGCGGGTTCCGCTCGCGCATGAGGGCAGCGCTGAAGGCGAGGTTTTCCCGGGTCGTCCGCGACCGGTCCTCCAGGACGATCCGCTCGCGCGGCACGCCCCGCCCGACGAGGTAGTCCGCCATCGCGTGCGACTCGGGCAGCTCCTCCCCCGGCCCCTGTCCGCCCGAGGTGACCAGCAGCGGCGACCGGCCCTTGCGGTCCTCGGCGGCCAGCACCTGCCGCCCGCGTTCGAGCCGGCCGGCCAGCAGCGGCGGCACGTTCTTCCCGCCGAGCAGGCCGGACCCGAGCACCACCACGAAGTCGAGCGCGCGGCGGCCGCGGATCCGGCCGTAGACCAGCGAATACAACAGGAAGCAGACGAACAGGAACGACAGGTACGCGACGATCCCGTCGATGCTGTCGCGCACCGCCTCCAGCGGCGCCCACCCGAGCTGCCCGACCACGAAGTCGAAGGCGATCAGCGCGACGATCCCCGCTCCGGCCGCCAGTGACAGCAGGTTGGCCGGGCGGCGGCCTTCACGCCGCAACATCGTCACGCCGTTGCCGATCAGGAACACCGCGAGCACCACGATGGTCAGCGGGATCAGCGCGAGCAGCCCGAACGCGACGATCGCGGCGGCTCCCGGCGAGATCGACGCCAGCAGCGCGATCAGCGTCAAGCCGAGGAAGGCGAGCGCGAAGAACAGGTAGAAGCCGTTGCGCAGCCGGCGCCGTTCGAGCAGGAAGCTGACCAGGAAGACGCCGAAGCAGAAGACGGCCGCGCCGAGCGGCAGCAGGGCGGGGTTCACGCGATCTCCCGCCGTCGCCAGGTCGCCAGGAACACCAGCGCCGCGGCGATGGAGCCGGCGGAGGCGAACGAGGTGGCGGCCAGGTAGACGACCCAGGCGTTGCCGCGCACGGTTTCCGCGTAGCCCTCGCCGGCCAGCGCCGCCCCGATCAGGAAGGAGCCCAGGGCGAAGAAGACCAGTCCGCCGATCGCCGCGATCGTCACGACGAGCACGCGCGGGACCCGGCGCGGTCCGTCGTGGCGGCGCACGATCCCGCGGCGCGCCAGCCACCACGAAGCCAGGCAGGCGAGGCCGAGCGCGATCGCGTCCGCGGCCAGGGTGTCGGACAGCCGGTGCCACTTCGCCGTCACGGTGTAGGCGCCGATGCCGACGGCCCACGAGAGGAGGAAGAACAGCGTGACGCCGCGCCAGCGGTAGGGCACCACGAGCAGCGCGGCGAACAGGACCGTCATCGCGATCGTGGTGTGCCCGCTGGGCAGGCTGTTCCCGGCGTAGTGCCCGGTCAGCGGCACCAGCGCCGGCCGGGGCAGCACGAACCGCTTGAGCACCTGCGTCACGAGCTGACCGGCCACGATCACGCCCACGGCCGCGAAGGCGAGATCGGCACGCCGGCGCAGCAACCCGACGAGCCCGACCAGGACGACCGCGACGGCCAGGGAGTAGACGGTGATCCGGCCCAGGTTGTCGTCGGCGACGGCCTGATCGCGGGCCGCGGCCTCGTCGGCTCCGCGGAGCGCGGCGTTTTCCAGCGCCTGGCCGGGCACCGTCCAGACCGCGAGGAGGTACACGGCCACCAGAACGACGGCACTCACGGCCGCCACGACCAGCCAGCGGCGGGCGGGAACCAAACCAACCTCCTCGGACTACTCCGAACAGCTTAGTTACCTTCTGCGCACGGACGCACACCGAGGGTTCAAGCCGGTCAGGAGCCCGGACTTTCCGGCAACCGGACAGGTTGTGTCCGATATCGGGCAATAGCGTCGCGATCATGACAACGAACATCGTCCGACTGGCCTCCGTGCGCGTGATCACCGACGACCTGCCGCAGCTCGTCCGCTTCTACGAGGTCCTCACCGGCGCCACCCCGCAGTACCTGACCGACGACTTCGACATCGTGCAGGAGCCGACGTTGATGCCCTGGGGCAACATGTCCGTTCTGATCCGGGATGCCACCGGTCCTACCCTGAGTTGCCGCCGGGATCGACGATCGCTGCGGCGATCAGCTTCTGTCCCAGCGCGGCAACGACCCCGTGCAGAGCCAGGGATCTCAGCCGTTCTCGCCGGCGCCGAAGAAGTCGTCGAGGAACGTGACCAGATCGGGATGGCCCTCTTCGATCAGCTGGCGGGTGAGTACTTTTCTGCTCTCCTCGTTCGACATCCGCCGTCGCTGCCGCCAGTGCTTGATCTCCGCCTTGTCGCGGCGCCTGCGGGCAGACTTCTCGACGTGGTCCAGAGCCATGGGATGGCCGGCTTCCGCGGCGATGCGGTAACGGTCTTCGGCGATGGCGTGGTCGCCGCGCTGCCTGGCGAGGTCGGCGTAGTTGTACAGCGCTTGGACACAGCCGGCGTCACCCGCGCGAGCGCACCAGGTCTCGGCGGCGGCCAGGTCGTGGTGCTGGTAAGCGAGTATGGCGAGTTGGAACATGGCGTCGGACTCGCCGCACTCGGCGGCCTCGGTCCACCATCGGCGTGCCTCGGCGACGTCGCCGCGCTTGCTGTGCAGCACACCCATCTCCGTCATCGCCGGTCCGAACCCGGCCTGTGCCGAGGCGCGCCACCAGCGCTCGGCGTCCCCGTGCCGGCCGAGTTCGGTGTAGGTGAGGCCGAGGTTGTGCATCGCGTGCGGGTCACCGTCCTCCGCGGCGGTCGTCCACGTCGCGATGGCGCGGTCGAGCAGCCGGTCGTCGCCGGTCGCACGACTGGCGATGAACTGCGCGTAGCCGGAAGCGAGCAGAGCGGCCGGGTTGCCGCTGCGGATCGCGTGCCGGATCACATCTGCGGCTTCGCTGCGGCCCTCACGCAAGGCCGTCAGCGCGACCTGAAACGTCCAGGGATCCGTTTCGTCGCCGTCGAGCAACGCCCGCCACGTCGCGTCCGGGATCGCGGCGCTGCCTGGGTCGGCCTGGGTCTGGTCCACCAGGTAGTCGAACGCGGAGAACCGGTCGTCCGCCTCGGGTTGCAGGCAGGAACTGGCTCCACGCACCGGCGTCGTCGCCCACTCGAACGCCTCGTCGAGATGCGGCCGGCGCAGGCGGTTGCGCATGCGCGGTTCGAGGTAGGTCGGGTACAACGCCTCCAGCACCCCGCGCGCCACAGGAGAGGAATAGCCCGCACGGTGACAGTCGACCGCTGCGGAGACCAGTGCGGCACCCACCTCGTGCTCCCCGTCCCGGCCCGCGCGCCAGTGGACGAGCACCTCGGGTGCGGCGGCCAGGTGCTCGGCCAGCCCGGCACCGGTGCGGTCGGCGAGCGCGGCGGCGATCCGCGAGTCGGCCTGCTGGCGGCGGGCCGCCCGTCGTTCGTCCTGGTCGAGGTCACGAGCCAGCCGGATGGTGCGCGCCGTGGCCAGCAGGTACTGCGCCGAGCGGGCCATCTGGTGATACCGGTCGTCACCTCCGATCATGCGACGTGTCTCCGATCGCAGGGTCGCCAGCAACAGGACGTCCGTCCGGCCCGCAGGGCACACCACGGTCACCAGCCCGGTGTCGAGACCGTCCGGGGTGAGATACCGCTCGAGGTCGTCCAGCCACACGACGACGTGCCGCAACGGCTCGCCGGACTCCACCAGCAGCCGCAGCGCGACGCCGTCCTTGGGCACCAGCACCGATCGCCAACCGCACGACGGCGCGTTACGGCGGACCGCTTCCCATGCGGTCCGGGTTTTACCCGCGGCCGAGTTGCCCTCCACCACGACGAACCCGCCGCCCGCCACCGCCCGGTCCAGGTCGGCATCCACCGTTCGTGCCACATAGGGTGGGAGCAGCGGGAGGTCCGCGGCCTGAACCGGCCGGTGCACGCGCAGATCACGGACCGGGTCGCAGTCGTCGATCGGCCGGTCCAGCAGCGCGCCCGTGCGGCGCAACTTCTCAACGGTCACCTCCGGCCCCGGACCGCCGACGTGCACACCGCCGTGCACAACACCGGCCTGGAGGACGTGACCGTGCACTGTTCCGGAGATCTCGTTGTTCGTCACCGGTGCGGGCTGTTCCCGGTCTCCGGTCGCAGCCGTGCGGTGCAACTCGTGCAGCACCGCCGTCTCCAACTCCTCCGGTGACGACACCACCACGACGGCCACGCCGCTGTCGCGCAGCCGGCGCCGGAACTCCTCCTGCCGTGCGCCGTGCACCGGATCCGGATCGCGCAGCGACCCGTCGGCGTCCTCCGACAGCAGGAACACCAAGCGCGGCAGGCCCGACTTGCCTGCCGCCTCGAACTCCAGCTCGGGGTGGGACAAGCCGGGCCGGTCCCGGACCGGCGGCCCGTACCGGAATCCCACCACCAGCAGGCATACGTCGGCCTCCGCGACGACTTGCCGGCACACAGCCTCCGGCGTGTCGGCACGCGCGGCGATGTCCACCACCGCGTCGCCGGCACGTGCCACCGCAGACTCGGCCGCGGCCACGTAGGACCTGGCCGGTGGAGACTGGCGCAGCTCCGCGGTGTGACTGATGAACACCCGCCTGGGCGGTCCGCCCGCTCGGCCTACCGACACCTGACCATCACCCGTTCCCCATCCCGCCGAGCATCACCGAGTCGCTCACGGTCGTCGTGAACACCGCGAGGTGCGCTGACGACTTCTCCGCCGGTCATGGGTGTGGTGTTGATCCACACCCATATCGCGACGAGCACCGCACTCAGTACGCCGAGGCTCAGGAGATGTTGCCGGGCTCGTGACGTCGACCATGTTCGTACGTCGCCACACGCATGGCCCGTGCTACATCGTGACCACGTCGCCCAGCTGGGTCCA
This sequence comes from Amycolatopsis sp. NPDC051102, assembly GCF_040682815.1. Taxonomy (NCBI): domain Bacteria; kingdom Bacillati; phylum Actinomycetota; class Actinomycetes; order Pseudonocardiales; family Pseudonocardiaceae; genus Amycolatopsis; species Amycolatopsis sp. NPDC051102. The sequence goes on from NZ_JBFBBT010000002.1 coordinate 514,466, forward strand.
GCCCGACCTGGTCGGCGAGATCGTCTACCGACAATTCACCCGCGCCGGCCGCGTCCGCCACACCGCCTGGCGCGGCCTTTCGCGCCGACAAGAACCTGCCGACGTTCTCGCCCCTCGATCTGTCCACGCGCCCGCCGCGGCGTCAGCCGCAAAACCCGGTCCAGCCGAGTCAGCGTCCCAGGCACCGGTCGGCCGGCGCATCACCGTTCAAGCGGGCGATCGACGCCTCACCTCGTCCAACCTGGGCAAGCCGCTCTACCCAGACGGCTTCAGCAAGGGCGAGGTGATCGACTACTACTCCCACATCGCCAACGTTCTGCTGCCCCACCTGCCGGGCCGGCCGGCGACCTTCATCCGGTTCCCCGACGGCGTCGGCGGGGCAGCAGTTCGGTGAGGTCGCCGTGGGTGACCGCCGAGTGCGCCACCGCCCGCAAGGACAGGAGGTCGTCGAGGGTCAGCCGGCCGACGATCTGCCGGTATTCCGCCTGCTCTTCGAGCGTGTACAGGAGCTGGACGAGAATGGGCCCGAGGTGGCCGCGCTGGACCGGGCCGGCGAGCCGAGCCAGGAAATCCGTCCGGTCGGCGTCGGCCTCCGCCAAGTACCGCGCGATCACCCACTCGGCGAACGTCTGGTGGAAGAAGCGCGGCGGCAGCGAAGAACTTGTGCGCGACGCCGGCCACGGCCAGCTGGGGATGTTCTCGGGGTCGATCTCGTCGATCACTCCGGGAGTTTGACACTGATCAATCGTGTGACAATCAGATCGAAGAAATCTCCGAAGTAGTCGAACATGCGGCTGCTTGTGAGAATTTACGGTCGGTCGATGGCAGCGATAGCCAGCCGGCACCGAAACGGGTACCGCCGTTCGGCTGCTTACTCGGGCCGACAAGCCGGGTTACGTGAACTCCCTTTGTCGCATATCAAAGATGTGAACCTCACGCTCGGTACTCAATTACGACGAGTGGAGCAGCAGGCTAGACCAGTGGCAAGGCAGTGCTGCGCATCGCTCTCCTGCATGTTGATTTTGCCCGTTGTGAGCGAGCTGTCACCGCCTCTACAGTGGCCCGCGTGTCTCTGGAGATCGAGTCACACTTCCATCGGATTCGGTTGACGAACCGTCACCCCATTTCAAGGAGCAGGCTTTGCTTGGAAACGCCATGAGCAGCGGCCGGGTTGGCACTCGCCGCGCCGCGCTCGGGCTCGCCCTCACCGTCGTGGCCGCCGCAGCCCTCACCGGTTGCAGCGCGCTCGGCTCGGCCCCCTCGAACGCCTCGTCGGCCGGGGGCGGTGGTCCGGAGAAGGCGAAGATCAGGGTCGCGATCTTGCCCACCGTCGACACCGGACCGTTGTGGCTGGCCCAGGACAACGGCTATTTCAAGGCAGAGGGTCTCGAGGTCGAGGCGGTCATGGCGGCGAGTGGTCAGGCGGCCCTGACGAAAGTGGTTTCCGGCGAAGTCGACATTGCGATCTCGAGCTACTTTCCGTTCTTCCTCGCGAAGAGCACGGGCACGGCCGATATCCAGCTCGTTGCGGACGCGACCTCGGTCAGCCCCAAGTCCGTCGCGATCGTCGCCGCGCCGAATTCGCCGGTGAAGACGGTCAACGACCTGCAGGGCAAGCGGATAGCCATGACGGCCAGGAACACGGCGAGCGATCTGCTGGCCAAGTCCCTGATGAAGGACCACGGCGTCGATATCGACAAGGTGAACTGGGTCCAGAGCGCGTTCCCGAACACCACAGCGGCGCTGGCGTCGGGGCAGGTGGACGCAGCGTTGCTGCCCGAGCCGTTCCTTTCGCAGGCCGCCAAGACCCTCGGCGCGATCCCGGTGATCGACGTCAACTCCGGTGCCACCCAGGACTTCCCGCTTTCCGGTTATGGTGCCGTCACGAAGTGGGTGCAGGCGAACCCGAAGACCCTCACTGCCTTCCAGCGCGCGCTGCAGAAGGCCACCAGTGACACCAACAGCGACCGCTCCAAGATCGAGCCGCTGCTGGTCAAGTACGCGAAGATCGACGGAGACACGGCCAAGCTGCTCAGCTTGCCCAGCTTCAGCGCCAAGCTGGACGCCCGGCGCCTGCAGCGGGTGCCCGACCTGATGCTCCAGATGGGCGCGATCGCGAGCAAGGTCGACGCCGCGGCGATGATCGCGCCGCAGGCGAACAGCTGAGGAGCGGTCGCTGTTGCGCTGCCGGGTCGGCTCGCTCCCGCATTGAGAGAGTTCGCCTCCCGACCGAATCGGCCGGCAAGGCGTTCGTTCCCACCGGACGTGCGTGACGCCCGTGCCCGTCGTCAGCTGCAGCGGGTCCAGGACCTGATGCTGACGACGGGCGTCCCGGCGAAACCGGTGGTACCGGAGTGTCAGTACAGCGACTTTTCCGCAGATGTGACGCGGATGTGCACCAGTGTCGGACGTTTGTCGTCCAAGGCTGCCGTCAAACCCGGGGCGAGGCTCGACGGCTCCGTGATTGTCACACTGTGGCAACCCATGCCGGCGGCCAGCGCCGCGAAGTCGATGCCACCCAGTTCCGTGCCGGGTAGCTTCGCGCCGCCGATCGAGTCGCCGAAGATGCGGACCGCCGCGTACTCGGTGTTGTCGAGGATCAGGATCGTCACCGGGAGGTCATGCCGCGCGGCCGTCCACAGTGCCTGGATGCCGTACATGCTGGAGCCGTCGCCGATGACGCCGACCACCTTGCGGTCCGGGCGGCCCAGTGCCGCGCCGACCGCGCCGGGGACGCCGTATCCCAGCGTGCCGCTGGCGACCGTCAGGAAGCCCGTGTCGGTCGCCGTGATCGGCAGGTGGTCGTGCAGCACTCCGCGGTGGCTGGGCGCTTCTTCGACGACGATCGCGTTGTCCGGCAGCAGTTCCGCGAGCGTTGCGTAGACGAATGCTCCGGTGAGCGCCTGCCCGCTCGGCGTCGTGGGTCGCGTGCGTGGCGACGGCGCGGGCCGGTCGCTTCGGACGACCGCGTTGAGCAGGGCGCGGATGCCGAGCTTCGGGGTGGCGCGGATTCCGGTGCCGTCGAAGGCGCGCGCGAGGATCTGCTCGTCGTCGCTGACGATGAACAGCGGCGGCATCGCAGCATCGCCGCGTCCGCGGTCGACGTGGTAGGTGAAGGCCGGCGCCCCGAGGACGACGACGAGGTCGTGGCCCTTGAGGCGGTCGGAGACCGCGCCGCGTTCGGGCTCCAGGAAACCTTGGAACAGCGGGTGGTCTTCGGGGAACGAGCACCGGGACGACATCGGCGCGACGTACACGCCGGCGTTGGTGCGCTCGGCGAACGCGACGGTCTCTTCGACCGCGGCGTCCTGGTCGACGGCGCTCCCGACGACGATCGCCGGCCGTTCGGAGCTTGCGAGCGCGGTGGCGAGTTCGTCGACGGCTTCGGGATCCGGCGCGAAGCCGCGGACACGCGGCCGGGCAATGACGGGCCGCTCGGTGGTGGCGGTCCAGTCGTCGGCCGGGACGGACACGAAGACCGGACCGGGCGGCGCTTGCGTCGCGACGTGGTAGGCGCGCGCCAGTGCGGCCGGAACGTCCTCGGCGCACGCCGGCTCGATCGACCACTTCACGTACGGCTTGGGGAACTCGGGCGCGGCCACGGCGCCGAGGAACGGGTCGTGCGGCAGGAGTGCGCGGTTCTGCTGCCCGGCGAGGATGATCAACGGGGTTCGGTTGCGGTAGGCGGTGAAGAGGCTGCCGAGCCCGTGCCCGACACCGCCCGCGGAGTGCAGGTTGACCAAGACGGCTTGGCGGTTGGCCTGCGCGTAAGCGTCAGCCATCGCCACGACGGCGGATTCCTGCAGACCGAGGACGTAGTCGAAGTCGTCCGGCCAGTCGGTGAGGAACGGGACCTCGGTGGTGCCGGGGTTGCCGAATACTGTGGTGAGGCCGAGTTCGCGAAGGAGTTCGCGGGTGGCGTCCAGGACCGTGCGCTTGTTCATGTCCACAGAGTAATGCTTAGTTTTGCGAAGGAAATCCCCCAAAGGGCCGCCCGGACCTGCGACGGACACGGCGCGCCACTGGAAAAGAAGGACCCCGCGAGCCACCGTCAAGGACACACGGGGTCCGGCCGACCGCCGAGCTCAACACAATTGAGGGACGGCGAGCAGCCCACGGCCGCGGCGTTTCCGCCAGCAGGTTCGGCCGAGGGCACGAGAATAGCGATCATCCGGCGGGCGCGGAAGGGGTTCCGGCCGACTCACGAAGGAACGTGTACCGGCCGGATTCACCCGCGGCCGCCCGGCTTTGCGGCTCCTCGCGGTCAGCGTGCGCGCCGGGCCTGCTCAGCCGCGGCGGCCACGCGCCCCGACCGTCATCCAGCTGTAGTCCACAAAGGATGACGTCTCGTACGCCGCGTACGCCTCGTCGAGAACCTCCCTGGTGACCAAACCGGAGGTGAGTGCGTGCTCCTCGACGAGCTTCGTGGTGTTCTTGAGCCACGCCGCCAGCGGTTGCCCGCCTCGCGCCGGCAGGACCACACCCTCTGCGGCACAGTCGATCAGGCCGGCTGCCTCCAGTGGAACCGGCAGGGACCGGGCCCACTCCGGCGCAGTGCCGACCCGGTCCGTCATGACCTTCGCCAGAGCCGTCAGGGTCTGGCGGGTCGCCGGGTGCGAAGACAACCCGGGCAGCGGGGTGCCGATCTCGATGAGCAGCCACCCGCCGGGCGTGAGCCACGTCGCCAGCCGCTTGATCACGGCCTCGCGCTCGGGCAGGTGCTCCAGCACGAACCGGGTGTGGATGACGTCGAATTCTCCGGGCGCGTCGTCCGTGGTGACGTCGTGGTGCAGGACGGTCACCCCGAGGTCGGCGAGCGGGTCGAGGAACGTGAGGCTGAGGTCCGTCGCCACCACGTTCTCCGGGCCGGCCAGCTCGGCCATCCTGGCCGCCACCGAACCGGCTCCGGCACCGACCTCCAGGCAGCGCCATCCTTCCCGAACTCCCAGACTGTCGAGTTGCCGGAAGCTGAACGGATCGAAGGCTTCTTCGAGCAGGCGGAGCCGACGGTGCTCGGCCTGCGCGTGAGTGTCGACGAAGGTGTTCCAGCCGATGGTTTGTGACATCCGGTTTCCTCATTCGATCAGATCGGGCGACGACGCATCGTACGGGTCGCCACACCGCGTCCGACAGGGGCAAAACCCCACTTTTTTTCGCGGCGAACAACTCGACCACACGAACGCGCGGGACGTGATGGGCGTCACAATGTGTCCACTCTTTGCACAGTCCACGCCGGACGGTCAGACCGGAACGTCCTGTCGAGAGCTGCGACGAAGCCTGACATGAGACATTTTGCCGACCATCATTTGAAATGGTGTCAATCGTCAGCGAATCTGCCCGGCTCTGAGCTGATCGGGTTATCCACCCTGACGCGAATGGCCCAAATTCGTGCTCTTCCAACGCATTCGGAGCAGTGGCACGGGGGTGGAGCCCGGCGAGACGAACAAGGTCGATCACCTTCGAGCAGTATTGCTTCGGACGCGATCTCACCGTAACTTCTCCAGCGATCAGTCGCCCTTCCCGGCCTTGACGGTCAGCCCCCTTGTCGACGAACGCGCCGGGCCGCCCTTCGTCGGTTTCCTTGTCGCGTCCGAAAGAATGGATTCCAGCACGATGACGGATCTCGCGTTGCCGGTGAACGCCGCCCGGAGCAGGGGCATCGGGTTGCTGGAGGCCGTCGTCGAGCGGTGGGCGGCCGAGCGGCCCACGGCCACGGCGTGCTCCGCGCCGGACGGCGTCCTCGACTTCGCCGGTTTGGCCGAGCGGACGACGGCGATCGCCGGGGCGCTGGCGGCCGCCGGAGCGGGGCCCGGCACCACGGTCGCGCTGACCACCGGACGGACCCGGCTCGCCGTGGCGAGCCTGTTCGCCGTGTGGCGCCTCGGCGCCACGGCGGTGCCGCTCGACGAGCGGCACCCGGCTGCCCGAATCGCCGAGGTGCTCGACGACGCGCGTCCGTCCCTGATCCTCGGGCAGCGGCCGCCGGGCGCGCCGGCCGACCTGCCCGCACTCGACCCGGAGAGCGCCCGGGGCGAGCCGTTCGCCGCGGCCGGGGGTGAGATCGCCTACCTCATCCACACATCAGGCAGCGCGGGGCGGCCGAAGGGCGTCGAAGTCACCTACGCGGGTTTGGAAACGGCGCTGGACGCCATGCGCACCATCCACCTCGGACCGGGTGGCCTGGGGATCAATCCCCTGTCACCGGCGTTCGACGGCTGGCTCTGGTGCGTGCTGCTGCACCTGCTCAACGGTGTCGGCACGGCCATCCTGGACCTCGCCGACGATGGCGAGCACGTCGACCTCGCCGGCCGGATCGCCGCGGTCGCGCCGCGCACAGCCAGCCTCACTCCCTCACTGCTCGCCTCCTGCGCCGACGCGCTCGCCGGTGCCGAGGTCGTGGTGGTCGCCGGGGAACGCTGCCCCCGCGGGTTGCTCGAGGTGCTGCTGGCCCGGCACCGGGTCTTGAACGTCTACGGTCCCACCGAGGCCACGATCGCCGCGACCTGCGCCGACAGCGCCCGCGGCGACGACGTCACGACCATCGGGCGCCCGCTGCCCGGCTACCGGGCCCGAGTGCTCGACGACGACCTGCAGCCGGTGCCGCCGGGCATCAGCGGCGAGTTGTGCCTCGGCGGTCCCGCGCTCGCCAGGGGCTACCGCGGCGACCCCGCGCTCACCGCGCGCCGCTTCGTCACCGTCGATGGGGAGCGGCTGTTCCGCACCGGTGACGAGGTGCGCGCCCGTCCGGACGGACAGCTCGAGTTCCTCGGCCGGCTCGACACCCAGGTCAAGGTGCGCGGGTTCCGGATCGAGCTCGGCGAGCTCGAGCGGGTTGTGGAGCAGCTTCCGGCCGTGATCGCGGCCACCGCGTTCGTGCGAACCGCCGGCGGCACCCTCGGCATCGCCGCGGTACTCGCCGACGGGCACGACCCGGTCGCCGGAGCCCTGCTCGTGCGCGAGCACTGCCGGACGTTCCTGCCCGATCACATGCTGCCGTCCACTGTGGACTTCGTGCCCGTGCTGCCCTGCAACGACCGCGGCAAAATCGATCGGGAAGCGCTCGCGGTGGCCGCCGACGCGGCCCGGCCCGCCGGCCGCCCGCCGGCCACCGCCCGCGAACACGAGGTCTGCGCCGTCTTCGCAGAGGTGCTGGACCAGCCGGTGGCCGACGTGGCCGCCGACTTCTTCGAGCTCGGCGGCCACTCGCTGCTCGCCGCCCGGATGGTCGCGATGCTGCGCAAGAGGACCGGGCTGCGGGCGTCGATCCCGCTGCTGCTGGGCAATCCCAACCCGGCCGCCCTGGCCGCTGAGCTGGACCGGCTCGCGGAGGTGTCCGCTTGAGCGCCTGGGTGACGCCGTGGCACCCGGCGCCCGCCGGCCGCCCGACTCTGGTCTGCGCCCCGCCCGGTGGCGCCGGCTGCAGCCGTTTCCGTGGCTGGCAGGCTCGGCTCGGGCTCGCCGTCTCGGTGGTCGGCGTGCAGCTGCCCGGGCGGGAGAACCGGTTCGCCGAGGAACATCCGGCGACGTTCGCCGAAGCCGTCGCCGCCGTCGCCGCGGACCTCGCCGAGCTCCGGGCGGGCGCGCCGCTCGTCATCGTCGGCGAGAGCTTCGGCGGCCTGCTCGCCTACGAGCTCGCGCGGGCGGTGAGTCCGGACGCCCTGGTGCTCGCGGCGACCGAACCCCCGGGCAACCGGTCGGCCGCCGAGCACCTGATCATCGACGAGCAGATTCTGCGCGACCTGTTCGTCTCCGGGCCGCCCGAGCTCCGCGACCTGGACGAGGACAGCCAGGAGTTCCTGCTCGACGTGCTGCGCCGGGACGACAAGCTCGCCGACACCCACGTCCTCGCTGAACAGTTCCGGGTGGACTGTCCCATCCACGCCTGGTCCGGCGACCTGGACCCGGTGGTGCCCGGGCACCTGCTCGACGGCTGGGCCGGCTACAGCACCGCCGGCACCAGCCGCCGGTCCTTCGCCGGAAGCCACACCTTCCTGACCGACCTCGCCGACGAGACCGTGCCCGCACTGGGGAGCCTGCTGTGCTGATGGACCTGACCGACGACCTGAGCTTCGCCGGTACCGAGTTCTGGCCGCACTTCGCGTGGCTGCGCGAAAACGATCCGGTGAGCCGGCACCCCGACGCGAACGGCGGATTCTGGGTGGTCAGCCGGTACGCCGACGTACTGTCGGTCTACCGCGACGCGGCCGGGTTCAGCTCCCGCCACGGGATGCGACTGGGCACCAACGCCACCGCGGTGGACGCCGTGACCGGGCAGATGCTGATCGTCTCCGACCAGCCGGACCACGCGCAGCTGAAAACGGTTCTGGCCAAGGCATTCTCCCCCGCCGCGATCCCGCACGCGGAGGAACTGGTGCGAGCCGTGGTACGCGGCCTGCTCGACGATGCCCTCGCCGCGGGTGAGGTGGACATGGTGGAGACAGCGCGCCGGCTGCCGACTCGCGTGGTGTGTGCGCTGATGGGCGTGCCGCAGCAGGAGTGGGACTGGCTCGGCGGCACGATGAACGACGCTTTCGAAGGCGAGGACGAACAGAGCCGGCTCGGCGCGCACGCGGAGATCTTCCTGTACTTCTCGGAACTGGTGCTGGACCGCCGTGAGAACCCGGGCGACGACTTCGTCAGCCGCATCGCCACCGACCGGCGGTCCACTGCGGACGGGACGAAGCGGCCGCTGACCGACACCGAGATCGTGGTCAACTGCAACGGTGTCCTCGCCGGCGGCAACGAGACCACCCGCTACTCCGCAGCCGGCGCCGTGCTCGCTCTGGTCGAGCACCCGGACCAGTGGGCCGCACTGCGCACCGACCGCGCGCTGCTGCCGGGCGCGGTCGAGGAGGTCCTGCGCTGGACCACCCCCGGTGTGCACGTGCTTCGAACCGCGACCGCACCCACCACCATCGGCGGTGTCGACATCGCCGCCGGCGACCGGGTGACCCTGTGGAACGTCTCGGCCAACCGCGACGACGCCGAGTTCGGCGACGCCGGACGCTTCCGGGTGGACCGCACGCCCAACCGCCACCTCGCCTTCGGCGGCGGTCGCCACCAGTGCTTGGGGGCGCGCCTGGCCCGTCTGGAGCTGACCGTGTTCCTGGAGGAACTCCTGGACCGGGTGGCCGCGGTGGAGATCACGGGCAAGCCCCGCTACACGGCGTCGAACTTCACCTGGGGCGTACGCGAACTGCCCGTCCGCTTGCGCGGCGCCTGACCGTATTGCCGGCGCTACACCCGGCTGAACGGTTCAGCTGGTCGATGGGGCCGGGCAAGCCCGAGGAGGGGATGCGGGCCATGCGACAGCTCCCCGACGTGCTGCGCGAAAGGAGGCGCGGTCAAGTTCAGCGTAGCCGAGATCGACTGAGGCTGAACACGAGAAGACCCTCGGCAGCGGGCCAGTTACTCCGTAGTTCGGGAGAACTCCCACGTGTTTGTGTTCGAGGGGGAACTTGAACCCCACGCGTGGGATATCTCCCGTGTTCGGGGAGACCATCGCATAGGTGCCTAGCTCAGAGTCACAGCGTTTCGCATCCTACTTTCCGCGCACGACCGGCTGACCGCAGAAGTCGACCACGGGTCAGAGGCATCACCCGTCGCCTGTGCGACGACTGCCACAGTGGCCGGTTGGCTACAGCGCGAAGCGGAGTTCGGACACGAAGACGCCCCAGGTCGCTGGCCTAAATGACTGCTCCCCACAGGGACTCGCTCATGCGCTGATTCGGCGTCAATCGACGTCGATCATCGCCGTTTATGGAGCATAAATGCTCCCTCATTTGTGAATCATACGGCCGGCAGCAGGTTGCGATCCTCGCTGGTCGCGGACGATCAGCGCTGGCCCCTCCCCCCTCGCCCAGGCGCAGGTTAACGTCCCTCCGCGCCGTCGCTGTGGTTACCGCAGCGTCGTACATGCCGGCGGTACGCCGCGATGAAGGATCTTCATATTCTTCGGCGAAGGCGTGTGGCGGCCGCGTCGGCGTTTCTTGCTCCATTCAGGTAGATCTCCCGCTATCGCCGTTCATGTTTGCGCTGCCCGTGCTTCTCCTTGATCGAGGGTATCGTCGCGAGCGGTCGGAGGGCGGAACATGAATGGTCTCGACCCGCTGTTGCGGGAAGTGCGCGAGCTGATCGACCGCCCGCGCTGGAGGTGGTCCGAGAAACACCGGGACCTGCGCGGGGAACAGGCTCTGCCGTTGCTGTGCCTGATCGGCGAGCCGGGCGCCACCGAAGCCGTGGCCGAGGCACTGGCCGCCCGGCTCAACCCGGATCCGGCCCGGCTCGACCGGGTGCCGTCACGGCTGATCCCGTCCGCCTCGGTCGACGCCGCCTCGATCACCGTCGATGCCGGGGACGGCCGTCCCGTGCTGCCGTTGCTCAACCACCTGGTCAAAAACCTGAGCTCGGACCGGTTCGGAGCGGGCAAGGAGATCCCGTTCCACACCTTCCGCCTGGTGGACTGGCTGACCCGGCACCGCCAGTCCACGCTCGAACGCAACCAGCAGGCCCCGCTGCGCTCGAAGCTCCTCGAGTGGTACGCCCCGACCTCACCCGAGGGCGACGGCACCGAACTGCTCAGCCGCATGGTGACCGCGGTGGCGCCGGAGAAGGCGCTCGACCTGACCAGGCTGATGCCGCAGCTGCTGTCCCGCTTCGGGCGGTGGCTGTGGTTGCGGGGGCTTCGCGGCGGTGAGCCACGGTGGCTGATGCGGCAGCGGTTCATGGTGCCCAAGCATTCCGCCGATTTTCTGGGGTTCGCCCGGCGGCTCACCACCGACGCCCGCGAGAACGAGAATCCCGAACAACTGAAACTGCTCCTGGTCCGCGCCTTCCTGCGGGATCTGCGCCGGTTCTACGGCACTCGCACCTGGTGGCTGCGCCGGTGGCGGCGCACCGCCTACCTCACCGCCGTCCTCCACGGGATCACCGAGGCCAACGGCGGCTGGGAGCTCCTGCACCTGATCAACGACGTGCGCAACCAGACCGGCGAGCATGACCCGTTGCTGGTGATCGCGACCGCGACGGACCTGCCGGACAGCCTTGACGTCAAACCCGGCTCGGTTCGCACGATCGAGGAGGACGTGGCCAGCTGGAAGAAATACCTGCCACGGCGACGGCAGCAGTTCCGGCCGGCAGCCCGGTTCCTCGTCATCCAGCTCGGCAGCGAAGACCCGGCGTCCTGCCACGACGCGGACAGTGGCCAGCACTGGGAGCCGAGGAAGATCCCCTGGTTCGCTCGCAAACCGGCCGTGGTCGCCGCGGTGCTGCTGCTCCTGGCCGGGGCGGGCGTGAGCACGATGGCGATGCTGCCGGCGCCCGCCCCCGACCCGTGCGGGGTCGCCGGATTCCCCGAGGCCGGCGCCGTCCTCATGCCGGAGACCGGGGAATGCGTCGGGGTGAGTGCCGGGGGTTACGTCTTCGGCAGCACGGGCAAGCTGCGCAAGGCGCAGGAGGCGGTATTCGAGCAGAACGAGATCGCGGAGCATCTGCACGACACCAACCCCGACCGCTCGATCGTCACGCTGGTCTACTTCGCCGAACTGACCCATCCAGACACCCGGGAAGGCACCGACGACGCCGAGGCGGAGGAGATGACCGGGCTGCTGATCCAGCAGTCGCAGTACAACACGGTGGGCAACTCCACCGAGGACGCCCTGAACCCGCTGCTGCGGATCGTGGTCGCCAACGGCGGCTACCAGATGCGGCATGCGCGGCGCACGGTCGATCGGTTCATCGCGCCGCTCGCCGAGCGGGACCCGACGGTGATGGGTGTCGTGGGCGGTGGACGGAGTGTCACCCAGACCGAGAGCGCCATCGGCGCGCTCGGGGCGTTCGGCATTCCCATCGTGGCCACGACGCTGACCGGGGACTCGTTGCCCGCACTGTCACCGCTGTACTTCCAGATGGTCGCGGGCAACCGCCCGCAGGCACGGCTGGTCGCCGAGTACGCCGCGGCCACCCGGCGGACAGTGACCGTCTACCATCCCGACCTCGTCCAGGAGCCCGACCAGTACCTCAGCACGCTGCGCGACCGGTTCGCCGAACTCGCGCACGGACAATCGTCGATCCGGTTGCGCCAGTGGCGCACGCCGTCGACGGTGGAGGTCGACTGCCGCGCGGACGATGTCGCCTTCTACGCAGGCCGCGAGACCGGCTTCACCGACTTCCTCAACCACGTCCTCGACGACTGCCCGGCGACCGGCAAGCCCACCATCATCGGCGACGACGCGGTGACCCGGTTCATCGCCCAGGGTGAGAGCCGCCGGTCCGACCGGTTCTCCAACGTTTCGCTCGGATACGTGTCGCTGGCCAACCGGGTCGTGCTCGCCGGCAGTTCCTGCGTCTCCGAGGGAAAGCCCGCCGTGGGCAGCGACCCGGACAGTCAGCGGCCGCTGACCATCTTCTGCGCCGGGCTGAGAGGGCTGTACTCGCCGCGGGACGACCGGCCGGCCGGCTGGCAGGCTTTCGGGGCGGAACTCGCCGCGCACGGCGGTGACCGCCGCTGGACCGGGGAGCGCGTCGGGACCGCCTACGATGCGGCCGGGCTGTACCTCACCGCCGTGAACCGCAACAAGCTCCGGGCGGTCCCCGAGGCGGGCAAGCTCGCCCCGAACCGGGCGACGGTCGCCCAGGAGTTCCGCGAGTTCGACTGCTCCGACTCGATGAGCGCTGCCTGCTTCAAGGGCGTGTCGGGCCGGATCGACTTCCGGGCCGGCCGCGACGGGGCCGCCCGGCCGCTGGCCGTCGTCACCATCAACGACATCACCGCCGTCGACGCCAACCCCGTCTGCACCTTCCGCTTCCAAGACAGCGCGCCCTGCCCTTGAGCGCGTCCACAGCTCAGTTCGCCGTGGTCAGGGCGTCCTGGAGCAGGGCCGGCGCCTGCCTCGCGACGACGTTGAACAGGCCCATGGTCGTGTCCGGCCGGGCGAAAACGACCAGCAGGACGGAACCCTGCACGGGGGAGACGCAGATGTGGCCGCGCGAGCGCCAAGTAGTCGAACTGTGGCTCGACGAGTTGAGCTATAAGCCCACTGCCGCATCGAATGGTTCCCGAGTGATGTCCGGCGAGGCCGTTTCCTCGGTGGCGGGTGGGTGACGGTGTCCACCCGCGTCGCCGTCAGTGCACTGTCGTGCTCCTCGCGGTTGCGCGGCTGCCGGGCCGGGTCCGCTCCCATCGCAGTCTTCGCTCGGGACGAGAAGGCGCGGCGAGGCCGTTTCCACCGTCTCCGTCACCACCGCCGGAGGCGGTGGCCGGCGTCACCCCAAAGCGAAGCGAGCCGGACTCCGTCTTCGGCGAAGAAGAACATGGCTCCCAGGACCGCCGCGCCGAGACCGGATACGGTGGTCAGCAGCGGCAGCACGTAGAGCTGCGGAGGTGCGCCGCCGAGCGCGTCCAGCGCGCTCAGGCGGATGGTCGACGGCGTGGCAACCGCCGCCCCCAGCAGGAACAACCCGAACCAAGCCAGCTTCCGCCGCCGGCGCCCGGCGGGGCTGAACACCCGCACCGGCACTTGGCTCTCGCACGAGCCGCAGCTCACCGTGGCTTCGAGGAAGCCGGTGGCGGGCCGCGGAACCGGGATGTCGCTCAGCGAGTACCGGACGATGGTCGCGTACCTGACGAGGTATTCACGGTGCTGTTCACCGCGGATGCAGGCCAGACGCACCTGCGGATACTCGCCTGGCTTGGCCACGGCTCCCCTCACGACTCCCCTATGCTGCGTGACGCGTCCGCAGTATCAGGCGAGATTCCCGGGACCGGTCCCGGGAACGGGCCTCGCGGCCGGAGTTCTGGTACTTCTTCCTGGTCTACGTGCCGTTGGTGCTGGCCCTCGGGGGCATCGAGAGCGTCGTGGACGAAGACTGGCTCTACACCGCCGGCACGCTGCTCTACCTGCCGTGGCTGGTGCCGTTCGCCAGCGTCGGGGTCCGGCGGCTGCACGACCTCGGGCGGTCCGGCTGGTGGTGTGTCGGCGTCATCTCCTGCATCGGCTGGATCGTCCTGACCGTCCTTGGAGCGAGCAGGGCCAGCCGGGAGGGAACCGGTTCGGCCCGCCGCCGAGGTGACGCGGGGTTAGCGGTCCGACACGCAATTTCGTACACTCCCGGGGTGGCTAAGGGGAGGGTCGTGGCCAACCGTTACCGGTTGGAGGAGGAGCTCGGCCGGGGCGGCATGGGCGTCGTGTGGCGGGCCGTCGATCTCGAACTCGGCCGTCAGGTGACACTCAAGCGGGCGCTGGGCGAAGACGCCGGGCAGATCCGCCGTGAGGCGCGGATCGGCGCCGGGCTGCTGCACTCGAACGTCGTCACCGTCTTCGACACGGTCACTGACGGCGACGCCCGGTGGCTGGTCACGGAGTACCTGGCCGCCCGGAGCCTCGAGGAGCTCGTCGACGACGGCGGACCGTTGCCCGAAGACCGCGTCCGGCGGATCGGCGCGCAGCTCGGCGAGGCACTCGCCGACATGCATTCCCGTGGCATCGTCCACCGCGACGTCAAGCCGGGCAACGTCCTGGTGACCGCGGACGACGTCGCCAAGCTGACCGACCTGGGCATCGCGCGCTGGACCGAGGTCACCCGCACCGGCGGGGCCCAGCTCACCGGCACGCTGGGGTACGTCGCGCCGGAGGTGGCCGACGGCGCCGAAGCCGGACCCGCCTCGGACGTCTTCTCCCTGGGGGCCACGCTCTACGCCGCGATCGAAGGCCGCTCGCCGTGGGGCTCGGGTGAGGACGGCCCGTTCGCGCAGATGCGCCGCGCCGCCGGCGGACGGTACGCGGCCGCCGAGCGCGCCGGGCGGTTCGAGCCGGTGCTCGCCGCGCTCATGGCGCGGCACCCGGCCGACCGGCCCAGCGCCGCCGAAGCGGTCACGCTGCTCACGGCGGACGCGCCCACACCCCGGCGGCCGCGACGCCGGCTTCGCCGGCAGTTGCTCGCCGGGGCCGCGGTGGTGGCGGTGGCCGCGCTGGTGGCCGGGTTCGTCCTCGCCCGGCCGCTGTGGACCACCACCGGCGGCGCTCCGGCCGGGGCGAACACCCTCGGCGCCGACCCGGCCGCGACGGACCCGTGCGCGGCGATCTCGCTCAACTCGCTCACCGGGTTCGGAGAGCCGTTCGTGGATCCCGAGGTGGCGAACTTCGGCACCTGCGTCGTCACGACCACGCTGACCGGCAAGTCCGGGCAGGTGCAGACCCGGCTCGATCTGACCGGCCCGCTGCGGTACCCGCCCCGGCCGCCGGTGCCCGGCAAGATGGGCGAAATCGAGTATCCCGAGATTCACGACGGCTCGTGCGAGCGGGCCATCTCGCTGGCCGACGCCAACCGGATCGTCGTCACCTCGCGCGCGGTGACGGACGCGAAGGACGCGCCGGTGTGCTTCTACTCGGAGTCGGTGCTGTCCGGCGTGCTGGCCAAGCTCGCCAACGGACCCTTGCCACGGCGTGCCCCGCTCCCGGGCTGGTCACTGGCGCACATCGAGGCCTGCAGCCTGCTCGACGACGCGACGACGTCGGGCGTGCTGGGCAAGGTCAAGAAACCGGATCGCGGGTTCGGTGGCTGGGACTGCACCTGGGAACACGATCCGCGCACGATCACCGTCGAGTACAGCCGGGAATGGCCGATCGAGGCCGACGAGGACGTGCCGGGCAACCGGATCCGCATCGGAAACCGCAGCGCCGTCGTGGCGCCGGTGCCCGGCGGGCACCCGGAGTGCGCCGTCAAGGTCGTGCACCGCTCCTACACCGCGGCCCTGCAGATGATGAAGGGCACTCCGCAGACCCGGGAGGAAGTCGCTGTGGTCACCGTCGAGGACACCTCGGCAGCCGGTGGGGACGCGCTGTGCGCGACCGCGCGATCGCTGGCGGAGGTCCTCGTCCGGCGGCTGCCGTGAACCGGGGACCGGTCCCCGGCGGTCCCGGCTAGAAAGGGAGGGCCGAGGCCGGGTTCGCGGGCCGGAGGAGACGGGACGGGAAAGTGGCGATACGGGTGCTGGCCGGTGTGGCTCTCCTGGCGGTGGCCGTGGCCGGTCCGGCAGCCGAGGGGGCTGCCGGACCGGTGCCGCGGACCTGGCGCGTCGGCCCGCACGGGAAGTACGCCACGGTGCAGGCCGCTGCCGACCTCGCCCGTCCGGGTGACACGATCGCGATCGAGGCCGGCACGTACCCGGGCGGGCTGACCATCCGCCGCGACGGCGCACCCGGCCGCCCGATCCGGTTCGCCGGCATCGGCGGCACCGCGGTGCTGACGGGCGCCGGCGGCCTGGCGGTGGGCGGACACGGCTGGCTGGAGTTCACCGACGTGACCGTGTCCGGCTCGGCCCGCTTCGGCGTGTACGCCGAGGGCGCGCACGACCTCGTGTTCGACCGGTTCGGTGTCGACGGCTCCCGCGACGGCGGGCTCGTGCTGGTCGGCACCCGGCGGGTACGCGTGGCGAACTGCGACATCCGCGGCACCAACGCCCGCGGCACCGCGGCCGACCACGAAGCGCTGAGCATCGCCTCCGGCTCGTCGGAGGTCGAGGTGTCCGGCTGCCGCGTGCACGACAACGGCGAGGAAGGCATCGACGTCAAGTACGACGACGCCGCCCGGGTGAAGATCCACCACAACGTCGTCACCGGCAACCGCGGGCCGGACGTCTACGTCGACTCTTCGTCCACTGTGGACGTCTACGCCAACGTCGTCGGCGGCACCCGCGAGGCCACCAAGGCCGGGATCGGGCTCGCCGTCGAGGACTACTCGAAAAGCCGGCTGCTGTCGAAGATCCGGGTCTTCGACAACCTGTCCACCGGCAACGCGCAGGCCGGGCTGAGCCTCTGGGCAGAGTCGACCGGGACCATGCGGGACCTGACGATCGTCAACAACACCTTCGCCGGCAACGCCCGCGGCTCCCTGCTGATCGACGCCGACCGGTTCGCCGGGACGAACACCCTGCGGAACAACGTGTTCGGTGACGGGCCGGTCGACGCCGGACCGTTCGCTGCCGACCACAACTTCGCCGGGGAGCCGGGGTTCGCCGATCCGGCCTGCGGCGACTACCACCTTGCCGCAGGCTCGGTCGCGGTGGACGCCGGCAGTCCGGAGCACGCGCCCGCGTTCGATCTCGACGGCGTCGCCCGGCCTGCCGGCGCGGGCTTCGACATCGGCGCCTACGAACGGAGGTGGCCGTGACCACCGGACGCCTTGACCCGCACCGCCAGCGCAGCCTCCGGCACGGCGTCGCCGGCGCCGTGCCGGGGACGTTGAGCGCGCTCACCGTCACCGGCGGCGTCGCGGTGCCGCCGTCGCCCGGGAACCGGCTGACCTTCGGGCGCAACCGGCTGGAGGTCGACGTCTGTGTCGGCGAGGAAGACGTGCGGATCAGCCGGGTCCACGGGCTGCTCGTGCGCGAGGGAGACCGCTGGTGGCTCAGCAACACCGGCCGCTCGCCGATCCGGCTGTCCGACAACGTCCTGCTGCACCGCGACAGCGAACCGCTGCCGCTGGCCGACGGCTACACCGCGCTGTTCCTGCGCGGCGCCCGCGAGCACGTGCTGGAGCTGCTCGTCTCCGACGGCGAGCCCGGTGTCGCCACGCGTCGCCCCACGCACCCGACAGCGCCGCCGAAACGCTGGCGGCTGTCCCCGGAGGAGCACCTCGTGCTGGCGGTGCTCGGGCAGCGTTACCTCGGCTACGACCCCCACCCGCTGCCGCTGTCCCGTCAGCAGGCGGCCGCCGAGCTCGCCGAACGACGGCCGCGCGAGAACTGGACAGTCAAACGCGTCGAGCATCTCGTCTCCCGGGTCCGGCAACGGCTTTCCGACGCCGGGGTGTACGGGCTGCGACGGGAGGAGGTGGGCGAACCGGTGGGGCTGACCTTGACCGTGAACCTGCTGCGGGAGCTGGTGCTTTCGACGACGCTGGTGCCGATGGACCTCGAATGGCTCGAGCTTGCCGATCAACCGCTGTTCCCCGGATGAGGCCGCGCCACCCTGTGCGACGTCGGTCCGGCGTGGACACCGCCTGAGGAGAGATGATGTGGCTGAATCGGCTCACCGAAGCGCTAGCAGAAGATTCGTATATCCAAGCTTCGCAGCAATCCCATTACCGTATGCTGGCCGAAGCGATCCTCGACAATGAGCCTGGGTGGGTCGAAGCCCAGCGCCTGGTCGCCGTGTACGAGCAAGCGCTGTCGGTGGCTGATCAGCTTCGGAGGTTCACCGGCCAGGTCGCCCTGCATTCCGTGGACGTGCAGATCATGAACCTGCCCCGGCTGGGCCCCAGCGAATTCGGCCAAGGATATGCCGCGGGACTGCTTTCGGCACGTCGGCATCACCTGCTCGAGCGACTCGGATCTCCTCCGTCACCCCCCGCTCGCGTCCCGGACTATCTGCTGCAGCCCTATGACCACGATATTGAACTGCCCGATCCCGAAACAGCCGCAGCAGGGGTCACCGAATTGCTGTCAAGCTGGCTGCGCGGCGGTCGGCCGACGGACAGCGCCAAAGCGGCCGTACGACTGGCATCGGTGACCACCTCGGTGGCCCACAAGTCCCTCAGCGTCGCCCAAGCGCACATCAGTAGGGTCCAGACCGAGATCGCGGACTTGACCGGCGCGCTCCGGGCGCCCGGTGATCTTGTGGTTACGAACCGATCGGTCAGTTCGTTCCTCTGGAGCGAACTGACGACTTTGAGCACGGCCGTGAGCCGGTCTGCAACTCCCGGCAGCGGATTCGGCGGAGGCTTCTACACCGCCTGCGAACACGTGAGCCGGCTGCTTGACTCCCGTGCGGTCAGCCTCCGCTTTCCCCGCGCCGGGAACCGAGCGAGCATTGAGTGGTGACCGGTGGAACCGACCGAAGTCGACCACGACATCGCGGTCGGCAGCGTCCGACTGGCGCTGAGACTCAACCGGCATCGGCGCTTGGCGCTGCCCGGTTGGCTTGAGTATCAACCTGCCCGGCGGTTCCGATTCGCTCAGGTCGACGGGCAACGTCATTGCCGAAGGGCGACCGTGAGCAACAGGCCAACCGGCTCGTCGCCCACGCCACCATCCAGGTCGGCCGCGACGAATTCGTCGACGACATCGCGGCGTTCGCCGTCATCACTACGGGCCCATGTTCCTGCCTCCGGCTGATCTGGACCCCAGCGGGTGGAGCAGCTGTGGATGGCCCTCCGCCGAGGCAGCACCGATCCCCACGCTCGTTCCGGCCGGCCACGCTGATCGTCGCGAGTGCCCTGCGCCGCGGCGACCGCCATCTCACCGCCTGTGCCCTGGTCCACGCCCACGGCGCACCGGGCGACCACCATCGGACTGCTGATCCAGCAACACGCCGGCGCCGACACCCAGCTCGGCCGTCGCGTCCCGGACCTCCTGTTCCATGGACGGCACGCGCGGAAGCTGCCTAACCTGTTGTTTTCCAGCGCCACGTTGCCGCCCGACAACCGGCCGACGACCCATGCATTTGCCCACTTCCCCGCGGGGGCAACTCGCACTGTTGCTTCCGCGACACTCGAGGAAAAGACCTGCGCCGGCTCCGTCCGCGAGCCGCGCGGCGAGGCCGTGGTCACAGCTGCTGCCGCGCAATACGCCGCCGCGCGAGTTCGCATCAGGTAAAACCTTCACATTACCAAGAAGTCCTGGGGATCGGTCCCCGGACAAGCAAGGCATGATGGTTCCGAACGTGCTGGTATCGCACACAACCTCGGGGAGAGGTACTCAATGAAGGGCATCATCCGCGCAGTCACAATACTCACACTTGCCATCACCCTATCCGTCACCACGATCGCGACCGGCAGCGCCAGCAGCACCCTGATCACGCCCAAAGCTGCCGGCGTATACGCGAAGTTGATAAACAAGAACTCCGAAAAGTGCATGAACATCCCTGGCGGGAGCACGGAAGAGGGAGTCGGGGTAACACAGTTCACCTGCGGAGACTGGGAAGATCACAAATGGACGTTCGATCAGGTATCCGGTGGATGGTACTGGATTCGAAACGCCCATAGCAATCTGTGTCTCGCCATTGAAAGTGGATCGCGCGGCGAACAGCTCGTCCAGCTTCCATGCACAGCCATTCAATGGCGCTTATGGCGATTCGAAATTGCCCCGGATGGCCGATTCCAGTTGATCAACCAGTTCACCGGGATGTGCATAGGCGTAGCAGGTGGAAGCGAGGTCGACAATGCCGCCGTCATCCAGTGGCCTTGCGGAGACTGGGCAGATCACTTCTGGGGATACGTAGTCTGAACACACGAAGAGCACGAACCCTTTTGAGGCAGGGTCAGCGTCGAAGTCCCCGACAGCATCACCACCCCCGAAGGCCTGGAGTTCCAGCCCAACCGGCTGGCCTGCTCCAGCCACGACGGCAGTTTCAATATCGGCTTGCGTGAAGACGGCCAAGAAGTCGCCGTCGTCCACAAGCGCAACAGCACCCTACGGCTCCTCACGTCAGCCGACGGTACGGTCGATCGGTGGGCCGGTGGTGACCTCGGGCAGCAGCTTTCCGAGGGACAGGCGCCAGGCGGACCGGTAACGGCCGTCCTGGTAGCTGCGCTCGAGGATGTCGTCGATCCCGTCGGCCAATTCGTGCTGATCCTTCCGCACGGCGAGGCCATAATAGCTGTCGGCGAAGGCCGGTCCTACGAGCTTCGCCCGGGTACCGAGGGCGAGGAGGTAGCCGAGCAGGACCGAACGGTCGGCGCTCACCGCCGTTGTCCGGCCCTGCAGGAGCAGCTGGAGGCAGTCGGCGACGGTCCGGCGGGTGAGCAGCTGCCCGGGATTGTTCGAGTACGGTCGCAAGTTTTCCGCCGCCGAGCTGCCGTCGGCCGCGCAGACGGTCAAGGCCGGGTCGCGGAACGAGTCGCGGCTGTCGATCGACGTGGTAGCGCCGGCGGCCATGAGCGACTGGCTGGACTCTTCGTACGGACCGCCGAACCGGAGGCGCTGCCGACGGGAATCGGTGATCGCCATGCTCCCGGCCACGATGTCGACGCGGTACGTCTGCACGGCGGAGAGCCGTTCCCCGGCAGCCAGGTCCAGCCAATGGACCTGCTCGGGCGGATATCCGAGATCGGCGGCCACCAGCTGGCCAATCGCGACATCGAAGCCACGCAGAGTTCCGTCAGGACAGCGTTCCGCGAGACCGGGCCGTGCGAGCATCGTGCCGATGATCAACGTCGACCGGCCGGCCAGTGATGCCGTCGCCGCGGCGACGGCCGGGGTGCGGGTCAGCGGGCCGGCAGGCGGCGGGGCGAGCGGCTCGCTGCCTCGGCAAGCCACCATCGCGACCGGAGGCGAGAGTGCGGGGAGCGGCACAGTGTCGGCCGCGGTGAGCAAGGTGGTGGCCAGTACCGCGGCCGCCGTGACCCGGGCTTTCCGGCTGGGCCGGGCCGCCGGCGGAGGGGGCGGGCCGGCGAGGTTGCGGACGAGCGGGATCCGGGTGCCGGCGTTGCGGCTGCGCAGCTGCGGCAGCGGGCGTCCCTTGGCCCGCAAGCCGGCCCGCAGGTGCGCGTACACGGTGTCGATGTCGAGGATGGCCGGCCCGCCGGGGACACCGCGGGTCAGCGTCGTCAGCAGCTCGCCGGTGAACGCGGTGAAAGGTTCGCCGCGCAGGGCCAGCGCGGTCTTGGTTTCAGCGCTGGCGGTCAGCACGCAGACGCCGTCGACCGCGGCGTGGTCGGCAGCGTCCGCGGCCAGTGTCCCGCCGAGGGCGACGCCGCTGTAGCAGCAGTCGAGCACGATCAGCTTGCGTTTCGCCCGGACACCGGGGTGGCGCAGCGCGCGGCGGATCCAGTCGTACGGCAGCCCGGTCCACGGCCGGGTCCGGTCGGTGGTGGGCAGGGCGAGGAACAGTTCGTCGGACTCCAGGTCGATGAACCCGTGCCCGGCGAAGCAGAAGACGAACAGGTCCGTGGCCGCCGCCGCGCTGTCGCGGATGCGGTCGAGTACGTCCCCGGCCGATGCCGGGTCGGTCACGGTGGGACAGTGCGCCGACGGCAAACCCCACAGCCGGGGATCTGTCAACGCCGCCTGCAACCCCTGCACGCCTGCGGCGACGGCCGGTACGTCGCGCAGGTGCCGGTACTTGCCGCAGCCCACCAGGAGAGCGCGCGACGATCCCGGGTCCGCCAAGCTCAGCACCGGTCAGACCGCCTGATCGCCGTCCACATCCGCCGGTTCGGCGAGCGCGGCCGTGATCGCCGCGACGGTGTCCGGGGCCGGATCCCGGACGACGATGCTGACGCCGTTGTGCTCGATCCGGACCTCGTCCGTGCCGGTCGGGCGGTGCGAACGCCACGCGAGGACCGACAGGTCGAGGACGCTCTACATCCACGAGGACCATCTCATCGACTAGACCAAACTGCGCGCGGGTATGGAGCCGTCACCTCCAGATGGTCGCTGCCACGTTCAGCGGGTCGGCCGGGTCGAAGACCGTCTGCAGCGTGTAGATCGGGCTGGTCCCGAGGTCGCCGAACACCACCCCGAGCGCGCCGATCACGAGCCCGAGCCGGACCGTGTCCCGCGCGGACGACGTCTCCACCTCGGCCGTCCCGTCACTCACGCCTGCCTCCTCCAGCCGGACAGCCATCCGTCCGGCACACCGAAACCGGACCATATCGGCCCGCCGCACCGGGCTCGTTCCGGCGCGATCGTCAGCGCGGGTAGTCCCTCGTCGGAGCGGCAGAGCAGCGCATCCCAAGACCGGCCCGGATGTCGGCCGGCCCAGTTCGTCACCCTACGATCACCATGTGCATCTCGGGGAACACACTCAGTACACGATTTGCGTGCGACACAGCGGGTCCGAACGACGCTGCGTGGTCGTCTCCAGATCTTTCGGCGCAGCCGCCCCACCCTTTACGGGCCAGTGCCCCCGAACCCCCTGACGCGCCTCTCCTGCGTTGCTAAATTCGATCGGAGAAGTCGCGAAATCCGTGGAGGTAATGATGAGGAAACTGCCGTCCTTGGCTGCGGCAATTGTACTCTGTACGGTACCGGTCTTCGCGGGGCCGATGGCTTTCGCGGAGCCCACCACGGCGAATGGTCGAGTCGTCGTGTTTTCCACGGAATTACAGGAACTTGACCGGTGGGAAGACCCGGCGGGTTGCCAGAAGCTGCCGGCCGCCGCGCACGTGCTCATCAACGAAACCGACGAGGTGGTCAACACCTACAGCGATCCCCTGTGCCTAACGCCGAGCGTCTCGGTGCAACCCGAGTACGGCACGCACGTCGCGCCGGGCACCGGCTCGTTCTCGGTCGGCACGTGAGACCCGGCGTCGATCTGGTCGTGGTCGGGCTGGGCTACGCCGGCCTGCCACTCGCCGAGCTGGCCTGCCGCTCAGGGCTTCGCGCCGCCGGTTTCGACGTCGACGAAACCGTGGTCACCACGCTGGCCGCCGGCCGGTCACCCGTCTCGGGAGTTTCCGACGCCGACGTCTTCGCCATGCTCGGCTCCGGGTTCACCGCGAGCACTGACCCGGCGCAACTCGGCGCGGCGGACGTGGTCGCGATCTGCGTGCCGACCGGCCTGACCGGCGATCGTGCCCCGGACCTCGGCCCGCTTCGCACGGCGTCCGCCACCGTCGGCGACCGGCTGCGGCCGGGCACGCTGGTCGTGCTCGAGTCGACCAGCTTCCCCGGCACGACGGAGGAGGTGGTGCTGCCGATCCTCGAGCGGCGCAGCGGGCTGCGCGCGGGTGAGGACTTCTACCTGGCGTTCGCCCCGGAACGGATCGACCCGGGCAACACGCGATTCGGTCTCGCCGACACACCCAAAGTCATCGGCGGCCACACACCGCTGTGCGCGAAGTACTGCGCCACGTTCTACAGCCGGTTCGTCGACGCGGTGGTGGTGGCCAGGGGGACGCGGGAAGCCGAGCTGGCCAAGCTGCTCGAGAACACCTACCGGTTCGTGAACATCGCGCTGGTCAACGAGTTCGCCCGGTACTGCGACGCAGTCGGCATCGACGTGTGGGACGTGGTGCACTGCGCGGGCACGAAACCGTTCGGGTTCGCGTCGTTCAGCCCAGGCCCCGGCGTGGGCGGGCATTGCATTCCCGTCGACCCGGTGTACCTGACCACGCGGGCCGCCCAGGAGGGTTTCACGTTCACGCTGGTGGAAGCGGCCGCCCGCGTCAACGAACACCTGCCCACCCGTGTGGTGGACCGGGCGGAAGCGCTGCTCGGCAACCTGCGAGGCGCTTCCGTGTTACTCCTGGGGGTGACCTACAAACCGGACGTGCCGGACGTTCGCGAGTCCCCCGCCCGGGCGATCGCGGCGCAGCTGCTCGCGCGGGGGGCGGACGTCAGCTACCACGATCCGCACGCAGCCGACGTCGGCGTGGGCGACCGGCCGCTGCGCCGGGAAACCGATCTCCGCACCGCCGCGGCGGCCGCGGACCTGACCATTCTGCTGCAGGACCACCGCGATTACGACCTCGTCCTGCTCGCGAACGCGTCCCGGCTGCTGCTGGACACCAGGGGAAAGATTTCCGGCAGCTCCGTCCGGCATTTGTGATTCTTCCCGGTCCACACCGGGCCGGGCTGTTTTCCATCCGAAAGAGAGGATTCCACCGGCATGACGACCGCAATCACCACCGACCGGCTCCGCCAGCGATTCGCCAAGTGGGACGTCGACGGCAGCGGCACGCTGGAACGCGCCGACTTCGAACGCGAGGCGGAGCGGGTCGCGGGCGCGTTCGGCGCCCAGCCCGGGTCCAAGGAGGCCACCGCGCTGCGCGACGCCTTCCGCAATCTGTTCGACTTCCACGCCCGGGAGGCGGGCGTTCCGCCGAACGGGTCGGTCAGCGAGGACCAGTTCATCCGGATCAACGAGAAGCTCATGTTCTCCGAGGGAGAAGCGAGCTTCAACCGGGTCCTGCGGCCGGTCATGCAGGCGATCGTCGGCCTGTGCGACCGCAACGCCGACGGCATGATCAACCAGGAGGAGTTCATCGCGTACCTCCAGGGCGTCGGGGTCGACCAGTCCACCGCGCAGGACGCCTTCCGGCAGATCGACACCGACAACAGCGGTGAGCTGACCGTCGACGAGTTGCTGGCCGCGGTGCGGAACTTCCACTACGGCAAACTGGACGTACCGCTGCTCGGCTGAGAGCCCGCGACGAAGCGGGGTGGCCCGAGGACGAGCCACCCCGCTTTCGCGCGGGCCGCTTCAGGTCACCGGCCGGAAGGTGACGGGCAGCTCGGGGGCCAGCGCGAGGTCACCGCCCGAAACCGGCGCCGGGGCGGCGATGAGGATGTTGTAGTGGTTCGGGAAGTGGCAGGCGTCGAACCCGTGCACGGTCCCGACCAGCCGGCCGCCGATCCAGACTTCGTCGCCGCGGTCGATCACGCCCGCGTTGTGCAGTTCGGCGAACCCGAGGAAGCCCACCCGGTCGATCCGCGCGCCCGGCGCCGTCTCGGTGTGGTCGGTGGTCACCAGTTCATGCACCTCCCCTTCGCGCACGCACCGGCTCGCGTGCGGTTCGAGGGTCATGCCGCGCTCCTCGCGCCGGTGCAGCAGGACCTTCACCAGCGCACCCCGGATGGTCCGCTTCGCGCCGTTCTCGTTCGTCACGCGCGGGTCACCCGGCTTTCCTCGCGGTAGCAGGACTCCACGAGCTCAAGTGCCGCGACACCGTCGCCCGGGGCGCTCCCGCCGGTCCGGACGAGTTCAGCGAACTCCGCGACTACGCCGCGGTATTCGTGTTCCAGCGACTGCTTGAACCCGGGGTGGCCGGCGAGCAGATCCGCGTACCGGACGGCACCGCCCGCCGACTCGATCCGCACGTCCTTGACCTCGCCGGGGAACGACCAGTCGAGCTCCACCCGCGCGGTCGCGCCGCCGGGCGCCCGCAAGGCGATCACGGCCTGCCGGTCCACCCCGCCGGTCCGCGCGATCTCGACGCCGGTGACGGCGACGTCGCCGAGGAACGACCGGACGAGGTCGAAGGCGTTCGGCCCGTTGTCGGCCACGCACCCGCCGCCGCACCGCACCGGGTCGAGGTACCAGGCGTCCACCCCGACGTGGTCCTCGATCCGTTCGAGGTAGCGCACGGTCACGTGCCGGACCGGCTGGTCCACCGTGGATCGCAGAGCACGCAGGTTGTCGTTGTACCGGCGGTGGAACGCAGTGAACAACGGCGTTCCCGACGCACGCGCCAGCCGACCGAGGGCAACGGCGTCGGACAGCGTGGTGGCCAGCGGCTTCTCGACGCACACCGCGGCTCCGGCGGCGAGCGCGTCCCGGCACACGGCGGCGTGCGCGTCGTTGGGCACCGTGACCACCACCGCGTCCAAGCCGGCTTCGGCGAGCATCCGGCGATGGTCGGTGTAGCAGGCGGCAGGCTCGTACCCCTCGAGCAGCTCGGGCCGCAAGTCGCACACCGCGGTGAGGCGGGTGTCCGGCCGGGCGGTGATCGCGGCGCGGTAGAACGCCCCGATCACGCCGAGGCCGACGAGACCGATCCGGATCACCGCGGCAGTCCCGTCGCGACCAGGTCTTCGTAGACGTCCCGGGCGAGCGGCACGCCGGACTTGCGGTGGGCCGCGGCCCGTTCGGCCTCCAGCCACCCGGGGTAGCGGACCGCGGCCACCCCGGCCGCGGGCGGGCAGTCCAGCAGCGTGCCGAACATCGTGGCGGCGACCGCGGCGAACCCACCGCCGGGCCGCAGGGTTTCCGGGGCAATGGCGAGCACCAGGTAGCCGATGTCGTCGTCGGTGCCGTGCGGTCCGCCGTCGCCGGCCAGCGCGGCGGGCGCGGGCCCGAGCGCGGCGCCGGACAGAGCCGCGGCGAGCAGCTCCACCGCCAGCGCGAGCCCGAAGCCCTTGTAGGCGCCGGTTTCCGGGGCGCCGCCGAGCCACCGCAGGTGGGCCTCGCCGCGGTCGAACGCCGCCGGGTCGGTGACCGGATGACCCCGCTCGTCGGCGAGCCAGCCACTGGGGATCGCCTCGCCGGCCCGCGCGGCGGCCCGGATGCGGCCGGTCGGCACGACGGTCGTGCTCATGTCGAGGACGAACGGCCGGTCCGGCAGCGCCGGCGCCGCGACGCTCAGCGGATTGGTGCCCAGCATCGCCACCGCTCCCCCCGGCGGCCGCGCGATCCGCTGGCCGCCGCAGTTGCTCGCGACCACCCCGATCATGCCGCGCCCGGCGGCGACGGCCGCGTGGTGCCCGGCGCAGCCGAAGTGCGTGCCGCCCCGGACCGACACGAGCCCGACGCCGTGGTCACGCGCCTTGTCCGCCGCGAGGTCCACGGCCTCCGTGGCCGCCCACAGGCCGAGCGCGGTTCCGGCGTCCACCACGGCGGCGCAGCCGGTGTCGCGGATCACTTCCGGTTCGGCCGCGGGGTCACACCGTCCGGTGTCGAACAGCGGCAGGTACAGCCGGCCCAAGTTCGCGAGGCCGTGGGAACCGAGCCCGTGCAGGTCGCCGTACAGCAGGGCGGTCGCGGCGGTCTCCGCCCGGGCGGCGGGCACGCCACGATCGTGGAACACGCGGGTGGTGAACGCCAGCAGATCCGCGTACGGCACGCGAATGCCGGTGTCAGGGAGCGTCAGGGACATGGTCCTCCTCGTGGCGCGCCGCGAACTCGGTGAGCACGCGGGTGACGGTGCCGGCGAAGGCGTCGAGCTGGGTCAGTTCGGCGAACTCGCCCGCGGCGTGGGCGTTGTTGCCCGCGAGATCACCCGGTCCGAGGACGACGGTGGCCGCCCCCGGCACGTCGTGCATCCAGATGGCGTCGCAGGTGAACGCGGGCCGGGTCGCGGGCCAGGCGGCGACGTCCGCCGCGTCGAGCAGTTCGGCGGCCCACCGGTCGCGGCAGTCCAGGGCGGGCAGGCCCCGTTTGTGCCATCGCAGGGACACGATCCGCTCGGCGTGCCCGGCGGTGCGGTGCAGTTCCCTGGTCGCGCGGAAGCGGTCGCGGAACTCGGCGAGCCCGGCGTTCAGGGCGTGCGTCACGTGTGCCTCGAGGCGCCGGCCCGCGGCGAGCGAGGGGTACGACAGGTTGAGCAGCAGGCGGCCGGTGCCGTACACACGGTTGTGGGCCGTGCCGGTGTGCAGTCCGGCGACACACACCCGCCCGCCCGGTTCCGCGCCGTCGAGCGCCGTGGCGAAGTGCTGGGCGAGGAAGCCGAGCAGCACCGTCGCGTTGTGCCCGGCGCCGGGGTCGTCGTCGATGCTGCCGGTGCCGTCGACGGTCACGCACGCCGTCATCGCCGCGGTCGACCTGGTCAGGTAGCGCAGGCCGGTGGGCTCGCAGAACACGTTGAGCCGCCCCACGTGCCCGGCCTCGACGAGCGGCCGGGTCCCGTAGACGCCCATCGCGCCGCCTTCCTCCCCCGCGACCGCCTGCACCAGCACCGCGACGCGGTCGCCGAGCACGCCTCGGGCGGCCCGCACCCCGGCGAGCAGCGCCACCGCGGGACCTTTGGCGTCGATGGCGCCGCGGCCGGTGAACCGGACGCCGTCGAACCCGGCGGGCTCGGCGCCGGCGACGGTGTCGAGGTGGACGTTGAACATGACGGCCGGTGCGCCGGCGGGGCCGCGGCGGAGCACCACGCTCGGCTGCGCGGCGAGGAACCCCGGTTCGCGGGCCCGGTCACGCACGATCGAGGGCACGTCGTCGCGATCGAGCACCGCCGGCTCCGGCGCGGCGTGGTGGACGGTGGTGAACCCGGCGTCGGCGGCCGCGGCGGCGAAGATCCGCTGCGCCGCCGGTAGGTCGGTGTCCTCTTCGGCCGCCTCGAGCGGGTTGACCGTGGGAATGCGCAACAGTTCGAGGAGCAGGTCGTGGTCGGCGGCGCTCAGCACGGCGTGTCCCCGGCAAGTTCCGCCAGCCGGCGGCCGGCGGCGATGAACGACACTGTGCCGGTCACGTCCGCCCACCAGCCCTCGTGCGGGCGGGTGGCGAGGTGGGGCTCGATCGACAGCGCGCCGGAGTAGCCGCCCGCACGGAGGAGCCGCAGGCATTCGGCCACGCCGGCCTTGCCGTCGCCCGGCAGCGTGTAGGTCGTGCCGGCCCCGCCGCCGACCGCGTCCTTGACGTGGACGTGGGCCACGAACGGGACCAGCTCGGCCAGCAGCGACGGCGCGTCGTAACCGTGCGCGACGCCGTTGCCGACGTCGAACAGCAGCCGCAGGGCCGGGCTGCCGACCGCGTCGAGCAGGTCGAGCGTGCGCTCGGCACTCGTCGCGGCCCAGCCCGCGCAGTTCTCGTGCAGCAGGGTGATCCCGGCCGCCGCCGCGAGGTCGGCGAGCACGCGGATCCGGTCGACGACCGCCCGCCGCCATGCGGCGCCCGGCAGCCCGGCGTTGGGGTAGGACATGATCCGTACCAGCCGGGTGCCCAGCTCGGCGGCCAGTTCGGCGAGCGCCGCCAGCTCGCCGATGTCCCGATCCGGCGGGTCGGCGATCGTGCCCGCCCAGCCGCCGATCCGGGAGTCGAGGCACACCACCCGGATCCCGGCCGCATGCACCGCGCGGACCAGCCGGTCGCGCGCGGCGCGGTCGAGGTCGGCGACCGCGAGCCCGTCGACGGTGCGCAGCTCCACCGCGTCCCAGCCGAGGGCCCGCACGGCGGCGAGCTGGCCGTCGACGTCCGGCGCCGCCTCGTCACCGATCCCGGCCAGGCCGCCGGGCGGCCACGCCTCAGCCGGCATGAGCGGGCAGGTTCTCGGGCGAGCGGGCGGCGTCACGGGCCGCGGCCAGCAACCGCACCACCGCCGCGTGCACGGCGAATTCGCCGGGCGGTGCGCCCGCCGCGCCCGCGAAGTAGCGGTAGGCAGCGAGCAGGAAGGCACCGAGCGCCTCGTCTTCGAACACCTCGCGCGGAGCGGCACCGACCCGCAGCTGGGCGTGGTGGTCGTCGGCGGAGACCGGGTAGTGGCCCACCACGGTCGTGTCCCGCAGGCGCAGGGTGATTTCGCGGCGGCGCACCGGTGAGGTGAGGTCGGAGTGGATCGTCGTGCGCGGGCCGTCGCGGTGCTGCACCGAAATCCACGCCCCGGCCAAGGGCCCGGCGTGCGGATCGGTCCACCCGGCACCGATCAGCTCGGCCGGTCCGGCGAGGGTGAGCGCGACCGCCAGCGCGTGCGGGATCTCCACGTCGAACGCATCGGCGTGCGCCGGTTCGCCCGCACGGGCGAACCTCGGCTTGTCCTGGCGCACCGCGATCGTCGCGAGCGGACCGTGCTCTCCGGACCGCACCAGCCGCTCGAGCCGCCGGGTGAGGACGGAGGCGAGCCAGTGCGTCACGACGACCACGTCGAGGCCGTGGCGGTCCCGCAGCCGCTCGATCGCCGCGAGCGCGGCGAGGTCCCCGGCGACCGGCTTCTCGACCACCAGCCGCCGAAACCCCTGCCGGGCAAGGGAGGTGAGCACGTCCACCCGGGTGGCGGGTGGCGTGCACACGTGCACGACCGCGTCGCCGGGCGGAACCAGCGCGGCGAGCCGGTCGAGCGAGTCCGCGACGAATTCCACACCGCCGTCACGCAGAGCCATTCCGGCACGGATGTCGAATCCCACGATCGACTGAGATCCGAGCAATTCCGGAAATTCCGCGCGCAAGCGCGTCAGCACCGGCACGTGCAGGCCCGCGCCCGACCGCCCGAGCCCTACGACCACCGTGTGCGGCATCGCCGTCCCTTCTTCTTGGCGTGGTTTTCGCCATGCGTGGCAACGAGAACACGGTCGACCGTAGCGAAACGACCGCCCGGCTGCGAACCTCAGGTCCGGCGGACCCGGCATCCGTCTTCGCGCTGCGTCGCCGGGCGTTGGTCCATTGAGTCATGCCCCCACCTCGACCGGATGATTCCGGTCCGAAGTCCTCGCCGCCCTCGCTCGGGGCGGGCTACGTTCGAAGGTGTCCACCCGCGGCAGACGAGGAGCCATGTCCGTAACCTCCCTTCCCCACAAGGGAAACGAGCCCATCGTCGAGCCGGCGCCGATCCCGTTCTTCACCCAGGCGGCCGGCTTCCGGCGGCTGTGGCCGGAAATCGAGGCGCGGCTGCACGAAGTCGCCGACAGCGGGAAGTTCTCCCACGGTCCACAGGTCGCCCGGCTGGAACACCGGCTGGCCGAGTACACCGGAGCGGCCCACGTCGTCGGTGTCAACAGCGGCACCGACGCCCTGATCCTGTTGCTGCGCGCGTGCGGGCTGGGCGACGGCGCGGGCGTACTCGTGCCGGCGTTCACGTTCGTGGCCACCGCGACCTCGGTCGTGCACGCGGGCGGGCGGCCCCAGTTCACCGACATCGATCCGGCGACCTGCCAGATGTGCCCGGAATCGGCGGCGCAGGCGATCACGCCTCGCACGCGCGCGGTCATGCCGGTGCACCTGTTCGACCGGATGGCCGACGTCGCCGCGTTCAGCACCCTCGCATCCCGGCACGGGCTCACCCTGCTGGAGGACAGCGCCGAAGCGATCGGCATGCGGCGGCACGGCAAGCACGCCGGGCTGCACGGTGTGGGCGGCGTGCTGTCGTTCTTCCCCAGCAAGACGCTCGGAGCCCTCGGCGACGCCGGCGCAGTGCTCACCGACGACGCCGGAATCGCCGCGAGCGTCGCCGCGCTACGCCACCACGGCCGCCCCGGCGCGACCATCGGTGACTTCCCCGCCATCAAGACCGGCAGCGAACTGGTCGGCGTGAACAGCAAGATGGACGACGTCCAGGCCGCCGTGCTGCTCGCCAAGCTATCCACTTTGGACCGAGACATCGCCCGGCGCGCGAAGCTGGCCGCCGCTTACACCGAGCGGCTGGCCGGCGTCCCCGGCGTGCGCCGCGTACCCGGTCCACTGACCGACGGCGGGGACGACCGCGACGTCTGCTACGTCTACGTCATCGAGGCCGAGGACCGCGACCGCCTCGCGACCGCTTTGACCGCCGCGGGCATCGGCACCGAGGTCTACTACCCGGTTCCGCTGCACCTGCAGCCGTGCTTCGCCGACCTCGGCCACCGGCCGGGCGACTTCCCGCACGCGGAGGAGGCCTGTCGCCACACGATCGCGTTGCCGCTGCACCCTGACCTCACGATCGCCGAGGTCGACCGGGTCTGCGCGGAAATCCGGCGCCACTACACGGGCAGCACGTCATGACCGCGACGCTGCCGTTCTTCCCGCCGGACCTGTTCGAGGCCGACCGGGACACCCTGATCGAAATCGTCCGCGACGTCGGCACGGCGCTCGATCAGCGGTTCATCCTGGGTGAACACACCGCACGCTTCGAACACGCGCTGCGCGAAACGGTCGCCGGCGCCGACGTGGTGGCCTGCGGCAGCGGCACGTCCGCCCTGTCGCTCGTGCTCGCCGCACTGGGCATCGGCCCCGGCGACGAAGTGGTGGTGCCCGCGTTCGGCTGTGCCCCGATCGCCGCGACCGTCGTCACCGCGGGCGCCACGCCGGTGTTCGCCGACGTGCGGCCGGACACCATGACCCTGGATCCGGGGCTCGCCGAAGCGGCGATCACCTCGCGCACCAAAGCGATCGTGCCCGCGCACCAGTTCTCGGTCATGGCCGACATGCCCGCCTTCGAGGACATCGCCGCGCGGCACAGGCTGCGTCTCGTCGAGGACTCCGCCGTCGCCCAGGGCGCCACCCTGCGCGGCCGGCCCGCGGGAACGTGGGGCGACGCGGGCGTCTTCTCGTTCGTCCAGGTGAAGTCGTTCGGGATGCCGGGCGAAGGCGGCGTCGTGGTCACCGGGAACCCCGAGCTCGCCGCGACCGTGCGCATGCTGCGCAACCACGGGCAGGACGGCAGGCGGCGCTTCGTCCACCACGTCGTCGGGTACAACAGCCGGTTCGACGAAGTGCAGGCCGCCTTCCAGCTGCGGCGCCTCCCCGGCCTCGCCGCCCGGCTCGCCCGCCGCGCCGACATCGCCGCGTACTACACCGAACGGTTCACTCCCCTGGCCGACCGGGGCATCACACCGCCACCGCCCGGCCGGGACGGGCGCTGTTACTACGTCTACTGCCTGCGGGCCGAGCGCCGCGACGAGCTGGCCGCGCACCTCGCCGCGCTCGGGATCGGCACGCACGTGTACTACCCGGCCCCGCTGCCCGCGCAGCCCGCGTTCGCCCGCTACGCCCCGCCCGGGGCGGCGTGGCCGAACGCGGCGGCCGCCGGCGAGACCATCCTCGCCCTCCCCGTCTACCCCCACCTGAGCGACGCCCAGGTCGAGCACATCGCCACCGCGGTGTGCTCGTTCGCCGACCGGAAGGATCCCCGCCCGTGAACACGACGGCAGGCGACATCGAGACCGTCACCGAGGACGAGATCGCCGGGCAGTGGCGCGAGCGCGCGCGGCGAACCGGCCTGAGCCGGGTCATGCGGGCCTCTCAGCCGGACAGCCTGAACGCCGGCGTCACCGAGCGGACCCGCGCCGTCGTGGCCGGACAGCTCGCGCTCGTCGCGGACCGCCTCGGCCGGCGGCCGCGCCGCGCCCTGGAGATCGGCTGCGGCATCGGACGGCTCACCCCGACCGTCGCGGCGCACGCCGACCGGGTGCACGCGATCGACATGACACCGGCGATGCTGGAGCAGGCCCGGGCCGCCTGCGCCCGGCTGCCCGCCGTGGAGTTCGAGTGCGTCCGGGCGGACCGGATGTCCCCGCCCCGCGAACGGTACGACGCCGCGGTGTGCGTGTGGGTCCTCATGCACGTGCTCGACGAGGGCCGGCTCGCCGAGGCCTGCCGGGTGATCGCGGCGTCCACGCGGTACCTCACGCTCGTCGAGTACGAGCACGCGAGCGTCCCGGTCAGCAGGTGGTCGCGGTTGCGCCCGCTCGAAGACTACGTCCGGCTGCTGCCGGGCGCCGAGGTCGTCGACGAGCAGGTGATCGACTACGGTGGCGACCACTCGTTCGCCGCGCTCATCGCGATCGGCGAGCAGGCCGGCCGATGACCGGCAGCACCGTCCGGGCGGTACCGTCCACCGCGGGCGAGCCCAAGCTCGTCAGTTACGCGCGGCTGGCGAAGCTCGACGTCTTCGACTACTACCTCAGCTTGCCGATCGTCCTGTCCGCCGTCGTCCTGCCGATCGGCGCCTTCGACCCCGCGGCCCTGGGCACGCTCGGCCTGTTCGGGCTCGGCGCCGTCCTGATGACCGCCTCGCTGGTCGCGTTCGACGACCTCACCGGCTACCGCGATGGCAGCGATCCCGCCAACTACCGCGCCGACCCGTCCCTGCGCCGGGCCCGGCGCAAGCCCCTGGTGACCGGCGCACTGACCGAGCGCGAGGTCGTGCGCTTCGGCTGGCTCACGGCCTTCGCGGGCGCCGCCGTCTTCATCGTCACGGTGGCGGCCGCGCCGCACGCTCCACAGTGGACGGTTTGGCTGATCGTGACCAACTTCGTCTTCGGAATCCAGTACTCCTACGGCCTGAAGATCAGCTACCACGGCTTCCAGGAGGCGTACATCGCCGCATTGGGGTGGGTCATGGTGCTCGCGCCCTACGGCCTGATCACCGGCCGCTTCGACGGATTCGTGCTCGTGCAGGCGCTGCTGTTCGGGCTCGGGCCGCTGCTGTTCGGCGTGTACTCGAACACCAACGACATCGCGGGCGACCGCTCGGTCGGGCGGCCGACGGTGGCCGCGCTGACGACGCCCCGCGGCAACCGGCGGTTCGTCGCGGCCCTGTCGGTGGCGGAGTTCCTGCTCGGCGCGGCGGCGTCGGCGACCGGCGTGGCCCCGTGGTGGTTCGTCCTGCTGATGCTGCCCGTCACCGTCCTGCGGGCCCGCCAGTTCGGCATCGGGTTCGGGCCGCGCGGCGACATCCTGCGCGCCCGGGCGATCGGGTTCACCGCCCACCGGGTGGGCGCCGGGCTGCTCGTGGCCGCGAACCTGCTCCTGGCGGTGACGAAGTGAGCGGCCGGGAGACCGACGTCGACGTCGCGGTGGTGGGCGCCGGGATCGCCGGGCTGACCGCCGCGCACGAACTGGTCCGGTCGGGCCTTTCAGTGCGGGTCTTCGAAACGCGGGACCGGGTCGGCGGCCGGATGGCGAGCCACCGCCACGCCGGCTACACGATGGACGAGGGCGCGGAGCAGATCCCGTCGAGCGGGTACCGCGCGACGTGGGAACTGCTGCGCCGGGCCGGGCTGT
Organism: Amycolatopsis sp. NPDC051102; assembly: GCF_040682815.1. Classification (NCBI taxonomy): domain Bacteria; kingdom Bacillati; phylum Actinomycetota; class Actinomycetes; order Pseudonocardiales; family Pseudonocardiaceae; genus Amycolatopsis; species Amycolatopsis sp. NPDC051102. Next base: position 549,538 of record NZ_JBFBBT010000002.1, read on the forward strand.
CCGAGGCGGACTTGCCGCGGATCGGCGGCCCCATCGCGATGTGGCGCGACGGCGCGGCGCACAGCGGGGTCTCCGACCCCCGCGGCCTCGTCGGCGGCGCCGGGCTCGGCCTGCGGGCCCGGGTCGACCTGGCCCGGTTCCTGGCCTGGGCGGCCCGGCACCGGCGGCGGTTCGACCCCGACGTACCCGAGGCGAGTCCGCTGGGCGCCACCACCGTCGCCGACCTCGCCCGCCGGTACCACCCCGACCTGCACGACTACCTGTTCCAGCCGGTGGTGGGCAGCTTCTTCGGCTGGCGGCCGGAACGCTCGGCCGCCGCACCGTTCGTCAGCCTCATGCTCGACGTCGGGCCGCCCTCGACGTGGTGCACCTACCGCGACGGCATGGACACCCTCGCCCGCGAGCTCGCCGAGCGCCTCGACGTGCACACCGGCACCACGATCACGCGGGTGGCCGCCGACACCGGGATCGCCGTGCTCACCACCGACCACGGCCCGGTCACCGCCAAGGCTGCCCTGCTGTGCGTCCCGGCCCCCGTCGCCGCGCGGCTGCACACAGACGAGCGCGAACCCGTACGGCGCTTCATCGACGCGTGCACGTTCACCCCGACGCTGAAGGTCAGCTGCCTGCTCGACCGCCCGCTGCGGCTCCCCGCCCGCAAGCGGCTCTACACGCTGCTGACTCCGGCCGCCGAGGAACCGGTGCTCGCCGGGATCATCGCCGACCACGTCAAACACCCCGGCCGCGCACCGGCCGGCCGCGGCCTGCTCACGCTGATGACCCACCCCTCGGCGATCCCGAAGCTGCTGGACGCCCCGGACGACACCGTCGCCGCCGCTCTCGTCGAGCCCGCGTCGCGGTACGTGCCCGGATTGGCCGACGCGGTCACGGCGACGTTCCCCCACCGGTTTCGCCACGGGTTGCCTGAGGCCACCCCGGAGGCGCTGCGCCTGCGTGCGGGATTCGCCGCGAGGGACGGCCGGTACCCGGTGGACTACGCGGGTGACTGGGAATTCCTGCGGCCCAGCAGCGAAGGCGCGGTGCGCTCGGCGGCCCGCACCGCGTCCCGGGTGCTCGCCCGCCTCCGGACGCCGGTTCGCGCGAAGGAGCGGGTGTGAAGCCCTACGACATGGGCGTGCTGCTCGACGAGTGCGCCGACCGGGGCGTGCTATCGGTCGTGCACCTGGACCGCCCGTTCGACATCGCCCCGGACGCCGGCACGACCCACGACGTGCCCGCCCTCGCCCGGCTCGTGCAGACCGCGGCGGGCTGGCTCGCCGCGGCCGGAGCGCGACGCGGCGACCGCGTCGCGATCGTCAAGGACAACCACTGGGACTACGACCTGCTCGCCTGCGCGGCGGTGCGGATCGGTGCCGTACCGGCGAAGCTGTCCGGAACCCTGCCGCCCGAGCCGCTCGCCGTCCTCCTCGGCCGGCTCGCCCCCGCAGTCCTGGTCACGACCGCGGACGTGCTGGCCAGGGGGCACGCGGTCGGAGTCGACCTGGCCGCCGCCTGCCGGGTGACGGTCACCCTCGACGGCGAACACCCGGGCGCGACCCACGTCGGCGAATTCCGCGACGCCGCTGCGCCGCCCCCGGTCCGGCCCCGCGCGGACGACCCGCTGGTGATCATGCACACCTCCGGCACGACCGGGCTGCCCAAGCTGGTGGCCCACTCCACGCGCACCATCATCGGGGCCCTGGCCCGGGTGGAGGCCGGCCGGATCCCGGTGATCGGCGTGCAGCGCAGCGATACCGTGACGACCGTCAGCGCGTACGCGCACGGCCGGACGTTCTGCTGGACGGCAAGCGTGGTGTGCCTCGCCCCGCGGAAGATCGTGGTGCTGACCGACGCCGACCCCGACGGGGCCGACCCCGTGTTGCGCGCGCACCCGCCGACGGTGGTCGAAGGGCTCCCCGCGAGCTACGTGCGGCTCCAGCCGCTGACCACCCGGCTGGACAACCCCTTCCGGGACGTCCGGCTGTTCGTGAGCACGTACGACGCCGTGCACCCGCCGACCGTGCGCGGCTACCTCGCCGCGTCGGCGCGCCGGCGTCCACTGTGGATGCAGGGGTGGGGGCAGAGCGAGACCGGGCCGATCACCTTCCGCTTCCTCGGCCGGAAGTCGGCCTCCTGGCGCAACGCCGGCCACCCCATGCCGCTGCGCACGCGGCTGCGGGTCGTCGACCCGGCCACGCTGCGTCCGGTCCCCCGCGGGCGGCCAGGCGTCGTGCAGGTCCGCACCCCGGCCCGCTGCCTCGGCTACGTCGGCGAGGACGAACGGTTCGCGGGCAAGTGCGCGGACGCGTGGTGGAACACCGGCGACTTCGGGGTGCTGACCCGCACCGGATCCGTGCGGCTGCTCGACCGCGAGGTCGACACCGTGCCGGGGATGAGCTGCCTCGCGGTGGAAGACGCGGTCGAAGACCGCCTCGGGAGCGTGGTCGAGTGCGTCGTGCTCGGCCGGCCGGGCGCGCCACCGCTGCCGGTGGTCGTCGCCGCCGACGGCACGCTGGACCCCGCGGCCTGGTCGGCGGCGGTCGCGGACCTGCCGCCCATGGCCGAGCCCCTGGTCCTGGCGCGGGAAGACGTCCCCCGCACCGGCACCGGGAAAGTCCGCCGCACCGCCCTGCTCGCCGCGCTCACCGGGAACACCGCACCCGCGGGTTCCGGGCGCTGGACCTGAAGGAGCCCGATGACCCTCGCCGGCCGGCGCTACGTCTTCGACAACGACAACACCCACAGCGACGAGCAGCACCGCTGCCTGGCCGCGGCCTACGACCCGGCCACCACCAGCTCACTCGCCGCCACCGGCGTGGGTCCGGGATGGCAGTGCCTCGAGGTCGGCGCGGGCGGCGGCAGCATCGCGCACTGGCTCGCCGGCCGGGTCGCCCCCACCGGCGGTGTCCTCGCGACCGACATCAACCCCCGGCACGTCCACGCGGCCCCCGGCCTCGGCGTCGAACGGCACGACGTCGTCCACGATCCCCTGCCGGAGCGGCGGTTCGACCTGATCCACGCCCGGCTGGTCCTGCTCCACCTGCCCGAACGCCGCGCGGTGCTCGACAAGCTGGTGCAGGCGTTGAAGCCGGGCGGCTGGCTCCAGCTCGACGAGTTCGACATCGCCTACGGTCCTGCCCTGGCCGGGCCGGACATCGAGCTGTACGAACGGTTCCTCGACGCCAAGGCGGAGCTGATGCGCAGCGCGGGGGCGCTGGGCACCTGGGGACGTTCGGTGGGGGCGGCGATGACCGCCGCCGGGCTGGAGCGGGTCGAGGCGCGGCCGCACGTCTCGCTGTGGGACCGGGATTCGCCCGGGCTGCAGCTTCTCGTGCACCACACCCGGCACCTGCGGGACAAGTTCGTCGCGGCCGGGTTCTCCGACGACGACCTCGCCCGCGTGCGGGACGTCATGACGCACGCGGACTTCCGCGCCTGTTCCTGCCTGTTCTACACCGTGCGCGGGCGGCGTCCGGCATGACCGCGACCCTGCCCGCCACCCACCCGGCGGCCCGCCTCGCCCGTGACCACCTCGCCGCGCTCGGCGCGGGCGGCACCACCGTCGAACCGGACGTCGGCTGGGCCGGCCCGGTGGACCTGCCGCTCACCGACGAGGTGCTCGTGCAGGCGGCCTGCGGGATCATGCACGTCCACGGCCGCGCCCGGGGCGGCCCCGAACCCCTGAGCATCGACTACGCGACCGCGGCGGCCGGGGTCCTCGCCACCGCCGGGGTGCTCGCCGCCGAGTTCGCGCGAGCCCGCGGCGTGCCGGTGGGAGCCGTGCGCACCTCCGTCGCCCAAGCCGCGCTGCTGTCGGTCGGCCAGTACCTGGCGTGCGGGCCGGACGAGCCACCTCCCGCCGTCGGCACACCGCCGCCGTTCGTGTCGGCCGACGGAGTCCGGTTCGAACTCGAGACCCTGCGCGCCGAGGACTGGCAACGCTTTTGGCGGACGGTAGGGGCTCCGGAACCGGCTTTGCGGCAAGGCTGGCCGCCGTTCCTGCACCGGTTCGCGACCGCGATCTGTCCCCTGCCCGTCGCACTGCACGAAGTGCTCGCCGCGCACCCGTTCACGGCGATCGACCGCGCCGGGACCGCGTGCGGAGTGAGCGTCGTCCCGATCGGTGACGCATCACCGGTACCGGTATGGGCCTTCACCCCTCTGCCGAACGGTCCCGGCCTTTCGGCGGCCGATCCCGGCATCGACGCGCCACTGCGGGGAGTGCGGGTGGTGGAGTCGGCGCGCCGGGTCCAGGGCCCGCTGGCGGGGCACGTGCTCGCTCTGCTCGGCGCGGACGTGCTGCGCATCGAGCCGCCGGGCGGCGACCCGGCCCGCGGGGTGCCGCCCCTGGTCGGCGGGGTGTCGGCGCGGTTCGCGGCGCTGAACGCCGGCAAAGACGTGGCCGAACTGGACCTCACCGAGCCTTCCGGACGGGCGGCGGCGAAGGACCTGGTAGCCGGCGCGGACGTGTTCCTGCACAACTGGGCACCGGGCCGGGCCGAGGCGTGGGGCCTGGACGCACCCGACCTCGCGGCGGTACGTCCCGGGCTGGTGTACGCGGCGGCGTCCGGCTGGGGCCCGCACCTGGGCTCGCACCCACCGCTCGGCACGGACTACGTCGTCCAGGCGCACAGCGGGCTCGCCGCCGCGCTGCGGCCGCCCGGCGAGCCACCCGCGCCCTCCCTGATGACGATCACCGACGTCCTCGGCGGGCTGGTGTGTGCGGTGGGCGTGCTCACCGGGCTGCACCGCAGGGAACGCAGCGCTGCCGGCTGTCGCATCGACACGTCCCTGCTGTCCGCGGCGAGCACCGTCCCGCGGGAGCACCGGAAGTTTCACCGTCCATTGCGGACCGCGGACGGTTATGTCGCGGTGTCCGGCCCGTTTCCCGGGGACACCGGCCGGTGGTCGACCGAGGAGGTGCTGACCCGCGTGCGCGAGCGAGACATCCCCGCGGTGGCCGTGACGACCGACCTCGGCGCCCTCCGGAGCGACCCCCGCTTCACCGCCGCGCTGCACCGGAAACCGTGGGAGTTCCGGTGAGCGCCGTGTGGACGTCGACGACGGGCATCGCGATCCCTGACCTGGTACCCGGGCAACTGCGGCGCGCGTGGGTGACGCGCGGGCTGTACCCCGGCAAGGACGTCCACCGGTCGTTCACCGAACACGTGGACGCGCATCCGGGACGGCAGGCGGTCATCGACGACACCGGTCCCGTCACCTACGCCGAACTCGACCACGCCGTCTCCGCGACCGCGGCCGGGTTGCTCACCGCCGGGCTGGGCCCCCGCGACATCATCGGCATCCGGATGGTCGCCAGCAGGCACGCCGTCGCCGCCGAGCTGGCCGTGGCCGCCATCGGCGCGGTATCCATGCCGTTCCCGACCGGGCGCGGCAGCAGGGACGCGCTGAGCCTCCTGCGCCGCGCCAGGGCGACCGGTTTGCTCGTCGACCAGGGGTCCGACGGCGAGCTGCGCACCGGTGACCTGCCCCATCTGCGGGCGACGATCGCCCCCGAGCAGTTCGCCACCCGAGGAGCCGCTCGGCCCGCACCCGCGGTCGCACCCGGCGACCCGGCGCGCATCCTCGTGTCCTCGGGCTCCGAGACCGAACCGAAGATGGTGGCCTATTCGCACGACGCGTTCCTGGGCGGGCGCGCAAGGTACGTACGCGCGCTCCACGGAGCCGACGACACCCCGATGCGGAACCTGGTGCTGGTGCCGCTGTCTTCGTCGTTCGGCTCGTGCGGGGTCCCGGTCACCGTGGCGGCGCTGGGCGGGACGCTCCTCGTGTCGCGGCGGTTCGATCCCGGCGCTGCGCTACGCACGATCGACGAGCACGAACCGACCCACGTGTTCGGCGTGCCCACGATGCTGAGCCGCCTCGCCGAGCGTCATCGCACGGGCCGCCCGCGCGGGCTCCGCGCACTGGTGTCGAGCGGCGCCCCCATGTCCCCGGCGGCCGAGCAGCGGATCCGAACCCGGTTCCGCACCCCGGTCATCCTCGTCTACGGCTCGACCGACGGCGTGAACTGCCACAACGCCGTCGACGGCCGTCCCGACCCAGCGGTCGCCACCATCACCGTCACCGGCGAATCAGGCCGGCCGCTCCCTCCCGGCACGTCCGGCGAAATCCGCGCCCGCGGCCCCATGACGCCGATGTCCTATGTGGCCGACCCCGAACTGAACACCCGCTACCGCACCGCCGACGGCTGGGTCCGCACAGGCGATCAAGGCTTCCTCGACGACGGCGGCATGCTCCACGTAACCGGCCGACGCGGCGATACCGTCCTCCGCGGCGGCCGCACGATCAGCCCGGCCGAGGTCGAGACGTACCTGTCCGGCCATCCCGCCGTGGCCGAGGTCAGCTGCGTAGGAGTTCCGGACCCGGACCTGGGGGAACGGCTGTGTGCCTGCGTCGTGCCCCACCCCGGTCACCCTCCACCCGGTCTGGCCGAACTGACCGGCTACCTCCGCACCCGCCACGACCTCGAACCGGTCAAGCTCCCGGAACACCTCGTCATCCTGCCCACCCTGCCGCTGGGTCCAACCGGCAAAGTTTGCCGGACCACACTCACCCGCCTGGCTACGGCCCCGGCATTGTCCGACCCTTGACGTTCGATATCGGCCAACGCACGAACAGGCCTACCGATTCGTAACCTCACCACCGCAACGGTTGCGGATGGACGTGTTCGCGGCGCTGTGCGACATCCTGGCCTGCCGGCCCAACGACCTCATCGAGGTCAAGCCGGCAGCCGGTGACCAGCGCAAGGCCACAGGCGGCTCCAGCGCGGCGCCGACCGTGCGGCGGAACACGATCCGTCGCCCCGGGGCCCACATGACCGCGACGCGATCACCTCATCACCGTCGGCGGCAAGGCCGCTCTTGGCTGCAACCTGCCGAAGGTCACGGGCTGAGGTTCGCGTCACCGCGCCGGCCTGCGCCTCACGCGCGCCACCGTCCCGCACGCTCAGCCGAGGCCGGCCGAGCTGCCGCCCGGGCAGCGCAACTGGGGGCGGCTGATCTTCCTCTCCCCGCCGCCCGGGCTGCGGCACCCGCTCGTGAGCTGCAAGTCGAGTACGCGACGTGAGAAACGGACGCGCCGGCCCCAACGAGACCGGCGGACGCTGACCTACCCCACTTCGAACGCGCCGATGTCCGGTTTGCCGGTGTACAGCGGAGTGCCGGCATAGTCCCGGCCGCCGTTGCCGCTGATCACGACGCCCCGGTTCACCGCGGGTGAGCCGGCCCGGACTCGCAGGCCGTACGCCGCGGTAAGCCGCGGGCCGGAGGCCGGTGTGCCCACGGTGTAGTCGGGCGTCCCGGTGAACTGCGGGTCCGCGCGGGCGGCGTGGGCGTCCCCGGACGGCACCGGCAGGGTCGCGCCGCCGTAGAGGTTGCTGTCGTAGCGGATCGTCGAGCTGGTGGTGAGCGACGCTCCAGCCGTCGTCGAGTACAGGATGTTGTCCGTGATGGCGTAGGACGAGGTCAGCGACGTGCCGTAGCCGTAGACCAGGTTCTTGCCGCGGTCGTTGTAGAGCGTGTTGCCGTACACCGTGGCCTTCGAGGCCTTGTCGGAGTGCAAGTACAGCGGGTACCGCGTGTTGCCCGCGAGCACGTTGTAGCGCAGCACCACGTCACCGAAGACGAACTGGCAGAGCAGGATGCCGTCGCCGTTGCCGTGCGACCAGTTGTACTGGACGACGACCTTGGTGGTCGCCTTGTCCGCGTCGATGCCGTTGGAGTCCGCACCGCGGGCCTTCGGCACCGTCTCGGCGACCTCGTTGGACTGGATGGTCACGTCGTCGGCGAAGTAGGTCTCGATGCCTGACGTCCCGGCCCGGTACACCACGTCCTGCTCGACCACGGCATGCTGGACGCCGGTGACGTACACGCCGTTGCACCCGTAGGCCGTGCCCGGCTGGCGATGTGGTTGCCGCGGATGACCACGTTCGTGTGCGGGGTGAACCGGGTGTCGCCGGCGCTGGTGCGGCTGCCCCAGCCGGTGGCCACGGCGCCGGGGGCGTCCCCGGAGTACTGCTTGACCACGATGCCGGCGAAGGACGTGTTGGCGATGACCGAGTTCTGGATGGTGACGCCGTCGAGCACGGTTGGCGTCGTCGGTGGCGCGCCGGGGTTCGCCACGGTGGAATCGAAGACGATGCCGCCGGTCTTCTTCGACCGGTCCCAGCCCATCTTGAAGTGGATGCCGGGCGCGTTGCCCGCCGTGTCGCCGCCGATCCAGTTCACCTCGCCGGTGACGTCGTGGACGTTGACGCTCTCGACCACAAAACCGTGCAGCGTCCGGTCGCGGGTGCCGGTGACGTGGATGCCCCGCAAGTCCTTGAGGTTTGCCCCCGGCGTTCCCGTCGCGGGAGCTTGGTTGGTCACCTCGAGGTGGCGGATCGTCCAGAACTCCTGGTCGGCGAGACGCACGGTGTCCGCGACCGCGCCACCGCCGTCGATCCGCGGGTTCGCGCCATCGCCGTACCGGTCCACGGTGATCGGCGCGCCCCAGGCACCGGAACCCTTCGGCCACAGCTGCCCGCTCCATCGGCTCCCGGCCTTCAGCAGGATCTGGTCCCCCGCGTGGAACGTGGTCTGGTTGACGCGGGCGAGGCTGCGCCACGCGTGGGCGCTGTCCGTGCCGGCCGCGCTGTCGTTGCCCTGCGCGGCATCGACATAGTAGGTGACAGCGGCGGCCGGTGCGGCGGGTGAAGCGAAAACAGCGGAGGCGGCGAGCAGCGCGGCCGCCAGCAATCCGGGGAAGGGTCGGAACACGTGCCACTCCTCACGCAGGGGGAGGACCGCGTCCGGCGGACGAGCTCGCCCGCCGGGCGCGTCCGGGGATCAGCCGTTCTGCACCAGGCTGAAGTCGTCGATGTTCACCCAGTTGCCCGCGTTCGCGTCCGAGGACACGCCCACCTGGATCGACCCGTTCGTCACCGTGATGCCGGAAACGCTGACCTTCGTCCAGCTCCCGAGGGCCTGGCTGATCGACGTGGACAGGTCACTGCCGCCGAAATTCTTCGCGTAGATCGTCGCCTTCTTCTGCCCGCCGCTGCTCTTCACCCACGCCGACAGCGTGTACGTGCCGTTGGGCAGCGAGATGTTCTGGTACCTGCTGGCGTTGTACGCCGACGACGAACTCTGCGCGAACGCCCACCTGCCGGTGTGCCCACCCTGTTTGTTGCTGTTCACCGCACCGCCGGTCGTGGTCCACCCCGCGAGGTCGTTCTGCGCCACGCGATCGGCCTCGGCGCCCGGGTTGAGGACGTAGTTGTTGCCACGCCCCACCGCCCACGTTCCCGCGACCGCGTCGACGGTCCACTGGCTCAGCGAGTGGAACACCGGCGTCGACCCATTGAACGTCACCGGCAGCCACTGGTTGTAGCCGATGCCGTTGCCGGCGAAGTCGCTCCAGCGGTCGCCGCCGAACATCACGAAAGAGCCTTGGGAGCCAGTCACCGTGAACGCCAGGCCGGTCTGGGTCACGTGCGAGAAGTCGGCGTCCGTGCCCTGCAGCACGAACTCGCCGGAGTACGGGCCCATGATGTTCTTCGCGCTGATGCAGTAGGTGTGGGAAGCGTTCCAGCCGTGCAGGTCCGAGGAACAGAAGTAGTACGTCCCGCCGTACTTGAACATGATGTTGCCTTCACGGCCGCCCGCCGAGCTGTTGTAGACGTTCTTCGCCGCCTCCACCTGCAGGAAGTCCGACGCCCGCAACGCCGAGACGTACAGGTGCGAACGGCCGCTCTTGTTGCTGTAGACCAGGTACGCCTTGCCGTCGTCGTCGGTGAACACCGACTGGTCGCCCGACATGCCGGTGGACACACCTCCGATGCTGGACTGCGTCCCCGCCTTGGTGAACTTGCCGTTCGGCGTGCTGCTCGTGGCGAACACCAGCCCGCCGCCCAGCTGCGAGACCAGCACGTACTTGCCCGTGTTCGGGTTGCGCGCGACGCCGATCCGGCCGACCCAGCCGCCGCCCAGGTCGGAGCCGGTCAGCGCGTTGCCTTCGAACTTCCAGTTCGCCAGATCGGTCGACGAGTAGATGGTGATCGCGCTCAGCGATACGTCGCCGTTCTTCCCGCCGCCCGGGTTGTTGTAGTAGCTGACCGCGCCGTTGTACTTGGCCCCGTACCAGTAGTAGGTGGAGCCGACCTTCAGCACGCCCCCGCCCTGGGAGTAGATCGGGTTCCCCGAGGTGTCCTTCCAGAACACGTCGTTCTGGATCGTCGCCGCGGCGGCCGCCGGGGCGGCCGTGGCCGGCGCGCCGGTGGAAACCAGCGCCACGGCCAGGGAAAGGAAACCCGAAACGAGCGTTCGCCGAATGTTCTTCCTCAGCACTTCGACCTCCGTGTGGAGTACTTCCGAATGATTCGTCCGGCTGTCCGCGCTCCCGGAAACCGCCGGGTTCAGGACTCGAACGCGCCGAGGTCCGGAGCTTGGCCGGTGTAGGGCAGGCCGACGTTCGTGCCCTTGCCGATCAGGCCGCGTCCCACCCGGACGTCGAAAGACTCCTCTATCCGATGTGGATCGTTCGGTAGCCGGCTTCACCCTGGCCCCTGGAACGAAACTCGACTGGACCGGTAGTGTGGGAGCGCTCCCAGGATAACATGCCGGACGGCTCGCCGATACCTTGGTAAGCGCTTTCTTAGGGCCGGGCCCAAACGGCAGCCCAGCGCCGTGACGGCGTCCTTGTCGAGGACGACCATCGCGTACGCGGTACCTGCTTCGGCGTTCAGCTGCGCCGCACCCGCAGGGGTATAGGGGCTGACGACTTGTTTCACCCCCGGCAGTGCCGAGATGTCGCCGAGCACCGCATCGACCCGGTCGCGGACGGGTTCGGCACCGACGTCGCCGGTGTGCCAGACGATCGTGCCACGGACGACGTTCGCCGAGCCCGCCCCGCCGAGCAGGTGGGAGGCGGTGGCCGACTCGCTGTCCGGCAGGTCGGCGGTGTCGGTGAACGCCGTACCGGCGCCGAACACCAGCAGGGCCAGCGCGACGAGGCCGCCCACCCAGCCGGCGAGGACGACACCTCGCCTCCGGAAGCACCAGCGTGCGAGAGAACTCACGGGGTAACGCCTTTCGGGGAGGAGGACGGTCGACGACCAGCCTCCCCGCCCGGACCCGCGACGGCGTCAGCCTCCCGCGGTGATCGGCGTACCGCATCCGTAGTAGCCCGTTCAGTAGGGCGCGGTCGCAGGCCAGACGATCGCGCTGGTGGGGATGGTGGCGGTGAGCTGCCGGAAGTCGGCGGCGGGCACGGCGCTCTGGTCACGCAGGGCGGTCGCGACCAGCCGCGCGACCTCGATCGCACCGGCAGCCTGGAAGTGCGTGTTGTCCGAGCTGCCACTGGGGTAGTTCGGGTACTTCCCGGCCGGGAAGATCATGAAGTACTTCTTGGTCCCTTCGACGCCCGCGCGGTTCCACAAAGCAGTGCTCAACGCGGTCAGGTCGACCAGGGGCACCCGCTTGGCCGCCGCGAGTTCCCGCATCGCCGCCGGATAGGCACCGTGCGACGGGGTGATCACGCCCGCGCTGCCGAAGTGGCGGCGCTCCACCGGCGTGAGCAGGATCGGGATCGCACCCTTGGCGCGGCTCTTGTCGACGTACTGCGAAAGGTACTGCTTGTAGGTCGTCGACGGTTCGGTGTACCGGGTGGGGTCGTCGGCCTTCTCGTCGTTGTGCCCGAACGAGATCAGCAGGTAGTCGCCCTTCTTGATCAGCCCGAGGATGTGGTCGAGCCGGCCGAGGTCGATGAAGCTCTTGGAGCTGGCGCCCGACTTGGCGACGTTCACCGCCACGGCGTTCGAAGTCAGGAACACCGGCACGGCCTGGGCCCACCCGGCCCGGGGAGCCTGCGCCGAGGTGTAGGTCGACGCCGTGGAGTCGCCCGCGATGTAGACATGGGTCACGGTCGCGGCCGAAGCACTCACCCCGACGCCGGCCAAGGCGGCCAGCACCCCGATCACGGTGGCACGGGCGGCGATCCGGTGCCGCAACCCTGGTTTTCGCGACATGCGCTGCCTTCCTTCCCGCAGAGCTACCGCGTGCTGCCGCCGAGGTTGGAGCTGTTGCCCCAGGCGTGCTCGAGGCGGTCGCGGCCGGAGGCGTTGACCGTCGTCAACGTCAGGTTGGTGCCGGTTCCGTGCAGCTGCTCCATGGACCAGGCGTCGCCGTTGCGCAGCCCGGGCCAGTAGACGGAGCCGATGCCCTGGTCGTGCATCGTGTCGGTCATGGCCCAGAAGTAGGACCTGTTGTTGTCGCCGTCGCGCGCGCCGTTGTAGTTCACGCCCGTGCTCATCGGGACGCCGAACTCGGTCACGATCGTGCGGGAGCCGTATCCCTTCAGGTGGTTCTTGAATTCGGTGATCCAGGCGGCCTCGGTGTTGTGGGAAATGCCGAAGACGCTGTAGAGGTGCAGGGACAGCAGGGTGCCGTTCAGGCGCGAGTCGGCTCCGACGGGCCCGAGGTTGGTGTCGGTTCCGGTGCCGGCCACCACGATGCGTCCGCGGGGCACGTTGGGATAGTGGGCGACGAAGCTCGCGGCGAAGTTGACCCAAGCGGTGCTGCTGAATCCGCCGGGCTCGTTGTAGATGTCGAAGTACACGCCCGGCTTGCCGAGGTACCGGTTGATCACGGTGTCCCACATCTTGTAGAACGCCGTGGTGTCCTTGACGCAGCTGCACTGGCCGGGATAGGCCCAGGGCGCGATCATGACGCTCATACCCTTGGCGAGCGCCGCGTCGATGGCGCCGATGTAGCTGTTCCACCAGGCCGACGACGTGGTCTTGTCGTTCATGCCGAGCCGGATCATGTTGGCGCCCAGATTGGCCTGGAAGCCGCTGACGATCGCCGAGGCCTTGGCGTAGGTGGTGGCATAGTTGTCCGATGTGGACAGCCCGGACGGGATGACCGGGCCGTTGACGAAGTTGTCCCGGGGATCGGCCCAGTTCACGCCCTTGAACTGGCTCGTGCCGGCGGCGGCTTGAGCGGGGGTTGCTTGGGCGGGTGCGGAGAGCGGTCCGGTGACCAGCGCGGCGGCGAGCGCCGCGGCGGCCAGGACCGGCTTCAGAGTGCGCATGGATGACCCTTCTTCCTTCGACGAAGTCCGTATCGCTACTGCGCGCCTGCCACGACGACGGTGGCCGTGTCGATGCTCACCCGGGGGTACCAGCTCATCGTCATCGTGGTCGCCGTCGGGAACGCCAGCGGGAGCCACACGTACTGCGACTCGTTCACCGGCCGGTTCCACGCACCCGCCCAGCGATCACCGAGGTAGAGGTACGACGTGGTCTGCGAGCCCTGGACCGCCACGACGTACGCCGTCTGCGAGCTGTACCCGCTGCTGTTGCCCACATTGGACAACCCGGTCCACGAGCCCGTGATGCTGCTCGCCGTCGCGTACTTCTGCTGGTTCGGCTGCCAGTACGTGGCCCCCGACGTCAGCATGAAGTACTTGCCGCCGCGCTTGAACAGAGCCGGAGCCTCCCGGGACGATCCCGGCCACAGCGTACGCACCCGGCTCGCCACACCGAGGTAGTCGCTGGTGAGCTTGTAAAGGTTCAAGTCCGCGTTGTTGCGCGCGGCGGAGACCATGTACGCGGTGCCGTCGTCGTCGCGGAACAGCGTGATGTCCCGGGACATGTTCCCCAGCGGCTGGAAACTGCCTCGCCAGGTGTAGTTGCCGTCCACGGTGGACGAGGTCGCCACGGCCGCCCGAGCCTGGCTGTAGTCCTTGCCGTTCTCCTTGTGCATCCACATCACGAACTGCCGGGTGGAACTGTTGTAGATCACCTTGGGTCGTTCGATGCCGGCGACCTTCAGCTCCGAGCTCGACGACTGGGTGAGCACGTTGTTCCGGAACTCCCAGTTCTTCAGATCCGTCGAGCGGTAGACCGACACCGCGCGGAAGGTGTCGTCCGCGTTGCGGTTCTCCCCGAACCAGTAGTAGTAGCCGTCGACCTTGAGCATGCCACCGCCGTGGGCGTGCACGACCGCACCGGAGATGTCCTTGAACTGCGTACCGTTGGTCACCGTCACGGGAGCCGCGTCGGCCGGAGCGGCGGTCAGCAAACCGAGTACGACAAGCATCGTCGTGAGTGAAGCTCTGAGAGCAGTGGGCGAGGTCATCACAGCTGGGCTTCCCACTTGGTCTTGGAACCGGAGGCGTCGCCGGCGAGGCGGTCACGTGCGGCGGTGTCGCCGTACATGGTCCAGCGGGCCCAGTCGACGACGGTCTTGGGGAAGCGCTGGTCGCTCCAGAAGCTGGTGTGGCCGCCGCCGATGAAGGTGAGGAACGCCTTGGGCCACTTGATTTCGCTGTAGGCCTGACGGGCCGAGGAGTAGGCGCAGGTGGTGTCCTTGTCACCGTGGACGAACAGCACCTTGGCCGTGACCGAGCTCGACGGGTTGCCCATGTCGACGCAGGACTGGGGGTTGGCGGAGACGATGCGGCTGTCGGGCCAGGAGGTGAGCAGGCCGTGGGTGATCATGCCGCCGAGGGAGTGGCCGGAGACGCCGACGCCGATGCCGGTGTTGATGTGCCCGGCCAGTGGCCCGCTGGTGTTGAGGGCGAGGGTGTTGGTGAGGATCTGCGAGACGTCCTTGGATTCGTTGCCGTTGTTGACGTCGGTGAAGTTGTGGTTGAAGTAGGGGGCGGGGACGACGAAGCCGGCTGCGGCGAGAGCCTTGATGATGAACAGGGAGTTCTGTGGGCTGCTGCCGTAGCCGTGGGTGAAGTTATAGATCGGGAAACACCATTGGCCACCGGGGCATTCGTCAGCGGATTGCCGCCGGCGGTGCCGGTGGCGGGGTAATAGACGTAGGTGGTGCAGGGACGGCTGCCGCGTTTCCAGTCGTACTTGCGCACACCGACCGCGAACGGGGTGGCCGGCGCCGGGGCCAGTGGCGCGAGGGTGGCCAGTGCCGGTCCGGCACCGAGCAGGGCCAGGCCCGCGCCGGCCGCGCCGACCGCGGTCATGCTGAGGAACTTGCGACGTTGCATGGTCATCGATGACTCCTGGGGTAGGGAGTGGGATGAGCGTCCGGCCACCGGCTACCTGAGGTAGCCGGCCAGGCCGATCTTCTGATCGCGCAGCGCCTTCGCCACGACCCGCGCGATCTGGTCCGCGCCCGCGGCCTCGAAGTGCGTGTGGTCGTTGCAGAAGAATGCCCCTACGGCACCCTTGCTGTAGTCGCCGTTGTTGGGGCACAGCTTGAGGGTGTTGTAGAGGGTGTAGCTCAGCTTGTGCAGGTCGATCACGGGCACGCCGGTGGCGGCGCCCGCCGCCGTCGTCGGGGAAAGGAAGCCCCGGTTTCCGACCGCCGTGCTTCCGCTGCACGTGATCGCCGCGACCGGGGTCAGCAGGACCGGGTGCGCACCTCGGCTCTTCGCCGCATTGACCATCGTGGTGAGCAGGCTCTGATAGCGGGCTGTGCCGACGTGTCGTGGGCAGTTCGCATCGCTGTCATTGATGCCGAACTGGATGAGCAGGTAGTCGCCCGAGTGCATCCCTTTCGTGGGATCGAGCATGTCGAGCCAGCGTTGGGCGTAAGTGTTCGGGTTCACCACGCATTCGCCCGCGGAGTTCTTGGCGCCGGTCACGTTCGACTCGTACAGCCACGTTTGGATGCTGCGACCCGACACGGCTTTGTTGACCACGGTCACCTGGTCGTTGAACAGCGCGTCGAACCGGCTGCCCCAGCCGACCGGACAGGAGGACTTCGGATCCGCCATGGTCGAGTCACCGGCGAGCCACACCTTGACCGTGGCAGCCGCCGCGGCATTCGACAGTGCCGGGCGCGCCGCGCAATTCGGTGCGGCGGCCGCCGGCATCCGCAGGAACGCCGCCGCGGGCAGGTGCGCATCGGTCATGCCCTTGGTCACGAGGCCGGCGATGACTGTTCCGCCGTACTCGGAGAAGTGCGTCGAGTCCTGGACTCCGTCGTGCTGGGCCGTCAGGTACAGCGGCCAGGAAGCGCTTTCTCCAAGCTGCTCGAGCAGGGCCTTGCTGCGTGCGGTGAGGTCGATCAACGGCGTGCCCTGCTTGCCGGCGACGTCGCGGATGACCGCGGGCAGGTCGACGCCGAGGGTGTTGACCACCAGGCCGGTCGGGGTGAGCTTGCCGTTCGTCCCGAACAGGTGCCGCACCGGCGGGGTGACCAGGACGGGCAGGCCACCGCGCGAGCGGACGCCGTCGACGAGCTTGCCCAGGTTGGCCCGGAACGTGCTCTCGGTCGTCGTCTTGTCGTTGTGCGACAGCTGGATCAGCACTTCGTCGCCGGGCTGGACCAACGGCTTGACGGTGGCGAACAGCCGGGGGTTGCTCAGCCAGCTCACGGTGCTCTCCCCCGAGTCCGCGTAGTTGGCGACGACGATTCCCGGCTGGAGCAGCTGGGGCAGTTCCTGTGCCCAGCCTCGCTTGGGGCCCTTGAGCCAGTCCGACGCGGTGGAGTCGCTCACCACGAACAGCCGCGGCCGGCGCACGGGTGCCACGGAGACGTTCAGCGCGGCCGGATGACTTCCGGTGAGGTGGACCTGCAGGCCGGGCGTTCCCGGTCCTTCCTCGCCGGTGGGCATGCTTTCCGGGCTGCGCACGTTGACGTCGAACACCTCCCGGCGGAACTCCCCGGCGCGGGTGATCACGGGCGCCAGCACCGTGCGGCGCGCCTCGACCTGGACACCGGTCAGCGCGGCTTGGCTCGCGCTGCCCAAGGTCACCGTGACCTCGTAGTCTCCGGGAGCGACGTCGAAGGAGTAATCCACGGCCGCCGTCGTCGCATCGGCCGCGCCTCCGCTCGTGACGAGCCCGGCCACGAGCAGCGCGGCGGCTCCGGCGGTGAGCCGGACCCGGCTCACCGGAACCCGTCCATGATGGCGGTGGGCTTGCGGGTGGCGGAATCCCAGGCGACGTTCGCGTAGCCGGTGAACGGCGAATAGCCCTCCGGTTCCCAGTAAAACAGACCCTGGCCGCCGGTGCTCTTGAGGGCGTCCAGGTACGCGACCAGTGAAGCCTTGGTCGAGGAGACCTTGCTCACCGGGCCGCCGAACTCGCTCTGCAGGAACGGTTTGCCGTACTGGTCGGAGATCTTCTTCATGTTCGCCACGATGCCGGCGGCCAGGCTCGCGCTGCCGTAGGAGGAGAAGACCGACATGTCCCACTTGCCGCCGTTGCCGGCGTAACGGCTGAAGAAGGTCTGCATCGGGTCCCACTTCTGCGGCTGGGCCAGGTGGATGCAGACGACGGTGCTCGGCGACACCTGCTTGACCTGGTTGTACGCGGCGTTGAGCAGGCCGGTCATCTGCGCGCCGTTGGAGACGCTGCCGACCGGGCGGCAGATGCCGCTGTTGATCTCGTTGCCGATCTGGACCCAGGTGGGCAGGACGTCGTTGCTCTTCATGACGTTCATCGTCTGGTTGACGTAGGAGTTCATGGCGCTCAACATCTGGCTGTAGCTCATGTTCTTCCACGCCGCGGGCGGGTTCTGCACGCCGACGGAGTTCCAGGTGTCGCCGAACATGTAGTCCAGCATGATGGACATCCCTGCGGCCTTGACCCGCTTGGCGAAGGCGGCAACCTCGGAGATGCTGCAGTGACCGTTGGCCGGGTCACCGTTCGGGTTGACGAACGTGCGCAGCCGGACGGCGTTGATGCCGTATCCCTTGAGGATGGTCAGCAGGTCCTGGCTCTGCCCGGCGGCGTTCTTCCAGGTGTAGCCGTGGGCTTCCATCTGCGGCGCCCAGCTGATGTCGGCACCCTTGAAGAAGGCGGCCGCCGCATTCGCCGATGTCATGACCCCCAAGGCGAGGGCGCCCACACCCGCAGCCGCGCCGAGCAGCACACTACGGCGCCCGAGCCGGGTCGAGGCGAATTCGAGCTGGTCGCTCAGAGGAGTTTTTCCATATTCGGTCATTCGATCTCCCTTGATCGACGACGAGCCGCGCGGGGGCCGGAATTGAACGTTCACAAACGCGTGCGCGGTACTGGTGAAGATGGAACCGCATATCCGTGGTTCTGACAAGACCTCAACTGATACGATTAATCCGCCTTTGTTCGTCGAAGCAGTCGAATCACGCCGGAGGACCAGCGGGAATGGTCGTCCACAGAGGACTCGATGTTCGTCAGTGCAGATTCGAGCGAAATTGCCCGGCCCGATGAAGCTTCGACGGCGGGACCGGAAGGCCGCGTTGTTGTTCCGCCGGGAGGACCGCGCCGCAGCCGCGAAGTCCACGGAGCTCGACGAGAGGACTCAAGCCCCCGACTCGCCGGCGAGTCTCGGAAAACGCATTCCTGAAGTGTGGCGCGCGCCACCCCCCACCGTCAAGAGCCGGTCAACCGGCCCGTTCGGAGGTGCTGTCCCGGACCACCAGACGGCCTTCGACGATCACGTGGGTGACTGCGCCGGGTTCGCCCAGGGCGAGGCGGATCGCCTCCGCGCCGGCGTAGGCGAGCGGCAGCGCGACGGTGGTGAGCCTCGGCGTGACGTTGACCGCCAGCCGGATGTCGTCGAACCCGGTCAGCGATACGTCCCCGGGCACCGCCACGCCGCCCTCGCGGAAGGCCCGGAGCACACCGACCGCGATCAGGTCGTTCGCCGCCACCACGGCGTCTGTCCCCTCGAGCCCGTCGGCGACCAGCCGCCGTCCCGCCTCGAGGCCGCCCTCCCGGCTCACCGCGCAGTGCACGATCCGCACATCGGCCTCCGCGACACCGCCGGCACGGAGACCGTCGACGAAGCCTGCGGTCCGGGCAGCCGGGGCGGCCTGCTCCCGGGCGCCCGCGACGATCGTGACGCGCCGGTGCCCCGTCTCGGCCACGAACTCGCCGAGCCGGCGAGCGGCTCCCCGGTTGTCGAAC
This sequence comes from Amycolatopsis sp. NPDC051102, assembly GCF_040682815.1. Classification (NCBI taxonomy): domain Bacteria; kingdom Bacillati; phylum Actinomycetota; class Actinomycetes; order Pseudonocardiales; family Pseudonocardiaceae; genus Amycolatopsis; species Amycolatopsis sp. NPDC051102. The sequence goes on from NZ_JBFBBT010000002.1 coordinate 568,406, forward strand.
CCGACCGAGTGAAACGGCAGGTCCGTGTCGCCGACGACCACCACCCGTCCCCCGTCACGCTCGTAGGCGCGCAGTTCTTCGAGAAGCCGTCCGGACAGCGCGTCGGCGGCGACCCGGCCGGAGGTGAGGACCAGCGCACGCGGCCGCAGCGCCCGGACGTGGCGGATGGTCTCGAGCTGGCGCCCGGGATCGCCGTGGGTGGTCGACACCGTGACGAACGCGCCGGTGGACCTGGCCGCCAGCTCCATGGCGGACACCATGATGGCCATCGACGGCGTGGTGAGGTCGTCGGCGACGAGAGCCAGCGACCCGCTGGTCCCCCGCATCGCCCGCGCGGCCGCGTCCGCGGTGTAACGCAGCCGCTCGGCCGCGGCCAGCACGCGCTCCCGGTACTCGGGCGCAACGGTCCGCGAGCCGGCCCCCAGCACCCGCGAGGCGGTCGCCAGCGACACCCCGGCGGCCGCCGCCACGTCGTGCAACGTCACGGTGTCCCGTGCTGGATGCGGCATCCCACCCCACTTCGAACGCGCCGGCGCCCGGACACCATAAGCTCCGGAGAGCCGGCTGGGAGCGGCGAGTCAGCGCTCAGCCTCTGTCGGAAAACGTATTCCATCACCTATCGTCCGGAGGCACAAGCACCTCGCGGATCCAGGGAAGTGAGTTCGCCCCGCATGACCGAGCAAGGCACCGGCTCCTCCCCCACCCTGCTGGACGTCGCCAGGGAAGCGGGCGTTTCGGCGGCCACGGCCTCGCGCGCGCTCAACGGCAGTACCCGCACCGTCAGCGCGGAGAAGCAGGCCCTCGTGCTCGAGGCCGCGAAGCGGCTCGGCTACGCGCCGAACCTTTCCGCGCAGGCCACCGCCCGAGGATCGACGAAGACGGTCGCGCTGATCGTGCACGACATCGCCGACCCGTACTTCTCCTCCATCGCCGCCGGGATCGTCGAAGGCGCCGAAGCCGCGGGGCTGACCGTGACCATGGCGGTCACCGGCCGGTCGCCGGAGCGGGAGCTGGAGATCGTCTCGATCCTGCGCGGCCACCGGCCCCACGCCATCGTGCTCGCCGGCAGCCGCATCGGCGACGACCAGGAGACGCTGGCCGGGGAACTGCGGGCGTACCAGGCCGCGGGCGGGCGCGTGGCGGTGGTGAGCCAGCCGGGGTTGCCATGCGGGACCGTCACGATCGACAACCGCGGAGGCGCCCAGGCACTCGCGGACGCGCTGGTCGCGCGCGGGTACCGGCGATTCGCCGTCCTACGGGGACCGGACGTCCTCCACACGTCCCGCGACCGAGCCGACGGGTTCGCCGCCGGGCTGGCCCACGCCGGGATCGAGGTGATCGACACGGTCGAAACCGACTTCACCGAAGACGGCGGCCACGCCGCTATGACCGCACTGCTCGGCGGGGACGACATCGAGCTGGTGTTCGCGGTCAACGATGTCATGGCGATCGGCGCCATGCGAGCACTGCGCGACGCGGGCCTGGTTCCCGGACGAGACCTCGCCGTGGCGGGTTTCGACGACATCAGCGCGGCCATCGACGTCACCCCCGCCCTGACCACCGTCGCCGTGCCCACGAGAGCGATGGGCTTGCGCGCGATCGAGCTCGCCCTGGCCGGGACGGGCGAGCCCGAGCTCGTGCGGCTGCCGACGAACGTCGTCCTGCGGGAGAGCACCCCTCGACGCGGCTAAGCCTTGCGGTAGGCCCGGAAGTAGTCCACGACGAATTCCTTCGGCCTCGGATCCGCGGGATCCACGGTCCCCGTCCAGCCCGCGTTCTCGTAGATGCCGAGCAGGAACACCGAGGCGTAGGCCGGGGACGCGTTGATCGTCTGCGTGAGCTTGTTGTCGACGTAGAGCTTGAGCTGCGTCGCCGTCCACTCGAGCCCGTAGATGTGCATCCCGCCCGCCAGATCGAAGCCCGTCCCGATCGAGTGGCCGACCTCCGGGACCTTCGGATCGGACCACTTGTGCAGGCTGAAGTTGAAGTTGCGCGGTGTCCGGCCGGGGTTCTCCATGATGTCCACTTCGGCGTTCTGGGTCGCCGAGTCCTGCTTACCGACCGTCCAGAACGCGGCGTGGAGACCGCTTCTCGCGGACGTCTTCCCGCGGATTTCGAAGTACCCGTACTGGGGGGCGTACTTCCAGACGGCGGGGATGGTGTGGTCTTGCGGGGAAGTCTTGTGCAGGCCGGTCCGCTGCCCGGTCTGGATGCTGGACACCTTCATCGGATCGCCGGCGTAGTAGGTCGGCTGGTCGTCGTCGATCCGCAGCACGAGGGCACCGTCGCGGAACCCGTACCGCGCGCGCGAGCGCGACTCCGGCGTGCGCGATTCCAGGTAGTTCGTGATCCACAGGTTCGGATCGAGACTGCCGTTGAACTCGTCGTGCCGATCGAGCACCCACCCCGGCTTGTCCAGCGGGTTCGGCGGCGTGTCCGCCGCCTGGGCGGCCGGGGCGAAACCGACGCAGGCGAGCACCGCGCCTGCCAGAGCCGGCCAAACCCGGGCCCTTCCGGTGAACCTTCGCACGCTCGTCATAGTTTGCTCGCCCTTCCGGTCAGCGCGCAGCCTCGGAAAGCGTTTTCCAATCCTTCCGGCCATGATGCCGCAGAACACCGCCCGCCGATACCCGTCCGCTCGATCCGCCTGATGCAGACTCGGATTCGCCTCGCCAGACCGTCGGAACACGTTTTCCGGCCGTACTGGTCGACAGAGGCCGTGCGGCCATCCGCGTTGCCCCGTACGATGCGGGAGCAAGATCGACACCGCGGGAAAGGCTGGGCTCATGACCGAGGCGCTCTTCGTGGTCACCGGAGCAGACCACTGGACCTTGACCGACGGCACGGAACACCCGACCGGCTACTGGGCGGAGGAGCTGGTGGAGCCGCACCGGATCTTCCGCGAAGCGGGCTTCACAATCACGATCGCCACCCCCGGCGGCGTGACCCCGACCGTGGACCGCACCAGCCTGTCCGCGGCGGCCAACGGTGGCGACGAGCAGCGCGCCCGCCGGATCGGCGAGTACCTCGACGGCATCAAGGCCGAACTCGACCACCCCGCCCAGCTGGAACAGGTGCGCCCGGAGGACTACGACCTGGTGTTCGTCCCCGGCGGACACGGCCCCATGGAAGACCTTGCCGTCTCCCCCACCGCCGGGCGGATCCTGACCTCGACCCTCGAGGCCGGCAAGATCCTCGGAGTCCTCTGCCACGCGCACGCCGCCCTGCTCGCAGCCGAGCAGCCGGACGGCTCGTGGCCGTTCGCGGGCTACCGCATGACCTCGTTCACCAACGCCGAAGAAGCCGCGAACGGTTTCGCGGAGAAAGCCCCGTGGCTGGTCGAGGACCGCCTCCGAGCCCTGGGCGCGGACTTCGTCGCGGCGGCTCCGTGGTCGTCCCACGTCGTGGTCGACCGCAACCTCTACACGGGGCAGAACCCCTTCTCCTCCGCCGAGCTGGCGAACGCGATCGTCGCAGCGGCGGGTCGCTGATCCCTCGCTGCGCGAGGCAGCCGGCGAACATTGATTCTCCTGCGCCGAACGCAGCACCAGTCTCTCCAGCGCAGCCGCCGTAGGTGGACGCCCAGTGCGTCGACGTCGAGCGGTGTGGTCCCGCTTTCTGGCGATCAGTCTGCGGTGCCAGCTCAGCAGTGTCCCTGGGGTGACCAGGAATACGCTGCGCCAGCGGCGGCGCGGGAGCAGCGACGACAGCGCGGCCGGCCAGAACCGGTCCGCGGGCTCACAACGGACCGGCGGCGATGACTTCCCGAGCGCCACACGCGTGATCAGCTGGGCTGCTGGGCCAGAGCAGCGGCGAGATCGGGCACGAACTCGCCTGCCCGGCTGCTTGGCGCGGTTCCGCACGGGCCGTCCGAGGTGCCAGGCGTTGTCAGCCATAGTTGCTGTATGTCGTCCTGGCGGGGTGTCAGCGACATGTACTGGCCGGCGCGGGCACCCGGCGGGTTGCAGGTGCCGGAGACCGGAACGTCGTTGCGGCTGCCGTCCACGACAGCGGTGTAGCCGGTCCTTCCGGCGGCCGCGCGGATGGCGTTCGCGGTGGTGGTTGCCTTGTCGATCGGGGCGTAGCCGCCGACGTCAACGGCGAAACCGTCGGCGCCCGCCGGGGCCAGCAGGGCGGCTGCGTCTTGAGGTGAGGCCGCATCGCTGACGTCGATGAGGACCGTCGCCCTCTTGACTTGCCTGATCGTGCGTACCGCGTCGGAGAGGACTTGTGCGCGGTCGGCGCAGGCGTGTCCTGCTTGGACGATCACGAGGGCCGGGGTGTTTCCCAGGCCGTGCGCCAGCTCGGCGAACCAGCCGTGGTGATCGCTCGCGCACCCGCCCGTCCGGTCCGGGCTCGCCAGGAACACCGGCAGCAGGTGCGCGGCGGCCGCGCCGGACGCGACGCGACGCACGTCGGACGCAACCTCGGCTGTCGGTGCCGTGACGAGGTGCGCCGCCGGTCTGGTCGCGATGCGTGTGCGGATGAGCTCCGCCCGCGGGTCGGCCGGTGCCGTGCGCAGCCAGAGCGCCGCGGGGTTGTCCGGGTCGACATAGAGGCCGCCGGTGCCTTGGAGCAGCGGAAACGGGCGTCCTGATGCCGGCGGGTCGATGGCGGTTCCGGCGGGCCCGCATGCGGCCAGCACCACGAGACCGGCGCCCACGCCGAGCGCTGCCCACCGGCGCACCCGAACTCGCCTGCCGACTCGTTCCATCAGCTCCTCACCGCCTGTTCGCGTAGAAGGGTCCCGAATCCTCCCACGCTATCCGGTAACCGCGGAACTCACGCGGCCGCTGTGCGGTGTCTTCACCTTTCGCGACGGCGAGCCAGATGAGCCACTCGCCGTCGCGGAAGGTGAAGCCGCCGCCGTGCAGGGTGGGGTCCCGCCGGACGTACAGGCGTAACGCTTCCTGGTCTTCCTCTGCGGGAAGCCCGGTCATGGGATCCACTGCTCCGCCGCCTCTCAGCCCGGGCCGATCACCCCTTCGGTGACGATGGTAGGCACTTTCGTCAGGGTGTCGAGGACGCTGTGGTAGACGGCGTCGTTGTTCATGTGGGTCAGAATCTGGTCGTAGTGCATGCCGAGCGTGGGGGTGATGACGGTGTTGTAGATGCTCTTGAGCGCGTCGGTCTCCTGCTGTGTCATGTGCAGCGCCGCGCCGTTGATCGCGGAGGCGGTGTCGTCGAGGTGCTGCTGCGTCACCACATACGCCGGGTCGCGGGGGCCGGCCATGGCCGAGGCCACGTAGTTCCGGTACTTGTCGTAGAGGCCGCGAGCGCCGGCCTTCTCGTAGTCGGAAGCGGGGGACTCGATGCTGCGGTTCGTCACCGTCTCGGCGTTGAGGTAGAACAGGTGGGTCAGCAGGCTCCCCAGCCGTGTCTGGGCGAGGAAGTTGTCGCGGATGTTGTCGGCGAGCGGGATGTCACCGTTGAGGGGCAGCGCGTACATGTTCCCCACCGAGTTGAAGACTCCGCATCCGCTGTCGGGCACGTTCTCGAGGATGACCGGGGTGATGCCGTCGCCGCCCAGGCGCACGAGCGAGCCTGAATCGCCCGGCCAGCCCATCCGCTCGGTCGCGATGAGGTTGTCGAAGCTGTAGTAACGGCCGTCGTCCATGTGGACTTTCGTAGAGTCCATGACGTTCACGATCTGGGTCGAGCTGTAGCCGGTTCTGGCTCCGACCTTTTCGATCGGCTCGAACATCTGGTAGCCGCTGACGTCGAACGTGCTGTCGGCGACGACCATCGACACGCCGAGCCGCTGCAGCATCGGTTCGAGCCGGACGATCCAGCAGCGCGAATGGTCCGAGTTCGACGCGAAGAAAAGCCCGATCGCCTTGTTCTGCGGGCTGTTCGGGGTCATCCGGTTGCCGGGGTAGCTGGTGGTCCAGCCGCTCTGGTCGTACAGCCGCGCAATGGCGCAGTCCATCGTGTTCTTCGCGAAGATGCCGGTCAGGTAGGGCACATAGCCGGAAAGCTCTCCGACGGTCGTGGCGGCTTCGTTGGCCGAATTGGGGAACGGCTGGGACATCTTGTCCCCGATCACCGGCTCGGCTTCGTGGAGCCGGTCGAGGTTGACCATCACGTGGGCGTTGGAGAGGGCGTGGACGACGCCCTGGGCGTCCTTGACGAACGCCGCGATCGTGCCGCCGTAGTACTCGACTCCCCCGTCGTCGGCGGTTTGGCGGGTGGTGAGGTCGACGATGGCGGCACCGGCCTGCAGTGGCCGGGTCTGCACGGCGAGCATCCACTTCTTCTTCGGATCATTGCCGGCACCCGGGAATTCCTGCTGCCCGCAGAAGCGGACGACTCCCGTCTCGACCACGTCCACCTTGTGGCTGATGCCGTCGACGTCGATGCGGTCGGGCAGGATCTCGTCTGCGCGCAGGTAGCCGGGCCTGCGTTTCTTGACCACGCCGACGGTGACGGCGGGTTCGTCGGTCCACTCCCCGCCTCGCCGGCGGGCCCCCACCCCGACGGAGGTGATGTTGGAGTGGGTCCAGAAGCGTTCTTTGATGAGCCCCTTGCCGTGGGTCAGCCGGGTCTCGGTAGCCGGGTCGAGCACGGTTCCTCCCTCGTGGCGCTTCAGGCGGCGAGCCGATAGCCCGTCCAGCCGGTGGTCAGCGTGCGTTCGTGTGCGGTGTCGAACAGCGACGAAGGCGTCGCCGGGTTCCACAGTCCGCTGTGGAGGTCGGCGGTCACGGTGCCGGTGGCCTTGTGCCAGATCACGAGGTCGGGCAGGCCGTCGCCGTTGACGTCGGTGAGCGTCCGCGTGTCCGCGGCGACGACACCAGTCGGCTGGATGGTGTAGAACTTGGCCTGCCAGTGGCCGCTGGAGTCGAGTTCGGCGAAGATGTCCAGCAGCCGGGCGCTGCCGTCGGTGAAGGTCATGTAAAGGTCGGGGAAGCCGTCCGCGGTGACGTCGGCGATCGACATGGAGGTCACGGCCTGCATGTTGTCGAGAAGTTTCCCGCGGTTGCTCAGCTGCGGTCTGCCGTTGGCGTCCGGCCCCTCATTGACGTAGAGGTAGTACCCGTTGTCGCCGCTGTAGCGGAAGAGGATGTCTGCGAGTCCGTCGAGTGTGGTGGGGTCGTTGGGGTCGCGGCCGACGAAGTCGGTGAGCGCCCAGAGGCTGCCTGCCTGCCAGCCGGTGGACCAGGTGTACTCCGGGTTCAGGGTCGTGGTGCCGTCGAAGGTTCCGGAGTGCGCGGCGATGTGCATGCTCCCGTCGGTGGCGAAGGTCAGGATGTCGCGGTTGCCGTCGCCGGTCAGATCACCCTGTCCGATCCAGGTGCGGTCGGCGCCGGTGGTCCCGATCGTCGTACTGGAGCTGAACGCGCCGGTTCCGTCGGCGGTGCCGGCGTGGACGCTGATCTGGTTGGTTCCCGTGGACACGGTGACCAGATCGGGGCGGCCGTCACCGGTGATGTCCCCCCGTCCCGCGGCCAGTGCCGTGTGCGCCTGCCGGTGCACACCCGGCCCTGGTCTCAGCAGCTCGCGCAGTGGACTGGTGGCGGGTATGACAGGCAGGGCGATCGCCGGGCCCGATGGTTCTGCCGCGGCGGCGCTCGTCCCGGTGACGAGTGAGCTGCCGAGCAGCAGCGTGGTGACGATCGTCGTGATCGGGCGGATCATGCGGGCGTCCTTTCTCCGGTGGGTTTTCGGGGTGATGTCAGTGCCGGTTCCGCCATGGCGCGGCAGAAGTCGAGCAGGATCGCCCGGGCGGTGGGCGCGGGGATGCGGCGGGCCAGTTCGGTCGCCGCGCTGTACTCGGCCCGAGCACGAACTCGGGTGAGGTGCACTGCCCGTGTCCCCAGGACCGGGTCGGCTGCCAAGGCTTCCGCCGTCACGTCGCCCTCGCCGCTCAGCAGATGCGGCAAGGCGGACAACCGCACGTCGAGGAGACCCTGCAGCGTGGTGTCGAGCCGGGTGGGCCGGCCGGTGAGGGCCAGCAGGTCCTCGGTGTGGCCGAAGAGCCGTCCGAGGCTCGCGCCCAGCTCGCGCAGCAGTGCCACGGTTGCGTCGGATGCGCCCGCGAGCTGGGCCCCGATCCGGGCCGGGAACTCGAACAGCGCAGCGAGAAACGGCGACGGGTCGCGGTTGCTCGGGGCCTCTCCGAGCTGGTCACCACGGTGCTCGGCCAGCTCGGCCAGCCAGTCCGCGAAGGCGGTGTCCAGGTCCGTGTCCCGGCCCGCGATCAGGGTTCCGGCCTGCGCCAGCAGGAAGTCGCCCGCGAGGATCGCGCTCGCCGACGCCCAGTCGACCCCGCGGACGGGTGTTGTGGTGACCGGTGACGCGGTCAGCCCCAGCATTCCCAGTGTGGTCAGTTCGACGGCGGCGCCGACGTCCGCGCGGCGGATGTCGGGCGGAGCGCCCTCGGCACACAGCGCAGCCCCGAACAGCAGGGCGGGCCGAAGGTTCTGCCGGCCCTCGTGCCGACCGGCGGCGACGACCGAGGCGACGAAGGGCCACCGGTCGCGCACCGCGGCGAGTGCCAGTTCGGAGCAGCCGGCGAGAAACGGGTGCAGCGCGCGGGCCGACCGGGAACCGGCGAGCACGGCGGACTCCGGGGTCAGGGTGGCGAACCCACCTGGTACCAGCACCGAGGTGCGGGCCTTGACAAAGAACGGGTTCTCGCTGTGCGCGGTTGCCGCAAGCACGCGCCAAGCCAGGTGGAAGTGCCGGGACAGCTCGTGCACGCCCTCGCCGTAGCCGGCGAACGTCCCGGCAACGCCGGCCCGGTACCGCTGTGCCGCCGCGCCCGGGTCATCGCGGTGGGTCACGATCGACTCCGCGGCCAGGAGCGCGCTCCGGACACCGTTGTCCAGAGCTTGCCCGGCGAAAGGGTCGAGCAGGCCCAGCGCGTCTCCGACCACCAGCCTGCCCTCGGTGACGGATGCGCCGGGGGTGAACGACGTCCCGGCGACACCGGCCACCAAAGGACTCGTGGCGGCGAGAGAGCGGTACCGCGAATCGGCTCCGATGAGGGCTTCGAGTGCCTGGGCCATCAGCTTTCCGGCGTCGATCTCGCTGCAGTCGTCCAGCGCGGTGACCGTGACGCTGACCTGATGGTCGTCGTCCGGTGCGGGCAGCACGCGGATCGATACCGGCGTGCCGTGCCGCGAGGGGGTCCGAAGGTGGATATCCGTGCCGGTGCTGAAGGCGCCACGGAACCGGCGCGTGCAGATCACCGCGTCGCCGTGCGAGGCGCGCCGCGATGACGAGGTCCACCCGGTCGCCAGCACGACATGCCGCGCCCGGACGAAGACGCTTCCGCCCTCAGGAAGTGCGAGGTGCAGGGTGTCGCCCTCGACAGCGACGACGTCTGCGGCCATCCTCCGGGCACCCGCCTGTTCCGCGCTTTCGGCGGCACGGCGCTCCAGATCGGACTTGCAGCAGATCACGAGCCCGGCGTCGGCCCAGCCGGCCGTCGCGTCGTCGCCGAAGTGCGCCGTGTACGCACCCGCTCGCCGGAGCGGAACCGTCGGCGCGACCAGCCGCGCCATGCGCTCCGTCAGCAGGACGTCGTAGTCGCCGCTCGTCTCCCGTGGCCGCCCGACAAGGGTGGTGGCAAGGCCGTGACGGGCCAGCTCGGCCGCAGTGGCACACCCTGCGACTCCATCACCGACCACCGCGGCGTCGACAGTGATCAGTTCGGCCACAGGACGTCCTGGAGGCGGAGGAGCTCGCGGCCCGGCCCGGTACTCGCCAGTGCACCGAGCGAAGTGACCGCGCGGTCGAAGTGCTCCCGGGCCAACGCCTCAGCACTGGCGAATCCGCCGCCCGCCTCGACCAGCGCGCGCACCTCTTGCAGGTCGGCCCGCGAAAAACCCGGTGAGAGCAGCAGTTCCGGCAGCCCCGGCGTGTTCTGCTGGATCGCGTAGAGGGTCGGCAGGCCGAACAGCCCCAGAACGTGGTCCGTACCGGTGGGCTTGCCCCCAGGATCCTCCTGCAGGTCCAGGCAGTCGTCCATGATCTGGAATGCCGTGCCCAGCTCGACGCCGAACTCCGTGAGCGCCGCGAGCACGGCGGGTTCCGCGCCGGCTTCGAGAGCGCCGAGCACGCAGCAAAAGCGGAACAATTCCCCGGTCTTCCGGCGAACCAGGTCCAGGTAGCGGTCGACGGGAAGATGCGTGTCGAAGGATCGTTCGACGTCGAGCAACTCCCCGTAAGCCAGCTCGGCGGTGACCGCGGCGACGGCACGGCTGATACCGGACCCGAGCCGCGCCGCTTCCCGCGCGGCGCGCGCCATGCACAACGCTCCCGCGACAACAGCCGGTTCCGGTCCGGCGACGACGTGCGCGGCGGTGTCACCACGACGTGTGGCAGCCCGGTCGATGACGTCGTCGTGCAGCAACGACGCGACATGCAGGAGCTCGACCACTGCGCCGAGAGCCACCAGCCGGTCCCGGCGGGGCCTGCCGAACCGGGAGCACACCTCGATCAGGTGCGAACGCAGCCCCTTGCCCCCGGCCCGCACCAACGGCGCCACCAGCACACGCTGGTTCGCCGGAATCCCGGCGAGCAAGTCAGTCAGCTGTTCCCGCACTCGAAGCGCGTATGCCCGGTCCCGTATGACCGGGCGCGTCATCCCGCGACGCGCAAGTGGTAATGCTTCGCGAAGTCGAGCCACAGCTCGGCGGAAGCGTCGGCCGCGGCGTCGAAGTGCGTCGTCACCGTCGAGAGGGCGAGCGCCGTGACGGGTGTGAGCAGCCGTTTCGCACCAGAGTCACCTTGGATCCTGCGACCAAGGCCCGCGATCACGCGCGCCTTGTCCACGCCCGCAGCGTCGAGTTCCCGCAACACCCGCGCACCCTGCTGTGCCTGTGCTCGCCTGGCGGCCGCAAGGGAGCCGAGCCGCTGCTCAAGCCGGTCCCGGGTCGCCCGCGAGAGTGGCGTGCCTTCTTCACCGAAGGACGGTAGCGGCGCAGGAGCCGTGGCGACCGCCCGGCACAGCGCGAGCACCGCGCCGAGGTCATCATCCGGCCAGGAGAATTCCGCGGCTTCCGCAACGCAGACACCACCGACGGCCAGGGCGGCCGTTCCCGCCAGCACTACTGAGCAGCGCACGAACCGGCGCCTGCTCAGTTCCCGGGAAAGTCGTCGCTCATCGTCATGCGTCACCGCAGCCCCCCGCCACGTCTTCAGTGCTCCGTCATCACAACGGACGCTGATCACGTCGCAGCTTGCCAATGCCCCGTTATCAACGGCACGACTTGTCACCAGAATGGCCTAGTTCGAAAGGCGCCAACCGTACATATGTTCAGTCCACCACCAACAGGAGCGGATGTCCCTGCCCAGGCAGATGTCGTCGGCCCGATCGCTCGGGTCGCATCTCGACTGGAATTCGCCGCCGGATCGACCCGGACCGGTCAAAGACAGGACACGAACGTCCGCTATTGCCGATGAGCGGACGTGCGGAGCCACTTTCGGCCGGTTCCGTAACGACCGCGCGGTGATGGCTTCTGGCCGATCTCGCCTGGCCAGGATCGAGCGGATGATCTTGTCGGGTTCGGGGGCAGCCTTTGCTGCGACACCTCATCCAGTCGTGTTGCGCAGGTGAAGTGGTGCATCCCAGGGGCCTCGTCGGCTCATCCCGGCACAGGCCAGTCCGGACACTAGCTATCCAAAAGGGCAGTGTGCAATGACTCCCGCAACCAGCACTCCGCCCTGTCCAGCGACCAGCCATTGTGGTCGGTCAGCGTGAAATAGGCGTCGTTGTTCAGGTAGAAGAACAGAACGTCGGTGGCCTCTTGCACGCCGAGACCGGCACGCAGGGCTCCCAGCTCGGACAGCCGGCCGGCGGCCACGGCGAGACCGTCGCGCAGGCTGGCTTCCGCGGTCTTGAGCGCGCCGGCGGCGCCGGGGTCGTGCGGCGCGGTGTCGGCGATGACGCGCATCAGGTCGCGGGACCGCTCGAAGCGGACCCGGGTGGCGTTGACGATGTCGCGCAGCAGGTCCCCCGCGTCCGTCGCGGCAGCGAGGTGGGCATGGATGTCCGCCACGTCCGGCGCCGTGGTCCTGGCCTCGATGATCAACTTGAGCAGTCCCTGCTTGCCGCCACCTACCGCATACACCGTGGCGGGCGCGACCCGGGCGGCGGTGGCGATCTCCTCGACGGTCACCGTGAAGAACCCCTTGCGGCTGAACAATTCCCGCGCGGCGTCGTAGATCGCCTGCCGGGTCGCCGCGGCGTACTCGGCCCGTCTGCTCCTGGCGTTGCCCGAAGGCGCAGTCGACATGGTGATAGTGTAGCCCTCTGTTCATCAGAGTGAGACTCTGATGAGCAGAGCACAACTCTACCGCTCGGGTGCAAACTAGGAGATTCGCTGGTGAACTACGTTTTCGTTCCGGGTGCCTGGCACGGTGGCTGGGCGTGGCACCCGGTGGCCCAGCGGGTGGCCGACGCCGGCAGGCGGGGCATCGCACTGACCATGCCCGGGCTCGTCGCCGGGGACGACGCTCGGGAGCTGAAGCTGATCGACGCGGTGACGTACCTCGTCACCGAGATCGAGCGGCGGGACCTGACAGACGTCGTGCTGGTCGGTCACAGCTGGGGCGGTATCCCGATCGCCGGCGCCGCGCCGCGGCTGGCAGGGCTCCTGCGTCGAATAGCGTTCGTCAGCGCGTTTGTCCCGCGAGCCGGAGAATCGATGGCCGACGCGATGAGCCCCGAGGTCGGCGCTTTCCTGCGCTCGGCGATCGAGGCATCTCCGGAGCACTCGATCGCCGTGGACTTCGAGTCGTTCCGCCAGTCGCTCATGCAGGACGAGCCGGAGCACCTGCAGCGGCTCGTATTCGACTTGCTGGTGCCGCAGCCCGGCGGCTACATGCTCGACGCGCTCGAGGAGGTAGACCTGGAAGACGTGCCGGTCACCTACCTGCTCGCCGAGGAGGACCGGGCACTGGCCGCGCCGGGCGTCGAACTCGCCGCACGTGCCGGAGTGGAGCCGGTCCTCTTGCCAGGTACCCACGAAACGATCCTCACCCACCCTGACGAGGTGGCCAAAGCCCTGCTCGAACACACCGGAAGCTGAGAGCGGGCTACGCCACATGGCTCCGGCTACTTCGACCGCCCAATCGGCGGGGCCCCGCCTTTCCTGACAACCGCAGCAACGAAGGACGAGGACCATGCGGATCGGAATCGTCGGTCTCGGCCTCGGCGGAGCCACCGCCGCAGCCGCTATGTCCCAGGACGGTCATGATGTGACTGTGTTCGAGCAGGCACCGGCCATCGAGGAGGTCGGAGCCGGCCTCGCTTTGGGGCCGAACGCGGTTCGACTGCTGCGCGGCTTGGGCCTTGGCTCCCGTATGGCCGAGCGCGGATGCGTTCGATCGGGCGAGGGCCTCATGAACCGGGTCGGCACTTTGCTGCAGAGCGTGACCTCCGAGGGCGGCGACGGCACCCCGGGCTACTACTTCCACCGCGCTGAACTCCTCACCACCATCTGCGAGCTGCTCGACCTCGAACGCGTTCGGCTCGGCCAGCGGTGCACCTCCGCTGAGGAGTCCGACGACGGCGTCCGCGTGCGTTTCGACGACGGCTCGTACGAGGACGTCGACCTATTGCTCGGAGCCGACGGCCTGCGTTCAGTCGTGCTGAGCAGCTTTTTCCCCGCGACACCCCTCGAATACGCCAATCTGGTCGCATATCGCGGGCTTGTGCCCAATACGGTGGCGCACAGACACGGTGTGTGGGCCGACGGCGAAAAATACTTCGTCGTTTATCCGGTCTCAGGAGGGCGGCTTCTCAACTTCGTCGGCGTGGTCCCGACGGCGGGGCGACCGGACGAGTCGTGGTCCAGCGAGGCGACGATCGCAGACCTGCGTGCCGAGTTCATCGGCTGGGACGCTCCGGTGCTCTCCGTCATCGACCGGGTTTCCCGGAGTTTCCGCTGGAGCCTGTACACCCGGGCGCCGCTCGAGCACGTCACTGGGCGGCGCGTCGCGCTCCTCGGAGATGCAGTTCATCCCTTGCTCGTCCACGGCGGGCAAGGCGCAGGCCAGGCTATCGAGGACGCCGTCGCGCTTGGCGTGCTCCTTCGAAGCGCCTCGCCGAACGACGTCCCCGAACGCCTGGCGCTCTACGAACGGCTCCGGCTGCCGCGGGTGACCGCGGTCCAGCAGGCGGTCCGGCGCACGGCCCAGTTGCTCCATCGCGATGTCCTCCTCGTCGAGGGTGAAGAACGGCCCCGGTCCCCCGAGGACACCGCCTGGATCGCGGATTACGATGTGGGCCGCGAGGCGCAAGACCTCCTGCACCGGGCCGCCAGCAGCGGTCGGTGAGATTGCCCCGCGTGCACAGCGAGGCGGGCGCATTCCCCGCGTTCGCGGCGGTCACGGCAGTTCAGCGCGTATTGGACGGGGAAGTCCCCGCCAGCCACGGGGCCAGCGCCGTCCGCGTCGCATCACGTTCACGACCACCGACGTCCCGGTCGGCTCATTCCACGACACCTTGTAGACATCCTCGGCGAGGCGGACCAGGTCGACGTGCTGCCCCTTCACCCACCGGCCGCCGACGTGTCCGCTGTGGAGGCGGTAGTCGATCGTCGTGGCGTTCTTCACGTACATCTCGTACTGCCAGCCGTTCGCGTACGTGTAGATGAAGCGATGGCCGACGATCCCCGCAAGTTCTTGATCACTCATGTCGACAGTTTTGCATCAAAACAGTTTTGTCTCAAGCCTATCTGATGTCATAGTGACCACATGCCGTCGACGAGCGAACACCTGAGCCGTCAGATCGCTCCGCTACGCCGAGCGCTCCTGCGCCGCACGCGCGCCCACGCGAACCTGCCTGATCTGCCGGACGCGCAGGTCGAGGCTCTGCGTGTCCTGGTCCAAGGGGGCTCGACCACGCCAGGTGCACTGGCCACGCAGCTGCAGGTGGCGAGATCGACGGTCAGCAACCTGCTCCGGGCGATGATCGCCGCCGGCCTCGTCGAGCGAGGGGCCGGCGAGAACCTCCGGACGGCTCGGATCGCCGCCACACCCAGGGCCGTGGACCTGCTGGAACGCTACGACGCGGCGAGCGAACGCGTCCTCGACGATGCCCTAGCCGAACTGAGCACCGCCGACCGGCGCGCCATCGAACGCGCGGCACCTGCGCTCGGCCGCCTCACCGCCGCGATCGACCGACCGGACAAGCAGACCGGCTGACGTTCCGGATTCGGCGGGACCGGGGACTCCAGCACGTCCGCCGAGGGCGACCGAGGCACCGTGGAGCACGGGGGCGCAGGAACCGGTGGACGCGGTGTTGACCCTCCCCGGAGGTCGCCTCCGCGGCGCCACCGGTGCTGCTCGCTCGCCGTTCGGTGCGGATGCGTAGGCTGCGGAGGTCTTGAGCCAGGCGAAGGTGCGTTCCACGAGCCAGCGGGTGATGGCCGAGGCCGGAGCCGTGTGCGGTGCCTCGGCGGGCGATGAGCGGGGTGATGCCGCGGGCGCGGAGCCGGCGGCGGCACGTGTCGTGGTCGTAGCCGCGGTCGGCGTATCGAGGCCGACGCCGCCGGGCTGTGGACCCTGTAGACCTCGATCTTCAGTGGCAACCGCGATCGCGCTGCGCCTCGAGCGTGGCCAGGCCGCCAGCCCGTCACCGGGCGCCGTGGAGTCCATCGCCGCGGTGCTGCGGCTCGGCGACGACGAACGCGCACACCTGGGCCGGTTGCTCGCCGCCCTCACCCCCGAGGCCCGCAAGGCGCCGGGCAAGGGCTCGGGCTCGGGCTCGGGCTCGGGCTCGGGCTCGGGCTCGGGCTCGGGCTCGGGCTCGGGCTCGGGCTCGGGCTCGGGCAAGGACACCGTCAGCCCCGGGATCCGGGTGCTGCTGGACTCGATGGAGCAGCTGCCGGCAATAGTGGTCAACAGCCGCCTCGACATCTCGCCGCCAACGTCCTCGGACGCGCCCTCTACGCGCCGATGTTCGACACCGGCGGCCCGGTGAACTCCGCGCGCTTCGTGTTCCTGGAGGAGCAAGCGGCCCGGCGCATGTTTCCCGAGTGGGACCGAATCGCCGACGACTCCGTGGCCATCCTGCGCATCGAATCCGGCCGGCACCCCGACGACCCGGCGCTGGTCGCCCTCATCGGCCGGCTGGCCACCCGCAGCCAGGCGTTCCGCACCCGCTGGGCCGCCCACGACGTCAAAACGCACCGGGCAGGCACCAAGGTCTTCCGGCAGCCCCTGATCGGAGAGCTCACCCTGCCGTTCGAGAACCTCACCGTCGACGCGGCCGCAGACCAGGTCCTGACCGTCATCGCCCCGCAGCCGGGCTCACCGGAACACGATGCGATCCAGCTGCTGGCGAGGTGGAACGCGCACTCCCCGGACCCCGCAGAAGCCGAGAGTTCCGCGAACACCTGAGCAGCGCCGCCGGACGCCGCAAGGCCGGGCGGCCACGCAGACGCGGTCGGGCTCGGTCATCGGCGGTGGCGCCGGCTCAGGTCGTCGGCACGTGGTGCCGGGCGAACTCCGCTTCGTCGGGGTGCACCAGCTTCCGGTGGTTCTCCGAAGCGAAGAAGTTGTCGTGGTCTTGCCAATGCCCAGGTCCGGCACGGACGTGCCTTCTCGCAGGCGCCTGAAGCCGCAACGGTCACGGAGCCCATACGCTTGTGATCCATCGCCTGCCGGTGACCCTGGACGAATGGCCGTCGAAGCAAAGGCATCAGGACGGCGTCGACGATCGCCGCGATGTCGTCGTCGCTGACCTGCCGACCGCTCCCGAGCTTCAGCCGCCGGATGACAGCCACGCCACAGGACAAGTGCGCCAGTGGTCGGCTCCGGGAGGTCCGGTAGGGATCATCCCGGATGCCCCGGGCCGGGCCCGGCCGCGACACTGGTGGCCTCGCCGACCCGGAGGACGAATTCGTTGAGACACCGAGGAATCAGGTTCGCTGCGCTGGCCGTCGCCGGCATCGCAGGGCTGTCGCTCACCATGGTCGGGACCGCGGCCGCGAGTGGTGGTCCCGACCGGCAAGCGATCATCCGGGCACTGGACCTGATGACCACGACCGGAGCCGCCGGCGCGCAGGTCCGCATCGCCGCCGTCGGCCGGGAGTTCACCGCCCGCAGCGGCGTCGCCCGGCTGGGATCGCCCGGCGGCGTGCCGGTGAACGGGCGGTTCCGGATCGCCAGCGTCACCAAGACCTTCACCGCCACCGTCCTCCTCCAGCTCGCCGGCGAACGACGGCTGGCCCTCGACGACACCGTGTCCCGGTACCTGCCGGGACTGCTGCCCGACGGCGACCGGATCACCGTCCGCATGCTGCTGCAGCACAGCAGCGGCCTGTACAACTACTCCGACGACCTCACGGGCGACCCGGCCGAGCTCCAGCGGCATTGGGACCCCCGGGACCTGGTGGCCATGGCCACCGCCCACCCCCTGAACTTCCCGCCCGGCACCGCGTCGAAGTACTCCAACACCGACTACGTCGTCGCCGGGCTGCTCGTCGAACACCTCACCGGCCGATCCTGGGCCACCGCCGTCCGGAACCGGATCATCCGCCCGCTCGGCCTCCACGACACTTCCCTGCCCGGCGACCGCACCGCCATCCCCGGCCCGCACGCCCACGGCTACACCGTCCGCGACGGCGCTCTCGCCGACGTCACCGCGATGAACCCGTCCGTCGGCTGGGCGGCCGGCGAGATCATCTCCACCACCGCCGACCTCGACGCCTTCACCGAGGCCTTGTTCGGCGGCCGGCTGCTCAGGCCCGCACAACTCACGGACATGACCACGTTGTCCCCCTCCGGCGCCACCTATGGCCTGGGCCTGAGCACCAACGTGCTGTCCTGCGGCGCGCAGGTGTGGGGCCACACCGGCGACGTCCCCGGCTACCACACGCTCGTGGCCGTCACCCCCGACGGCCGCACCCGCCTGCAACTGTCCCTGACCACCGCCACCCGGCAGACACCGCTGCAGGGCTATCGCCAGCTTGTCGACGAAGTCTTCTGCAGGTAAGGAAAACCCATGGCACTGCTCGCCGTAGAGCGCCTCAAGTTGTTCTCCACGCGTTCGCCCTGGTGGTGCGCGGCGACCGCATGGTTCGTGAGTGTCGGATTCGCGGCTCTCATCGCCGGCACCCGGGAAGATGCCGAATTCACCGCCACCGTCGCCTCGACCCAGTACGGCTACGACTTCGGCGTGGCCGTGATCATGGTGCTGGCCGCGTTGTCGGTGACCACCGAATACCGCTTCGGCACGATTCGCACGACCTTCCAGGCGGTGCCGGGGCGCAGCCCGGCCCTGCTCGCCAAGACCGTAGTGGTGGCCCTGCTCGCCCTGTTCATCGGTGAGGCCGGCGCGTTCGGCTCGTGGTTCGTGGCCACATTGCTGCAACCCCGCGCCGATCTCGCCCTGGACAGCGCCGCGGACTGGGTCAACGTAACCGGCGTCGGCGTGCTCTACGCACTGGCCGCCGTCATCGCGGTCGCGGTGGGCGTCCTGCTGCGGCACAGCGCAGGCACGATCGCATTGCTGCTGGTCTACGCATTCGCCGTCGAGAAGCTGGTCCGGATCGTCCCCGGCGTGGGCAGCAGCATCTACCAGTGGATGCCGTTCAACGTGGCCGCGAAGTTCCTCACCGGCACCGGGGCGTCCAACGCGCGCGCCCATGGAGCGGGACCGGTGTCGTTGTCCACCACGCCCTTGGACCAGGGGTGGGCGCTGGCCTACTTCGCCGCGATCGCTTTCAGCCTGCTCGCGATCGCGATCACCGTGGCGAAAAGCCGCGACGCCTGAGGGCAGCCGATTTCCGGCGTCGTCGGAGCAGATCCGGCCGAGCCGGATCAGTGTGGCGATCCACTCCGGCCGGGCGATCACCGTCAACGGCGTGGCCGGCAAGTCGATGACGCCGCAATGCCTGTCCGGATGGTTTCTCTTGACCCAGCCGGCGCCGAGATGCGGTCTGATGGTCAGCGGCCCTGAACTCGTCGAACGCGAACACACCACAGTCCGGTGCGGTACCCCGGCGCCGAGCGGCAGAGCACCGCGCGCCGGCGGCCGGCTCAGGCCGAGCGTTTCCGTGTCATCCAGTGGTGGCCGCCACGAGCGGACCGAGGAGGGCCAGTGCTTCCGCGCTGGGGCTGCCCGGTGGGGCGTGGTGAACGACCAGCTGCAGTCCTGGGGCACTGCACACGTCGAATGCCTCGTACCCCAGCGTCAGCAAGCCGATGTCCGGATGGCGGAACTGCTTCGCACCCCGGCTCTTGCCGCGGACGTCGTGCCGGTTCCACAGAGCGCGAAAGGCGGCGCTGTGCTCGGTGAGTTCGTCGACGAGGGCGCGCAGCCGCGGTTGCCGGGGGTCGTGTCCCGCGGCGAGCCGCAGGTGGCCCGTCGCGGCGTGCGCGGCTCGGTCCCAGTCGACGTAGAAGTCGCGTCCCGCGGGGTCGAGGAACGTCATCCGGGCCAGGTTGCCCGGTTCGGCGAATCCGGAATGCAGCGCTCGTGCGAGCTCGTTTTCAGCGAGGATGTCCATGGTGCGGTCGATCACATACGCCGGCGTTGTGGTCCACGCCTCCAGCAGCTTCGCGAGCTCCTGCCGTACCGGTCGGCGTTCCGGGTGGGGTGTCTGGGGAGGCGTGCGGCCGGTCAGCCGGTACAGGTGCACCCGTGAGTCGGCGTTGAGATCGAGCGCTCTGGCGAGTGCGTCCAGGACCTGCGTGGACGGGTGTCGTTCGCGTCCCTGTTCCAGCCGGGTGTAGTAGTCGGCGCTCAGCCCGGCAAGCACCGCCACCTCTTCGCGGCGCAGTCCGGGCACGCGGCGGTGGCCGGACGTGGCGAGGGTGGTCGCGGGTTCCGGCCGCGTCGCGGCGCGGCGTGCTCGGAGGAAGCCGCCCAATGCATCGTCGGTCACCTCCGGAACCCTACGGCGCGCCGGGCCCGGCTTCCTGGGTGCGCTGCACCCAGGAAGCCTGCGGCCTGGTTCAGTCCCGCGCCGGCGTACGAGCATCGAAAGGCGCCGCGACGGCCGACCGGCATCCGCGGACACCGACCGCACGAAAGGGTTCACCCATGCGTTATGCGCTGCTCGGCCGCTCCGGCATCCGTGTCTCCGAATTCGCCCTCGGCACGATGACGTTCGGCGACGACTGGGGATGGGGCGCGCCACCGGAAACCAGCACGAGGATGCTCGAGGTCTTTTCCGAAGCCGGCGGCAACTTCATCGACACCGCGAACGCCTACACCGGCGGCGTCGCGGAGACGATCCTCGGCCGCGCCCTGGAGGGGCGCCGCGACCGTTTCGTGCTCGGCACGAAGTACACCCTGCAGACCGAACCCGGAGACCTGAACACCGCCGGCAACCACCGGAAGAACCTCGTCCGGTCGCTGGAGGCGAGTCTGCGTCGGCTGCGCACCGACCACGTCGACGTGCTGTGGGTGCACGCGCGCGACACGCTCACCCCGTTGCCGGAACTCATGCGGGCCCTCGACGATCAGGTCCGCGCCGGAAAGGTCCTGCACGTCGGCGTTTCGGACTGGCCCGCGTGGGAGATCGCGCAGGCCAACACGCTGGCGGAACTGCGTGACTGGTCGCCGTTCGTCGGCGTGCAGCTGCGGTACAACCTGCTCAGCCGGTCCGTCGAGGCGGAGCTGACGCCGATGGCCCGCGCGCACGGTCTGGCGATCCTCGCCTGGGGCCCGCTGGCCGAAGGCCGGCTGACCGGCAAGTACCTCGACGGCACGGGCCAGGGCCGGATCACCCGCGGCGGCTGGGACTTCAGCGGTGACCAGGGCGACCACATCGTGCGCCGGGTCGTCGACGTCGCCGAAGCGGGCGGCTGGACACCCGCCCAAGTCGCGTTCGCCTGGCTGCGTTCCCGGCCGGGCACGGTCATCCCCCTGCTCGGCGCGACCAGCGAGCAGCAGCTCCGGGCGAACCTGGGCGCTGCCGACGTCGTACTCGACGACGACGCGCTGCGCGTCCTCGAGGAGATCAGCGCTCCGCAGCTCGGCTTCCCCCGCGACGTGATGGCGGGCGAGGACATGATCGCCCTGACCTACGGCGACCAGTGGCGGCAGGTGGTGGACGGCGAGTCCCGCAGGCCCGTCAACGACGACGACCGGCTGACCCGCACGACCGGCCGGCACGGCTGAACGAGCAGCGTGCCCGGCGGCCGGACCCGGGAATCCGCCGAGGCGGTCCTGTTCACAGCGACGGCATCGGCGGTACGGCCAGTCTGGTGCAGGGCCAGCAGGTACTGGCTCGCGGTCCGCTCGTCCAACGGGTGCTGCGCGGTTTGCGCGGCGAGCTCGGCCACCAGTTCGGTGCCGTCCCCAGCGCGTAGCCGAGCCTCGGCCAAGTCGTGCCGCGCGGCCAGCCGTTCCTGCTCGAACCGGTCGCGTTCGGCCTCGACCACTCCCCGTCCACCCCGGTCAACGCCGTCCCCCGCCACAGGGCCAGTGCAGTGGTCAATGACCGCACGGCCCGCGTCGTCGACACTGGCGAACCACTCGCGGTGGCGCACAACTCGCGGAATCTGTGCAGGTCCACCACTGTTTCGGCGTCGTCGGCCGTAAGGACATACCCGCACGACCGGCGCGTGATCGCCACTCCCTCGGCCGGGCCCAGCGCCCGGCGCAGCCGAGAGATGCAGCTGTGCTGCCTGGGCGGACCGAGATCCACCGGCCGCGGCTTCATCAGCCCATTGCAGAAAACCTGCAAGAAGTTCACACGATCGGCCGCTCAACATCAGAACCGCGGCGGCTCGCACCACGTTCCGCGAGCCACTGGCGGGGGCTTCCCCTCGGCAATCGATGAAAGGTGATCCGTTGACTGAAAACACGAAACAGCGCGCTACGAGGACACGGCGGTGGGCCGCCCTGCTAGTCGCGCTCGGCGCCGTCCTCGTCGGGCTCCTCACCGGCACCGGGACCGCGTCGGCCGCCACCTACAATGGCGTCTGCGGCAGCGGCTACGGCGTGAAAGACCAGCACTCCATCACCGGCGGGACGATCTTCCTCACCTACAGCGGTTCAACCGGAAACAACTGCGTGGTGACCATACGCAATACATCGGGGACCGCAATTTACATGGACGCGTTCGTCCGGCTGACCGGTGCCCTCAACTGGAACGACGACCCGGGCTACTGGACCACGTACGCCGGACCGGTGTACGTCCACGCACCGGGCCGGTGCATCGACTGGGGCGGCTCCATCGGCAGCGTCACCTGGGCCCAGTACAACTCGCACTGCGGCTGACGCTGCTCGCGGGTTTCCGGGGGTCGCACCGTCGGTGCGGCCCCCGTCCGGGGAGTCCTCGTCCTCGGTGGGCAGGCCGAGACTCGACCCGGGCGGCTCACGACCGACATGTCCGCTTCCGGCGAGGCCGGCTACTTCCCCGGCGCCGACACCGCCGCGATCAAGGCGGCGATCACCGAGGTTATCCTGTCGGGCGTTTCGCCCAGCCCGCCGAGGTAGCGGCCGCTATCGCGTTTCTCGTCTCCGAGGACGCCTCGTACGCCACCTGCCGAACCCTGCTTTCCCAGCTGAGTTAGCCGCCGCCGTCTGGGCGAGACCGGTCGTCGAGTATCGCGTCCAGTCGACGGAGAGCGATGTCGTGGGCTTGTCGCGGGGTGATGGTGCCGACAATGGTGAGGCCGGCCAAGCCCGTGGTCAACGCCAGTAGTTCACGGGCCTGGGGTACGAACGCCGAGTCAGCTGCGTCTCTGTCTCCGTGGTGCTGGTGGAGCAGAAGCGCGAGCAGGGTGATCAGCCCGTCGTAGTCCTGCTTGATCCGGTCGGCGAGGCGGGGTCGAGTGAGGGCGTAGGTTTCGAACGCCTGCATGATCCGGAACATCCGGCGTTCCTCACTCGTCCGCGGGATGAGTTCGCCGACTACCGCACGTACCACCTCCGCCGGGGGGTCGCCGTCGGGATGGCGGGGCAGGGCGTCCTCGACCTGGCGAGCGCCGCGCTCGGTGATCGCGGTGAACGCCGCGAGCACCAGGTCGTCTCTGCTCGGGAAGTAGTGCTGGACCCGGCCGACGGAGACGCCGGCCCGTTCGGCGACGCGTCGGAGGGTGATCTGCTCGGCTCCTTCGGTGTCGACGATGGTGAACACCGCCTCGAGGATCGCGTCACGGCGCTGGTCATACGCAGCGCCGCGGCCGCGTACCGCCGGTCGTCCTTCGTCCGCCACGTCCCCTCCTTCTCAATACGAACGCATTGATTTGACCACAGGTCGGCTCGTCGGCTAACGTCACCCTCAAATCAATACACTTGTACTCATTTGGGGGCGGGGATGATCAAGGTGATCGGGCTGCTGCTTCTGGCGCGGCACAAAGGGGCCGAAGCGAACCGGCGTCCCGGGGTACTTCCCGACCGGGAGAACCAGTGATGACCGAACTGTCGCGTCGCCGATGGATGCTGGCCGCAGGCACCACGGCAGCAGCACTGGTCACGTCGGACACCCCGGCGACGGTGGTTCCTGCCGCACTCGAGCCGGTTGCCGCGCCACCGATACGCCCCGGCGAACCTCGTTACGAGGATCTCGCGCGACGACGGATCAACGCGCGCTTCGATCCTCGCCCCGCTCAGTTCCGTGTACCGACCTGCACCGAGCAGGTCGTGCGCGCGGTGCAGGACGCGGTGCGCGCCGGCCGGCGGATCACGGTGCGCAGCGGCGGGCACGGTCAAGAGAACTTCGTCGGCGAGGGCAACCACGGTCTGGTCATCGATCTCGTCGAGTTGAACCGGGTCGAATTCGATCCGGCGCGGCAGGCGTTCCTCATCGAGCCGGGCGCCCGGCTGATGGACGTCTACCAGAAGCTCTACTTCGGTTGGGGCGTCACGATTCCCGGCGGCCAGTGCGGCACGGTCGGGGCGGGCGGCCATATCCAGGGCGGGGGCTACGGACCGTTGTCCCGGATGTTCGGATCGACAGTGGACCATCTCTACGGCGTCGAGGTCGTGGTGGTCGACAGGGCGGGCAATGCACACGTGGTGGTCGCCACCCGCGAACCCGATGACCCGCACCACGACCTGTGGTGGGCACACACCGGCGGGGGTGGCGGAAACTTCGGTGTCGTCACGAAGTACTGGATGCGCTCACCCGGCGCCACCGCCGGCACGGACCCCGCCCGCATACTTCCCCAGCCACCGGCGTCGATGCTCAGCGGCTCCGTCGAGTGGTCCTGGCAGGACCTGCGCAAGGACACTTTCCGGCTACTGCTGCGCAACCACGGTGCATGGCACGCCCGCAACAGCGTCCCCGGCACGCCGCAAGCCAGGCTGTTCAGCGCACTGTTCATCACCAACAACAGCGCCGCTGCAACTTTCCAGGCCACCGCCGATGTCGACGGGACGCTGCCCGGGGCGCAGCGCCTGCTCGACGACTACCTCGACGCACTGTCCGCCAGGACTTCCGGCCGGCGGCGCGAGCAGACCCGAGCCCCATGGTACGAGGCGACGTGGCGGACAGTGCAAGGACAAATCGCACAACCGTTCCGGTACAAGCAAAAAGCCGCGTACCTGCGGCGTCAGTACACCGATGCGCAGATCGACACCATCCACGACACACTGACCCGGCCGGGCAACGACATGCTCGCGCTGGAACTGCTGTCCTACGGCGGGCAGGTCAACGCAGTGGCGCCGGAGGCGACCGCACTGCCCCAGCGCGATTCGGTGATGAAGGCACTGTTCGTCGGGGGCTGGGCCGACGCCGCGGGCGACGCGGAGGCCATTCGCAGAGTGGCGCAGTTCTACTCGGACGTGTACGCCGACACCGGCGGATTCCCGGTGCCGAACGCGGTGAGCGACGGGTGCTACATCAACTACCCGGACATCGATGTCCTGAGCCGACAGTGGAACCCGACCGGTATCGCCTGGCCTGCGCTGTACTACAAAGGAAATTACCCGAGACTCCAGCGAGTCAAACGAGACTACGATCCCAGGAATGTCTTCTGGCACGCACTGTCAGTCGAGTTATCTGCAAGCGAGAAGCCGCAGGTGACAGAAGATCGACATATCATTGGCGGCTAGGGCGTGTCCCGTAAGTGGTTGAGTTGGTGAGTTGACGGATAAGGCGTGGGCTGTGATCGAGCCGCTGCTGCCACCGCAGCAAGGTGGTGGCAGCAGCGGTGGCGTGATCACCGCCAAGTCATTAACGCGATCTTGTGGAAACTGCGCACCGGTGCCCCGTGGCGCGACCGAGGACGGCACCTGGGACAAGATCCTCGACCGGGTGATCGTCAAAGACGACGCTGTCGGCAGCCTCGAATGGATCATCTCGGTCGACTCGAGCGTGGTCCGGGCCCATCAGCACTCGGCTGGTGCCCGGAAAAAGGGGGATGCAGCGACGGCGTCGAAGCCCTCGCCTGCGACGAGGAAGGACTCGGACGGTCGCCCGCCGCGTCGCCAAGGGCTCCCGCGGCGGGCGACCACCAGCATTCGATGCCGAGGTCTACGCCGAACTCACCATCGCCGCCATCGTGCTCTGGCTCCGATGACTTACAGGAAAGCTCCTAGGCGGTGACGCCGGTGACCCGATCGGCTCGGGTGCGAGGCCGGCCGCCCGCCGGTAATCCGTTGTGGATCTTTGGGACCGCTCCCAAGCATTCGGCACTA
Organism: Amycolatopsis sp. NPDC051102; assembly: GCF_040682815.1. NCBI lineage: Bacteria > Bacillati > Actinomycetota > Actinomycetes > Pseudonocardiales > Pseudonocardiaceae > Amycolatopsis > Amycolatopsis sp. NPDC051102. Next base: position 593,961 of record NZ_JBFBBT010000002.1, read on the forward strand.
CCATGAATGAGCGGCACCTCGCGGAGGATAGGGAAATTCAACGCCCTGAAGAAATCACAGATCCTATTTCGAACCTTTCATGCGGATGCCGCGCGTTGACTGTCCGCCATCGCCGGCCGCCAATTCAGGTGGCTGGTTGCGGCCGAATGCGCGACCATGAGGAAATTCAGGGAAGGTGAGCCGATGAAAAGAGAAGCAATATTCGCGATCGTGTTGACGGCACTGATCACCCTGTTCACAGTCTCGCCCGCCTCGGCTTCGGAAACGAGGACGAGCGGGGTGATATCGAGCCTCATCTCCCACAACCCCGGCGCACGGCAGATCGCGCCCGGCGTGATCAGTCTCCCCAACGGTGTACGGGTGACATACTCGTCCGGCAAGCCGAAGGCGGGGTGTCCGGACGAGTACCTCTGCCTTTACAACGGCACGTACGGAGGCGGGGAGGAGCTGCAGTTCTACGACTGCGGGTTCGTGAACATCGGAAATGACTACGGCTGGAGCGACCAAGTGCGCTCATACGAAAACAACCAGACGCCGGGCACAAACACCATTTTCATGAACTGGAACGGCAGTTCATGGGACGAGCTCTACACCTCCGTGGCATACGACTACCAGGACATCACTGGTTCGGTCCGGTATACTGACGGCCTCTGGGTCTGCTGAAGGCTGACAAAGAATATCCGGCGCGAGCTCGGCATTCGAGGAAGTCACGCTCCTTTGATGCCGAGCTCGGCTCGTCGGCGAGTACGGGCTGCGAGTTCGGCCGGGACAGTCCGTGAAGCGCGAAATCACCGCCGCCGTGGTGATCCCGAGCAGTTGCTGGCTCCCGTCGAAGACAGCCACGCTCCCGCGGTGCCGCCCCTGCCGCGGCACCGAGAACCGGCCGGCGGGACAGGGCTCATCCAGTTGCGGTGCGGGCACCCGCTCCGCTGTCAGCCGGAGCGGTCGTGACGCCCGCCCGCGGCGGACACCGCACGGTCCCGATGCGGACTACTTCCGTGATCATCACCCGCACCCGGGCCCAACTGACTCGTCGTCCGCGTCCCGGCCGCCCCACCGAATGGAGCCGCTGAGCACCTGGTGCCGGCGCCGCGGCCGCGCTCGCTCGCGGTCGTGGCGCCGGCAAAGCTGCGCTCGATCCTCATCGAGGCGGGCACACTCCGGTTCCCGCCCGAGCAATCCCGCGGTCTCTCCGTGTCCTGGATTCCGACCCCGCTGATCCACCGTCGAAATCGGCTCATCCGTACGACCGGCCGCGCGCAGCCGGGTGAGTAACATGCGCGGCGCCGGTGTGGACCAGGGAAGGAAGACCATGACACGTGACTCCGAGACCCGGGCGCGGATCGAGGAACACTGGACTGCCTCCGAACTCGGTGATGCCGACACCGAGCACGCGATCTACGCGGCCGACGCGATCTTGGACTACCCGCAGTCCGGGGAGCGCTTCCGCGGCCGCTCGACGATCCGGGAGCAACGCGGGGGTCACCCGGCGGAGCGCCATTTCACAATCGTCCGCATCCAGGGCGGCAGCGACCTCTGGGTCAGCGAGTGCGTGATCACCTACGACGGCGCACCCACCAATACGGTGAGCATCATGGAGTTCGCCGACGGATTCGTGCGGCACGAGACGCAGTATTTCGCCGAACCGTTCCCGGCGTCGCCGTCGCGAGCTTCACTGGCCGAGCCGATCCCGGGCCGGTAGCGATGTGGCCCGAAGCCATGGTGCTGCCGGCGAAGCCGGGGTGATTCAGCCGGGCGGGTGGTCGGCCGGGTCAGTTCCAGACACCCGTGGCGGCGGTTTCGGTGACGTAGTCCTCGAACGGCCTGGCGGGCCGGCCGAGCGCCCGTTCCACGCCGTCGGCGGCCTCGGGGACCGAGCCGTCGCGGATGGCGACGAGGATGCCGGTGAGCAGCCGCGCGATGTCGGGCGGGACACCGTTGGCGACCTGCCGCTCGATGTGCGCCTCGGGGGCGACGTCGACGTACCGGATCGTGCGTCCGGTGGCCTTGCCGATGACGTCTGCCGCCTCACCGAAGCTGATGGCCCGGGGTCCGGTCAGCTGGTGGATCCGGCCACCGTGGTGGTCTTCGGTCAGCGCCGCCGCGGCGACTTCGGCGATGTCCTCGGCGTCGATGAACGGTGTGCGCCCTTCACCGGCGGGCAGGGACAGCGTCCCGGCGAGGACCCCCGGCAGCCAGGGACCCTCGCTGAAGTTCTGCGAAAACCAGTCCGGTCGCAGGATGGTCCACTCGAGTCCGGAGGCGCGCACGGCCTGTTCGGCGGCCTTGAGCGGATGGCGGTCGTCGGCCTCGCCGACGCCACCGGCCGACAGGAGCACCAGCCGCCGCACACCCGCGGCGACCGCATCGGCCACGAACCTCGGGATGCGGTCCCCGCTCGCCTGCAGGTCGGGTTCCACGACGTAGGCGGCGGTCACGCCCTCGAGTGCAGGTGCCCAGGTGGCCGGATCCGCGAGGTCGAACGCGATGTCTCCGCCGGCGCGGGAAGCCACTCGCACCGGCCGGCCGGCAGCCTTGAGGCGCCGGGTGACGCGGCGGCCGGTCTTCCCCGTGCCGCCGACGATGAGGATGTTCTGCATGCCGGACAGCCAACTCCCCGACGCGAAGACGATCCATGGGAGGACGTCGCGAATGCCTTTGTGATCGTCTACGGTGGCCGGGTGGACGTGCTGAGCGATCTGCTGGTCCGGGCCCGCGCCGGCAACACCCAAGTCCGGCAGCTGATCCGGCGGCCACCGTGGTCGGTGACCTACGCCGATCCCCCACCGCTGACCGTCGTGGCCGCACTCGGCGGATGCGCTTCGGCCAGGTTCGACGACGCCGGCGCCGCGGCGGTGCCGCTCGCCCCCGGGGACATCGCCCTCATCAAGGGACCCGGCCGCCACACGATCGCCGACGACCCGGCCACCCCACCCGGGTTCGTGATCCACCGGGGCAAGAAACACTTCCCCGACGGAGGCGAGGTGCCGGCGCAGGCCCAGCGGCACTCGGCCCCCCGTACCTACGGCGACAGCCTGCCCGGAGCAACCACCATGCTGCGCGGCGTTTACGACCTCCACGGTGACGCCGGCGCCCGGTTGCTGGACATACTGCCGCCACTGGCGGTCGTGCCCGCCGGGCCGCGAACCCGGCCGGCGCTGGATCTGCTGGCCGCCGAGATCGCGCGCGACGAACCGGGCCAGGACGCCGTCCTCACCCGGCTGCTGGACCTGGTGCTCGTGCTCGCCTTACGCGCCTGGTGCGCCGGGCCGCAGGCAGTGCTCCCTGCCTGGTACCGGGCGTTGGAAGATCCCGCCATCGGCGCCGCGCTGCGCCTGATGCACGACGATCCCGCCCACCGCTGGACGGTCGCCGCACTGGCCACCAGGGTCGGCATGTCCCGCGCCGCCTTCGCCGCACGCTTCACCACCTTGACCGGCCAGCCACCACTCACCTACCTCACCGGCTGGCGGATGGCCTTGGGAGCGGACCTGCTGCGGGACACCGAAGCCACCGTCGCCGCCGTCGCCCGCACGGTCGGCTACGAGGACGCCTTCGCCTTCAGCGTCGCATTCAAACGCGCCCGCGGCGTCAGCCCCTCGGTCTGGCGCCGCAAGTCCGTTGACACCAGCGCAATGACCGGCAGGTGATGAGCCACGCCGTCCGGCCGCAGCAGCCCACCGCGCGGGGGGCCCATCGGGCCCCGTACACGCGAACCGGGGCGATGCCCGACCTGACCCGCTCGATCGAACTGACCGCGACAGCGCTGACCGCGCATGCCGCCGACGATCCGAGGCGGTCGGCGTGTCCACCCCCACGGTCATCTCGCCGGGCTCCAGCTCCGCGGCGATCGCGGGCCAGCGGCCTGTACCGGCGCCACGCCGATCCAGGCCGCTGCGATCGAGGAAGCGCAGCTTGTCGTGCGGCCACCGGCGGCAGCTCGCCCGGCACCGGCCTCCTCGGCGTTCAGCTCGTCAGCGCCCGTCGTTGAGCTCGCCGATGCGGTGCCGCACGGCCGCGCGCAACGCCGGATCACCGGTGCCGGCGGCGCTCGTCGTCGCCACGTGGCGGCCGGTGACCGGGCCGGCCACCGGAAAGACACGGTCCTCGCCGGGCAGCGGGACTCCCGGGCAGGTGACCGTGCCCGGCCGGGAGTTCGCGACCAGGAAGACGTTGACCATGCCGTCGACGCAGGGGTTGCCGCCCAGAGCGTACTGGCCGTGGAACGCCGCGTCGTCGACCGAAACCAGCGGGACCCCGGCCGCGCGGACCGCCGAACGTGCCTGCTCGTAACCGGTTTGCGGGTCGAACTCGCCCTGGACCACCAGCACGTTCCCGGCGATCTCGGGCGGGAGCCCGGCCAGGGCCTGCCGGGGCCGGTCGGACCAGAACCCGCACGGCTCGGTCAGCCCGTAGGCCCAGCCGAAGATCGGGTACTGCGGGCCCTGCCGGTCGGACAGGCGCTTGTACCAGCCGGCGGTCTTCGCCGGCTGGTCGCCGCACGCCACCGCGTACCGCGTCCCGGAAACCCTGCGGTAGTCCGGTTCCGCCGCCGCCAGCCCGGCGACGACGTCGGCGCCGGTCAGCTGCGCCAGCCGCTTGCCGAACGCGGCGGTGGACCACGTGTCCAGCGGCCCGGCGAGCGCCGCCGGGACCTGGACGGGCTTGCCGTCGAGCTGCCCGGCGCCGGCGACGAGGACCGCGGCGTCCAGGAGCCACCGGATCTCGCTGCCGTTGCCGACGAACAGGGCGTCGAACTGGTCGGGCGCCACGCCGAGCCCGGCGTAGAAACCGCGCAGCCGCTCGATCTTCTGCTTCACCTCGGCCGGCGACGCGCCCAGCTGGGCCGGGAACTGACGGGCCAGCCACGGCACGAAGACCTCGTCGGTCTGCCGCTGGCCGATCATCGGGAACGCCTCGAAGGCGGCCTGCAGCCGGCCCTCGAAGTCGACGCTGGAGTCGAGCACCACCTTGCCCGCGTGGCCCGGGAACAACGACGCGTACTTGGCGCCGAGCCAGGTGCCGTAGGAATACCCGAGGTAGTTCAGCTTCTCGTCCCCGAGCAGGGTCCGGATGAGGTCCATGTCGTGCGCGGTCTGCCACGTCGTGATGAACGGCGCGATCGCGTCGCTCTGGCACGCCTCCGCGATCGCCCGTGGCGTCTTCTGGTGCTCGGCGATGCTCGTCGCCGAGCGGTCACGCGCGTCGAGCGGCCCCTGCGGCAGCCGTCCCGCCGGGACCTGGCAGCCGAACCCGGTGTCCGCGGTCCCTTCGTGCCCGGTGCCGCGGGGGTCCATGCCGATGAAGTCGTACCGCTCGTTCACGCTCGGTTCGAGGCCGGCCAGCGCCCCCGCGAGGGAGCTGCCCTGACCGCCGGGCCCGCCGGGGTTCACCAGGAGCGCCCCGGTCCGCTCCCCCGTCGCCGCAACGCGGCTGATCGACACGCTCAGGTCCACCCCGGACTCCGGGTTCGCCCAGTCCCGCGGCACGGTGATCACCGCGCATTCGGCCGTCTTCGCCCCGTCGGCGGCCGGGAACGGGCACGCTCCCCAAGTCACCTGCTGGCCGGTGTAGCGGTCCGGCGTGGCCGCGGCGGCGGTTCCCGCCGGAACGGCCGGAACCGCGAGCAGCACGGCGGTGGCCAGGAACCGGCTCGCTGTTTTGCTTTTCACATGACGCCCCTCGTCCGGGTGAATGATCACCCGGAGTATGGCGTTCATCCCCGGCGCCGGGATCAACCAGAAGTACGAGGAGATTCCGGCCCGGCCCGCACCACGAGGGTCCGTGCCACCAAGTCGCCGATCCGCTGCCGCCGCCGGGTCACCACGATGCTGACGACGGCGACCAGCCCGAACAGCAAGCCGTCCACCGTCATCAGCAGCCACCGGACGACGTAGGCGCGCGCCTTCGGCTGCCCGCCGCGCAAGGTTTCCACGCGCAACCCCACGATCAGCATGCCCGGCGTGATCCCGCCCCGGCGCAGCGGGATCCAGATGTGGATGAGGGCGTCACAGGCGTAGTTGACCACGAAGAACGTGATCGCGGGGCCCCACAGGATCGTCTTCGGCGGCACCCACCCCCACTGCAGCAGGGGAATGGCGACGAGACCGGCCGCGAGGGCGGCGAACATCCCCACGCCGGCGGCGAGCGCCTGGTCCAGCACCGCCTGCACCACCCGGCGTCCCGCCATCCGCAGCCGCTTCGGCACTTCTCGCCGCCCGGCCGGGAGGGTCACCGCGCTGACCGCACACTCGGCGAGTCTCGCACACCGGTCAAGGTCATCCCAGCAACCCCCGCTGCCACGCCCAGACCGCGATCTCCGTGCGGTTCCGCAGTTCGAGCTTGCGCTGCACGCTCGCCAGGTGGGTCTTGACCGTGGAAAGGGAGACACGGAGGTCGTCGGCGATCTCGGCGTTGGTCCGGCCGCGGGCGACCGCGAGCACCACATCGGACTCGCGCTCGGTCAGCAGGCCCGGCGTCCCCTGCGCGCGCCGCCGCGCCTGTTCGGTGAACCGGGCGAGCAGGCGCACAGTCACCGACGGCGACACCATCGCCTCCCCGCCGGCCGCCGCGCGGACCGCGTCGACCAGCAGCTGCGGACCGGCGTCCTTGAGCAGGAACCCGCTGGCGCCGCCGAGCAGGGCGGCGTAGACGTTCTCGTCCGCGTCGTAGGTCGTCACCACCACCACGCGCAGCGGGTCCGCGACGGCCGGCCCGGCCAGCAGCTCGGTAGCCCGCAGACCATCCACTTTCGGCATCCGGATGTCCATCAACGTGACGTCCGGCCGCAGCTGCCGCGCCAGCCGGACCGCGGCCTCCCCGTCGGGGGCCTCGGCGATCACTTCGATGTCCGGCGCGGCGTCCAGCACCAGCCGGAACCCGGTGCGCACCAGCACCTGGTCGTCGGCGACGAGCACCCGGATGGTCATCAGAGCCCCCTCGGCAAGGCGTCGAAGGGCGCGTCATCGCCGCCGAGCGGGAGCCGCGCCACAACAGTCCAGCGCGCCCCGGGTCCCGGCCCCGCGGTCAGACTGCCGCCGAGCATCTCCAGCCGCTCGGTCATGCCGATGATGCCGAACCCGCCGGGCGCGGAACGCGGGTTCGCGGGAACGCCGTCGTTGCCCACCTCGAGCACGAGTTCGTCGGCCTCGACGCGGACGGAGACGACCACCTCGGTCGCGGCGGGCGCGTGCCGGCGGGCGTTGGTCAGCGCTTCGGTCACGACGCGGTGGACGGTCGTGGCCAGCTGGGACGGCACCGGCAGCTGGTCCAGTTCCTCGGCGACGGCGACGCGGGCGAAGGACCCGGCGGCCGCGCGCACCGCGTCACCGAGCACGGCACCGGACAACGGGGGCACGTCCCGGGTGTCCCGCAGCATCCCGACCAGCCGGCGCGCGGCGGCCAATGCCGCACCGCCGGCTTCCTCGATCTCGCGGTACACCGCCGCGTGGCCGCCGACGTCCGCGTTCGCTTCGGCGATCGTCCGGGCAGCCTGCACGCGGACGACGATCCCGCTGACGTGGTGGGAGATCAGGTCGTGCAGTTCCCTGGCCAGCTGCAGGCGTTCCTGGCTGCGGACCCGGTCCAGCGCGTCGCGCTGCCTGCCGTCCGCCGCGCGCAGGATCAGCCCGACCCCGAGGCAGGCACCCCAGTATGCCGCGGCGGCCACCGCCAGCAGCGTCTCCGGCTCGCCGGCGCCGTAGCGCAGCAGTGGCGCGGCGATCATCACCGCGCCGAGGGCCGCGGCCAGCGCGGCCGCGCGCTTCGGCTCGAGCTTCCGGCCGGCCGAAGCCGTGAGCAGCCCGGCGGCCACGATCTCGGCGACCGGCGGCTGGCGCTGCGCGTGCGCGGCGACCGCCACGACCGTGCTGATCGCCGACAGCGCGGCGACGACGCTCCCCAGCACGCCGACGTGGCGGGGGAAGCGCCGCCGCAGCACGGCCAGCACCGGGATCGCCGTCCCGGTGGAAGCCAGCACCCCCGTCAGCGGCGCGGCCCAGCCACCGCCTTCGCCAGGCACCTTCAGCACCAGCACGACGTCGGCGACGATCGCCACGGCCAGCACCGCGAGCTCGGCGCCGAGCATGCCGCGCCGGACCCCCGTTCTGCGCATGGCCGTCATGATCCCGCGGACCGGATCAGCCCGCGCGCCGAACCCGGGCGAAGTAATGGTTGGACGGCGACAGGTAGCTGAGCACGGTCGCGACGACGGCCACCCCGCAGCTCAGGTAACCCGCCCACGAAGGTTCGGTGGTGACCAGCGAAGCGGCCTGCAGCAGGGTGAAGACAGTGAGCGTGACGCGAGCCCAGTTGCGGCCCGCCTTGAGTTTGAACGACAGCCAGAGGTAGACCAGCGCGATGACGACGGCGATGGCGACCGGAACGGCCTGCGCGAACAGGGTGAGCCGGTCGAGCTGCTCCGGCGTCAGCGTGGGGTTCGTCCTGCGCAGCGTCGCCGCGATTTCGTCACGCGCGCTCAGGACGAGCAGCCCGCCGGCGATCGCGGACACCGTGGACACCAGGAAGCCGAAGAAGGCGGCAATGATCGTGCTGGGCGGGTTCTCCCGCGCTGTTTCGGTAGTCATACCGGGCAAGTTAGGACTCGCCGCGCGCCGGCACCGCCTGAGATGAGCTCGTCTCGTACTTTCGGCCGAGGCCGCGGTTCCGCCGCTCAACGCGCGGTGAGAAGCCGGTCCAGCCCGATGTCGCACTCCGTTGTGGGCGCACACCGATTACTTTCGCTCCACGGTCGCCTCTGTATGTGCAGGAGGTGGTCGCCATGGCCGGATCTACCGGGGTCGGGTTGCTGGAAAACAAGAACGTGGTCGTCTACGGCGCCGGCGGAGCGGTCGGCAGCGCGGTTGCGCACGGATTCGCCCGCGAAGGCGCGCGGGTCTTCCTGACCGGGCGGAATCGCGACGTCGTCGACACCGTCGGCAAGGAAATCTCCGCCGCGGGCGGAGCCGTGGAGAGTGCGGTGGTCGACGCGCTGGACGAGGCGTCCGTCGCCGAACACCTCGACGCCGTCGTCGCCGACGCCGGCGGCGTCGACGTGTCGTTCAACGCCATCGGGATCTCGCCGCGCGGGCTGCAGGGGATCCCGCTCGCCGAGCTGGCGGTCGAGAACTTCATGCGACCGGTCACGACCTACGCCCAGGCGCACTTCGTGACCGCGAAATCCGCCGCCCGGCACATGATCCCCCGGGGGTCGGGGGTGATCATGATGCACACCCCCGAACCCGCCCGCGTGAGCCTGCCCCTGGTCGGCGGCATGAGCGTCGGCTGGGCGGCGATGGAAGCCCTCAACCGCGCGCTGTCCGCGGAATGGGCCCAGCACGGCGTCCGCTCGATCTGCCTGCGCACCACCGGCATGGTCGAGACACCGGCCATCGACGTCGTGTACGGGCTGCACGCCGACGCGCTGGGCATCCCCGTCGACCAGTTCACCGCCGCCGCCGTCGCGATGACCCACCGCAAGCGCCCGACCACACTGGCCGAGCTCACGGCGGTCGCGGTGTTCCTCGCCTCCGGCCGGGCCGCCGCGATGACCGGCACCGTCGCCAACCTGACCGGCGGGCTCATCGTCGACTGACCACGACCCGCCCCGGCCGCCACCCCGGCGGCCGGAGCATCTCGACCAAGGAGCGACTCCATGAACGACCTGCTCGCGACCGCGGTCGCCGCGCACGGTGGCCTGGACCGGTGGAACCGCATCCGGGCGATCCGCGCCGGCGCCGCCATCACCGGGGCCTTCTGGCAGGCCAAGGGCAAGAGCGACGCGATGAAGGACGTCCGCTTCGAGGTGGACACGACCCGGGAACGGCTGACCATGGACTACGCCGGCCGGCGCCCCCGGTCGGTCTTCGAGCCCGGCCGGGTCGTCCTGCAGGGCCCCGACGGCACGGTCGTCGACGCGCGCGACGACCCGGAACGTGCTTTCGACGGTCACGGGTTCCAGACGCCTTGGGACGACCTCCACCTCGCGTACTTCACCGGGGAAGCACTGTGGACGTACTTGATGACGCCGTTCCTGTTCACCTGGCCGGGATTCGCCTGCGAAGAGCTCTCGCCCGTCGAGAGCGACGGTGAAACCTGGCGGCGGCTGAAGGTCACCTTCCCCGGCCACATCAAGAGCCACTCCCGCGACCAGGTGTTCTGCTTCGGCCCGGACGGGCTGCTGCGCCGCCACGACTTCACCATCGACATCGTCGACCCGGACACCGAGTCACAGCTGCACGCCGCCGGCTACCGCGACATCGACGGCATCGTCGTCCCGGCCACCCGCCGGGCCTACGCCACCACGGGCGAGGACCGGGTCGTCCTCGTCGCCATCGACCTGGCCGGCATCAGTTTCCGCTGAGCCGGAGCCGTCCCGCACCATCGACCGGAAGCGTGGATCATGCACCCTGTGACCGAGACCCAGAACGGCGACGAGGATTTCGGACAGCTGAGCGAACCGTTCCGGCGCGAGCTGCTCGTCCACTGCTACCGGTTGCTCGGTTCGGTCGACGAGGCCGAAGAAGTGGTTCAGGACGTCTATCTCGATGCCTGGCGGGCGTACGGCCGGTTCGAGGGCCGGTCGTCGTTGCGCACCTGGCTCTACCGCATCGCGACCCGGGCGTGCTTGAAGGCGCTGGAACGGAGCAGACGCAGGCCGCTGCCGGCCGATCTCGGCGCCCCCGAGACGAATCCGAAGGCCGGGCTGGCCGAGCCGGCCCACGAGGTGCCGTGGCTCCAGCCGGTCCCCGACCTGCTGTTCGCCGCCGCACCGGCCGACCCGGCAGCGGTCGTGGTGCGGCGGCAGACCATGCGGCTGGCCCTGATCGGGGCGCTCCAGCAGCTCCCGCCGCGCCAGCGAGCCGTACTGATCCTGCGCGACGTGCTGCAATGGCGGACCACCGAGGTCGCGGAACTGCTGGAGATGACGCCGGCGGCGGTCAACAGCGCGTTGCAGCGGGCGCGAGCCCAGGTTCCGCTCGAAGAGGACAGCCTGACCGAACCCGCCGAGCCACGGCAGCGAGCCCTGCTCGACCGGTACGTCACCGCGTTCGAAACCGCGGACGTCGACCAGCTCGTCGCGGTGCTGACCCAGGACGCACGCTGGGAAATGCCGCCGATCCCGACCTGGTTCGAAGGCCGCGACACCGTGCTCGCTTTCCTGGGCAGGCAAATGCCGATCGTCGGGCCGGCCGAGCTGGTCCCCACCGCCGCCAACGGGCAACCCGCGTTCGCGGTGTACTCCCGCGGTCGCGACGGTGCGCGCCGTCCCCACGCCCTGCACGTGTTGACGGTGACCGACGAGGGTGTCAGCCGGATCGTCGCGTTCCACGGCTCCGCGCTGTTCCCGCTGTTCGGGCTCTGACCGGGCAACGGCATGCCCGGACCGGAGAACCACGATGCCGCGCAGCTGCGGCTGTTCTGCCGGCTCATGCTCGGTTCGGCCGACGCCGCCGACCGCGTGCTCCGGCAGATCCACCGCCGTGCCCCCGACGGCCCCGACGAGCATCCCTCGGACCGCGCCCGGCTGTTCCGGATGGCCGCCGACCTCTGCGGCGTCCGCCGGCCAGGCCCGAAAAGGAGGATCATGCACATCGGAGTCATCGGTGCCACCGGCACCGTCGGCAGCCGGATCGTCACGGAAGCGCTCGACCGCGGGCACCAGGTCACGGCGTTCAGCCGCGACGCCTCCGGCATCGAGGACGGCCGGGAGAACATCCGGTGGAAGAACCTCGACGCCACCGACTCCGGCGCCATCGCCGGGATCCTCCCCCGTCTCGACGTCCTGATCAGCGGATCCGGCGCCGGCAACGCGGCCAAGGACCCCACGGAGCCCGGAATTCACGCGCGGGAGGCAGCGGCGTTGCTGACCGCGCTGGAAGGCCGGCTCCGGGTCCGGCTCATCGTCGTCGGCGGCGCCGCGAGTCTCGAAGCCCGGCCAGGGGTGGTGTTCGCCGGCTCCGACGAGCTGCTCGATGCCGCGGTGCTGCGCGGCCACGACGAGGCGCTGAACCTCTTCCGCGCCTCCGACCGGCTCTGGACCTACCTGAGCCCAGCCGGGGAAATCGCCCCCGGCGAACGCACCGGCCGGTTCCGGATCGGCGGCGACCAACCCGTCACGGACGCCGGGGGACGCAGCCGCATCTCCGCCGAGGACGCGGCGGTCGCCGTTCTCGACGAAGTCGAGCTTCCCCGTTTCGTGCAGCGCCGCTTCACCATCGGCTATTGAATGCGGTGCTTCAATGATGACCATGTCGCTCGACGAGTTGCGTGCCTTGCTGGCCCGGCATGCCCGGCCCGATCTGAGCACGGACATCGATGCCGTGCGCATCTTCCGCGCCGACCGGCCCAGCCCCCCGACGCCGACCACCTACGGCCAGGTGCTGGCCCTCGTCGCCCAGGGCGTCAAACGGTTCGCGTTGGGCGACCGCCTGTACGAGTACCGCGCCGGCGAGTACGTCATCGCCTCGGTGGACCTGCCGGTGACCGCGCAGTTCCACCGAGCCAGCCCGGGGGAACCCGCGCTCGGCTTCGGCCTCGACCTGCGGCCGGCCGCCGTCGCCGAAGTGCTGCTGGCCGCGGACGCCGGGGACCCGCCGGAACCCGACCCCGGCACGCCGGCCGGCCTGGCCGTCAGCACCGCCTCCGCCGAACTGCTCGATGCCGTCGTCCGTCTCCTGCGGCTGCTCGACCGGCCCCGCGACATCCCGGTGCTCGCGCCCCTGATCAAGCGGGAGATCATCTGGCGGCTGCTCACCGGTGAGCAGAGCACCGTGCTGCGCCAGTTCGGCCTGCCCGACAGCAGTCTCAGCCACATCGCCAGGGCCGTCCAGTGGATCCGCGACCACTACGCGCTGCCCTTCCGCGTCGAGGAGGTGGCGCAGCGGGCGGGCATGAGCGTCTCCGCGTTCCACCGCAACTTCCAGGCCGTCACCTCGATGAGCCCCATCCAGTACCAGAAGCAGATCCGCCTGCAGCAAGCCAGGCTGCTGCTCGCCGCGGATCCCGGCGACATCGCCGGGATCAGCCGTCAGGTTGGCTACGAGAGCCCCGCCCAGTTCAGCCGCGAGTACCGCAGGCAGTTCGGTGACCCGCCGCGCCGGGACGCGGTCCGCCTGGGCGTGAACGTCCGAACCGGTGCTTCTCGCGACGGTTGACCAGAACTCGCGACTTCTTGCTCGTTCCTGCCCGCTTGCCCCGCTGACCGGCTCGGCCGCCGGGGACTCGCTATAGCCTGCCCGGACGGTCGGCTGGTGACCGGCAAGCAACGACGGGTGCGTGAGGTAATGAGTGGCCGGTGTCGAACTGTTCGGGCGTCACGATGAGCTGGCACGGATTTCCGTGTTCCTCGACCGGGTGCGGCAGGGCGGCGGCGTCCGGCTGATCCGCGGCGAACCGGGAGTCGGCAAGTCCGCCCTCATGGCCGCCGCGGCGGAACTCGCGCTCTCCGGCGGGATGCGCGTGCTGCGGGCGTCCGGTTCGGAGGTCGAAGCCGACGTCGGCTACTCCTGTCTCAACCAGTTGCTGCTTCCCGTGCACGCGGCTCTGGACCGCCTCCCGCCCGGCCCGCGCGAGGCGCTGTCGGTGGCGCTCGGTTTCGGAGCCGGTGCGCCTCCGGACGTCCTCCTGGTCTGCAACGCCGCGCTGCTGCTCGTCACGGAGCTCGCGGCCGACGCGCCGGTCGTCCTGGTCGTCGACGACGTGCACTGGATCGACCGGCCGAGCGCCGTCGTCCTCGGCTTCCTGGCCAGGCGACTCGAGGGCCGCTGGGCCGGGCTGCTGCTGTCGGCCAGAACGGGCTCGGCGAGCTTTCTCGACCTGCGGGGGCTGTCCGAGCACGTCGTCGAGCCGCTCCACGACGAGGCGGCCGGGCAACTGGTCGAGACCCTTCACCCGCAGATGCCGGCTCGGGTGCGACGGCGCTTGCTCGACCTCGCCCAAGGCAGTCCCCTCGCGTTGCTGGAGCTGCCTGCCTCCCTGCTGGGTTCCGCGCAGCGCACGGTGACCGATGCCGAGGTCGTCCCGCTCAGCGATCGCCTGCAGGCGATCTTCGCGGCGCGCCTCACCACACTGCCCGAGGCAACCCGGCAGGTGCTGCTGCTCGCCACCTTCGAAGGCGCCGGCGACGTCCGGGTACTCCGCGCCGCGCTGCCCGACCGGCCCAGCCTGGCGGACTTGGCGCCCGCCGAGCGTGCCCGGCTGGTGCGCGTGGACGACGCGACGGCCCGGATCGCGTTCCGGCACCCCCTGATCCGGTCGGCGATCGTGGCGATGTCCACCCACGAGGAGCGTCGCACCGCGCACCTCGCCCTCGCCGGCGCCTTGGCCGAGGACCGGGAACGCCGCGCGTGGCACCTCGCGGCGGCCGCCGTCGGCCCCGACGAGGCGGTGGCGGAACTCCTCGAGGACGCAGCGCGTCGCGTGCTGCTCCGCGGGGACGGGTTCGCGGCGATCGCGGCCCTGGTCCGCGCCGCCGAGCTGAGCACCACGGGCGCCGGCCGGGGACGGCGGCTCGCCGAGGCCGCGTACATCGGCGCGGAGGTCAACGGCACCGTCGACGACGCCAAGATCCTGTTGACCGACGCACGCCGGGCCGCTCCGGACTCCGCGGGCTCCCTGCACGCGGCCAACGCGGCCGTCTTCCTCATGATCAACGGGGACGGCGACGTGAACACCGCACACCGGCTGCTGACCGGGGCCATCGAGACCGGCGACCACGGCTACCGGGCCGACGACCTTGCGCTCGTCGAAGCCATGCACACCCTGCTGCTGCTGTGCTGGTACGGGAGCACCCCGGAGTACTGGAGAACGTTCTTCTCGATCTCGCGGCGGCTCCGGCCGCAGCCGCCGGACGTGCTGTCGCTGGCCAGCGACAGCTTCGCCGATCCGGTGCGCACCGGGAAGGCCGCTCTGCCACGGGTCGACGCGGTCCTGCGGACGCTGACCGACGACGTCGACCCCGCCCGCGTCGTGCGGATCGGTACCGCCGCGGTGTACCTCGACCGCCTCGGCGACTGCCGGGAGTCGTCCTGGCGGCTGGTCCACCACGGACGGGACGGCGGCGCACCCCGCCGGCACCTCGGTGCCCTGATGCACCTGTGCCTCGACAACTACCTGGTGGGACGGTGGGACGAGGCCGAAGAACTCGCCGCCGAGGGACAGCGGATCTGCGACACCGGCGGCTTCCCGTTCTTCGCCTGGTACTTCCGGTACATCCGGGCGATCCTCGCCGCCGGCCGCGGGCGGTTCGACGAGGCGTACGCGCTCGCCGACGAGATCACGCACTGGGCGCTGCCCCGCGGCGTGACGGCCGCCGTGCTGTTCGCGCACCACCCGCGGGCACTCGCCGCCGCGGGGCAGGGTGACCACGACGCCGCTTTCGGCCACGCCGCCGCCATGAGCCCGCCCGGCGTGCTCGCCTCCCACGTTCCCCACTGCACGTGGGTCATGTTCGATCTGGTCGAGGCGGCCGTGCGGATCGGCCGCACGGCCGAAGCCACGGCCCACGTCCGCGCGATGCGGGCCGCGGACGTGGGGGCGTTGTCGTCCCGGATGGCCTTGCTCCTGGCCGGCGCCGAGGCCCTCGTCCTCGACGGCGACGAGCAGGTGCTCCGTGTGGAAGCCGCGCTGGCCGGCGCCGATGCGGAACGGTGGCTGTACGACGGGTCACGGGTGCGGCTGGCCCTCGGCGAGAAACTGCGCCGGACCCGGTCGGCGGCGCGGGCCCGGCGGCACCTTCTCGCCGCGCACGACGGATTCGCCGCCATGGCGGCCGGACCGTGGCTCTCCCGGGCGGCCGGGGAGCTACGTGCCACCGGCCACCGGCCGGCCCCCGAGCAGCGCGGTGAGCCGGCCGCGCTGACGGCGCAGGAGGCGCAGATCGCGCAGCTGGCGGCGAGTGGCCTGACCAACAAGCAGATCGCCGAACGCCTGTACCTGTCGCACCGGACGGTCGGCGCCCACCTGTACCGGATCTTCCCCAAGCTGGGCGTCACTTCTCGCGCCGGACTCCGGGATGCTCTGTCGCCGCCTGCTGATGCGCCGACTGCGCGCTGAGCTCGCCGGCAGCACGTTCAGCAGGCGCGTGATCGCCGTCAGGTCGGCCCGGTTCGACGGCGTGACCGGTCCGTCGTCCAGGTCGAACAGAGCACGGTCACGGACCTCGCGCGTCCCCGGAACGGGGTGCGGTGCGGGGTGTTCCCGTCCTGGTGGCGTCACGCCATCGATGGTGGGACACGGCTCGCGGCCGGGGCATCCGTCAAACGACCTAACCGCGCTGTGGGGTACCGGCGCCGGATTCCCGGAGTCGGATGACCGATGTGGATCGGCAGGCGGGCACCGACAGTGGAGCAATGGCACTGGCCCGTCCCCCCTTCGAACCCGAACTCGGCGGTCTCCTCGCCGAGATGCCGTCCACCCCCGCACTCGACCGCGAGACGCTCGCTCTCATCCGGCCGTTCGCTGCGTCCTCGCCGGAGCCGCTGTTGGCGGACCGGGCCGTCGATCGGCACGATTTCGCCGTCGACCGGTCCGACGGCACCCGGCTACCGCTGTCGGTCCTCAGTCCCCCGAGCCCGGACCGCGCTCCGTGCGTCTACTGGATGCACGGGGGCGGAATGGTGATGGGCGACCGGTTCTCCCAGATCGACATCCCGCTGGACTGGCTCGAGGCGTTCGGTGCCGTCGTGGTTTCCGTGGACTACCGGCTCGCGCCGGAGGCAACCGGAACGAGCCTCGTCGACGACTGCTACCACGGCCTGCTGTGGGTGGCCGAGCACGCCGGCGAGCTGGGCGTCGACCCGGACCGGATCGTCGTCGCCGGCACCAGCGCCGGCGGCGGCCTCACCGCCGGGGTCGCCCTGATGGCCCGCGACCTCGGCGGCCCCCCGCTCGCCGCCCAGGTGCTGATCTGCCCCATGCTCGACCACCGCAACGACACCACCTCCAGCCTCCAGTACGCCGGCGGCCCCGGCGTCTGGACGCGGGAGATGAACGAGTTCGGGTGGCAGTCGGTGCTCGGCGGGCTGGACGGCGACGCCATCCCCGGTCACCTCTCCCCCGCGCTGGCCGACGACCTGTCCGGGCTGCCGACGACCTACATCGACGCGGGCTCCGCGGAAGTGTTCCGCGACGAGGCCGTCGCCTACGCCACCCGCATCTGGGCGGCCGGCGGCCAGGCGGAACTGCACATCTGGGCGGGCGGCTTCCACGGGTTCGACGCCCTGTACCCGGACGCGCGGCTCTCGGCCCAGGCACGCCGCACCCGCAACGACTGGCTCGAGCGGGTTCTGACCCCGGAACGAGGACGCTGATGACCGAGCACACCCGCAGCGAGATATCGCTGCGAGTCAACGAGACGACTCACCGGCTGTCCGTGGACAACCGCCGGACGCTGCTCGACGCGTTGCGGGAGGACCTCGGCCTCACCGGCCCGAAGAAGGGGTGCGACCAAGGGCAGTGCGGCGCCTGCACGGTGCTGTGCGACGGCCGCCGGGTGGTCTCCTGCCTCACCCTCGCGGTCGCCGCCGACACCACCTCGGTCACGACCGTCGAAGGACTGGCCACCGAGGGCGAGCTGCGGCCGATCCAAGAAGCGTTCGTGCGCCTGGACGGCTTCCAGTGCGGCTTCTGCACGCCCGGGCAGCTCTGCTCGGCGGTCGGGATGCTCGCCGAACACGCCGAAGGCTGGCCGAGCGCCGTCACCGCCGGCGACGCACCGGACCGGGCGCCGGAGCTGGACGAGGCCGAGGTGCGCGAGCGGATGAGCGGGAACCTGTGCCGCTGCGGCGCGTACCCGTCGATCGTGCGCGCGGTGCTCGAGACCGCGGCACGCGAGGGAGGTGCGATGTGAGGGAGTTCGCCTATCAGCGTGCGGCACAGGTCCGCGACGCGCTCACCGCCGTCGCCGGCGATGCCGGCGCCCGGTACCTGGGCGGCGGCACGAACCTCGTCGACCTGATGAAGTGCGGGGTCGAGGAGCCGACCCGGCTGGTGGACGTCCGCCGGCTGCCGCTCGACGGCGTCAGCGAAACACCGGACGGCGGGCTGGTCATCGGGGCGACCACGACCAACAGCGACATGGCCGCGCATCCGGAGGTGCGCCGCCGGTTCCCGGCGCTGACCCAGGCCGTCCTCGCGGGTGCGTCCGGTCAGCTGCGGAACATGGCCACGGTGGGTGGCAACCTCCTGCAGCGAACCCGTTGCGGCTACTTCGCCGATCTCTCCCAGCCGTGCAACAAGCGGGTGCCCGGCAGTGGATGCGCCGCGATCGGGGGCGTGCACCACAACCACGCGGTACTGGGCCACTCCGGGCACTGCGTGGCGACCCACCCCTCGGACATGGCGGTGGCGCTCGCCGCGTTGGACGCGGTCGTGAGCTACGAGACACTCGACGGCCCGGGTGGGGTCCCCTTGTCCCGGTTCTACCTGCCGGTCGGTGACCGGCCGGACCGGGAGACCGCGTTGCCGCCCGGCGCGCTGATCACCGCCGTCGTCCTGCCGGGGTCCGCGTCGGGCCTGCGGTCGCGCTACCGCAAGGTCCGCGAGCGCGCGTCGTACGCCTTCGCGACCGTCTCCGTCGCCGCGGCGCTGGACATCCGCGACGGCGTGGTGCGCGACGTGCGCATCGCGCTGGGCGGCGTGGCGTCGCGTCCCTGGCGGGCCGGTTCCGCCGAGGCGCTGCTCCGCGGCGCCCGGCCCACTGCCGAGCGGCTCCGGACCTGCGCCGAGGAGGCGCTGAGCGACGCAAACCCGTTGCGCGACAACGGGTACAAGGTGATGTTGGCGCGGAACCTGGTCGAGGCCGTGCTCGGTGAACTCACGGGAACGGAGATGGATCGATGAACGCGGATACCGTCGGCACCCCACGCCCCCGGATCGAGGGCCGGCTCAAGGTCACCGGCGCCGCCCGCTACGCCGCGGACATCCCGATGCCGGACCTGGCCCACGGCTGGCTGGTGACCGCCGCCCTCTCCCGAGGCCGGATCCGCGACATCGACGCCTCGGCCGCGCTCGCCATGCCGGGTGTGCTCGGAGTACTCGACCACCGCAACGCACCCCGGCTCAACCCCCAGGCCGGCAACTACTTCGGCCCCGACGGCAGCCTGCTCCTCCTGCAGGACGACGTGATCCCGTATGCGGGCTGGCCGCTCGCGCTGGTGGTGGCGGAAACGCCCGAGCAGGCCAGAGCGGCCGCGGCGGCGATGCGGGTCACCTGTGACGGCGAGCCGCACGACCTCGATTTCAGCCTGGAGCACCCGGCCGCGCGGCCGGCGTCGACCGCCTTCGGCCCGGAGGCGGACATCGGCGACCTGAAGGCGGAACTGGCGGCGTCCGCGGTCGTGGTCGAGGAGCGCTACTGCACGCCCGAAGAGAGCCACTGCGCCCTCGAGCCGCACGCCGCGACCGTGTGGTGGGACTCCGGCCACGTCTACGCCGTGGACGCCAACCAGGGAGCGTTCAGCGTGTCCGAGGTCCTCGCCGCGTTGTGGTCCCTCGACCGGGAGCGGGTGCACGTTCGTTCCGAGCACGTGGGCGGCGGTTTCGGTGGCAAGGGCGCCTGCGGCCCGCAGGTGGTGCTCGCCTCGATGGCCGGCCGGCGGTTCGGACGCCCGGTGCGGATCGCCATGACACGGGCGCAGGTTTTCGAGACGACCTCGTCGCGGCCTCGGACGGACCAGGTGATGACCGTCGGCGCGGACGCCGACGGCCGCCTGCGGGCCATCCACCACCAGGCTGCCTATGCCCTCTCGCCGCTTTCGGAGTACATCGAGGCGTGCACCGAGCAGGCCAAGATCCTGTACTCGGCGCCGGCGATCCGCACCCAGCTCACCGCCGTGCCGCTCGACGTCCTGCCGCCCGCCTCGATGCGCGGGCCCGGCGCGACACCCGGCTCGTTCGCCCTGGAGTCGGCGATCGACGAGGTCGCCGAGCGGCTGGACCTGGACCCCCTGGAACTGCGCCTGCGCAACCAGCCTGCGGTCACGCCCGTGACGGGGCGGCCCTTCAGCACCCGCCGCCTGGTCTCCTGCATGCGGGAGGGCGCACGCCGGTTCGGCTGGGCGGCCCGCGACCGGCGCCCCCGCTCCCGGCGCGAGGGCCCGCTGCTGATCGGCAGCGGCATGGCCGCCACCTCGTTCAGCGCCGGGGTGTTCCCGTCCCAGGCCTCGATCACCGCGGAGCCGGACGGGACGTTCACGGTGTCGATCGGAGCGAGCGACATCGGGACCGGCGCCCGGACCGCGCTGACCGCGGTCGCCGCCGACGCGCTGGGGGCCGGCACCGAACGGATCCGCCTCCGGATCGGCGACAGCGATCTCGGCATGGCGTGGGGCGCGGGTGGTTCCCGCGGCACGACGTCCTGGTCCTTCGCCATCACCGAGGCTGCCAAGAAGCTGCGGGAGAGCCTGGCCGATCCCGTCCGGCCGGTGACCGCGACGGTGGACACCACCACGATGATCGACTTCCAGCCGGACCGGGAACGCCAGACCTACAGCGCCGTCTTCGCGGAGGTCACCGTCGACCCGGCCACCGGCGAGGTCCGGGTCCGCCGGCTGCTCGGCATGTTCGCCGTCGGCCGGGTGATCAACCCGCTGCTGGCCCGCAGCCAGGTGGCCGGCGGGATGATCATGGGGCTGTCCATGGCCCTGCACGAGGAGAGCGTGCGAGACCCCCGCACCGGCCGCCTGGCGAACGGCGACTGGGCGGGCTACCACATCGCCGCGCACGCCGACGTGCCCGACATCGAGGCGGATTTCGTGCCGGACTACGAGCCCCAGGACCCATCGGGGTTCAACGGCCTCGGCGAGATCGGCACCGCAGGCACCGCCGCGGCGATCGCCAACGCCGTGTGGCACGCCACCGGCACCCGCCAGCGGACCCTCCCGATCCGCCTCGACCGCGTGCTGGAGCGGACCACTGCCGCCGCAGGCGACCTACCGCTCGACTTGAATACTCACACACAGGCTGACGCAGTTTCGTGATCGACGACCTCTCGCCCGGCCGGCAACAGCTGTCCTACCAGGGTTTGGCGAAGTCCTTCACGATGCGCTCGCAAAAGGCCGGCAGATCGTCGGGTGATCGGCTCGTGGTGATGTTGCCGTCGGTGACGACCGGCTTGCCCGACTGGACGAAGTCGCGGACGAACCGCACGGCGGCGGGTTCCATCCGCCGCTTGTCCGGGTTCACCGTCCCACCCGGGAGGAGGAGCGCCTCGTAGTCGTCGACCGACACGTCGCCGACCAGCTGGTCCACTGTGGGCGTACCGGCGTCTTGCAGGTCGTGGTCGCGAGGCCGTCGCCGGGGGGCCGAAGGAACGCGCTGTGTTCGTGTGGCGGGCCTTCCCGAAGTTCGTGCTCGGCTTCGTCGCCGTCTCGGCCCTGGCCACCGCCCACCTGCTCACCAAGGCCGAGGTCACCAGCCTCGGCGACCTGTCCAAGTGGGCATGCTTCGCCGGCGTCGGGCTGACCTCCGGCAGATGGCCCGTAGCGGCTTCGTCCTGCTTGCCTTCCCGTGGATCACCTTCTCGTAGTGCTCAGCACCGAACGCCCGGGAATCGCCGCCAGCAGTTCCTGCGTGTACTGCGACTCCGGCTGCTCCAGCACCCGGGCGGCCGGGCCCAGCTCGACCAGCGCGCCCCCGCGCATGACGCCGACGTGGTCCGCGAGCTGCCGGACCACGGCCAGGTCGTGTGAGATGAACAAGTACGTGAGCCCGAGTTCCGACTGCAGCTCCGCCAGCAGGCGCAGGATCTGGGCCTGCACCGAGACGTCCAGGGCCGACACCGGTTCGTCGCACACCACCAGGTCCGGGCGCAACGCCAGGGCCCGGGCGATGGCCACCCGCTGCCGCTGGCCACCCGACAGCTCGGCCGGCTTGCGGCGCGCCACCGCGGAAGGCAAGGCCACCTGCTCCAGCAACTCGGAAACCCGGGCCCGGCGATCCGGTATCCCGAATGCCCGCAGGGGTTCCGCGACGACGTCCTCGATGGAGAACTTCGGGTTCAGCGACGCGTACGGGTTCTGGTAGACGATCTGCATCCGGCGCCGCAGCCGGCGCAGTTCTGCCCCGCCCAGACCGGTGATGTCCTGGCCGTCGAACGCGATCGAGCCTGCCGTCGGCGTCTCCAGCCGCAGCACCATCCGAGCCGTCGTCGACTTGCCCGAGCCCGACTCGCCCACCAAAGCCAGGGTCTGGCCGCGGGGGATGTCGAAGGACACTCCGCCGACCGCGCGGATGCCGCCGTCGAAGGTCTTCGCCAGGTCACGGACCGAGACCAGCGGTTCGGCGGGCGGAGCCGGCGGACGTGACGCGCTCGACGTGCTCGGCGCCGCCGCCCAGAGCTGCCGCGTGTAGGGATGCGTCGGCGCGGTGACGACCGAGGAGCCTTCCTCGACCACCGCACCTTGGGAGAGCACCACGATCCGCGACGCCCGGTCGGCCGCGACGCCGAGGTCGTGCGTGATCAGCAGGATCGCCGTGCCCGAGTCGGCGGCCAGCGACGTCAGGTGGTCGAGGATCCGCCGCTGCACGGTGACGTCCAGCGCGCTGGTCGGCTCGTCGGCGATGATCAGCTTCGGTCTCCCGGCCAGCGCGGCCGCGATCAGGACGCGTTGCCGCAGGCCGCCGGACAGCTGGTGCGGGTACTGCCGTGCCCGCAGTTCCGGATCCGGGACGCCCGCCCGTTCCAGCAGCTCGACCGCCTGGACGCCGGCCGACCGCCGGTCCGCGAGCCCGTGGATCTTCAGCACCTCCGCGACCTGCTCGCCGATCCGGTGCACCGGGTTGAGCGACACCGCGGGGTCCTGCGGCACCAGGGCGATCTCGCGCCCGCGCACCCCGCGCCACTGCTTGTCCGACAGCGTGAGCAGGTCCCGGCCGTCGAAGGTGATGGCGCCGCCGCCGACCCGGCCGCCGCGGGGCAACAGGCCGATCGCCGCGTGCGCGGTGGTCGACTTGCCCGAGCCCGACTCGCCGACGACGGCGACCACTTCGCCCGCGTCGACGTGCAGGCTGACGTCGCGGACGGCCGGGACCGTCTTGTAGGACACGGCCAGCTGGGCGATCCGCAGCAGGGTCATCGGTCTCCTCCGTCCAGTGCGCGGGACAGCCGGTTGGCGGACAGCACCACCGCCGCGACCGCCAGTCCCGGGAACGTCGTCATCCACCAGGCCGTGGCCAGGAAGCTGCGCCCGCCGGCGACGAGCGAGCCCCATTCCGGCGTCGGCGGCGTCGCGCCGAAGCCGAGGAAGCTCAGCGCGGACACCTCGAGCACGGCCGTGCCGAGGGTGAGTGTCGCCAGGGCGAGTACCGGTCCCGCGGCGTTCGGCAGGACGTGCCGGAGCAGCACCCCGGACCAGCGCACCCCAGCAGCACGGGCTGCTTCGACGTACACGCCGTTGCGCACGCGAAGCACCTCCGCGCGCATCACCCGCGCGAACGACGCGAGGTTCGCGATGCCGACGGCGATCGCGACGTTCGTCGTGCCGAAGCCCAGCGCGGTGACCAGGGCCAGCGACAGCAGGATCGGCGGGATGGCCAGGAAGACGTCGACGAACCGCATGATCACCGTGTCGAGCAGACCGCCGCGGAAGCCCGCCAGCAGGCCGAGCGCCGAACCCGCGAGCAGGGCCACCAGCACGGCGATCGCGGTCGCCCGCAGCGAGAGCGACGCGCCGTGGATCACCCGCGCGTAGACATCGCGGCCGGTTTCGTCCGTGCCGAACAAGTGCTGCAGCGAAGGGCCGTGCAGCCGTTCCTTCGGGACGCCGGTGATCGGGTCGTAGCCGGTCAGCAGCGTCGGTACGAAGGCCGCGAGCAGCACGAACGCCAGCACGGCGACGGCGAGCACCAGGCCCGGGCGGCGTACCACGCGGGCCGGGGTGGCGAGGTCAACCACGGGCCACCTCCGGGGTGCGGGCGATGCGGGGGTCGAGCAGCGGGCAGAGCAGGTCGACCACCAGGTTGAGCACCACGAACACCAGCGCGGCGAGCACGATCACCGCCTGCACCACCGGGACGTCCTGCGCGGTGACGGCGGCCGCGGTGATCCGGCCGACGCCGTCACGGGAGAAGACCGTCTCGGTGATCACCGAACCGGCGACGAGGTTGCCCGCCACCACGCCGGCGACGGTCAGCGCCGGCACGGCCGCGTTGCGCAGCAGGTGTCCGAAGTGGACGCGCCGGCGGCTCGCCCCCTTCGCGGCGGCGATCTCCGCGTACGGTTGCTCCTGCTGCGTGGCGAGGCTCTTCGCCAGCACCTGCCCGATGATCGCGCCGGTCGGGAGCGCGAGCGTGATCGCCGGCAGGATCACCGCGGCGAAACCCTGCGTGCCGAGGGCGGGCAGCAGCCGCAGCCGGAACGAGAAGAACTGGATCAGCAGCAGCCCGACCCAGAACGGCGGCAGCGAGATCGCCAGCGACGGCAGGGACAGCAACGCCTGGCGCAGCCAGCTGAACCGGGTCAACGTGCCGAGGAACGCCGAGCCGCCGCCGAAGAGCACCGCGAACACCAGCGCGAGACCGGTCACCGCCAGGGTCGGCGGCAGCGCCGTGACGACCATGTGCGTTGCGTCGTCGCCGGTCGCGACGCTGCGGCCGAAGTCGCCGTGCAGGGCCGAGACCAGGCGTTCGACGTATTGGACCGGCAGCGGCGAGTCGAGGCCGTACTCCGCGCGGGCGGCGGCGAGCTGCTCGGGCGTCGCCGACGAACCCGCCTCGCCGCTGGCGAGCTTCGCCGAAACGGCGTCACCCGGCAGCAAGTAGAGGATCAGGAACGACAGCGTGAACGCCGCCCACAGCACGAACACCGCCTGCCCGGCCCGGCGCAGGAGATAGCGTCTCACGACAGCCACGCGTCGAACAGCTGCAGCCGCGACGACGCCTCGAAGCCGACGGCGTGCGCCTTCGCACTCACGGCGACGACCTGGGTCAGCTCGAACACCGGAATCGCGTAGGCGTGCTCGACGATCAGCTTCTGCGTCTCGTCGGTGGCCGGCTTGCGCTTGTCCTTGTCCACAGTCGACGATTGAGCGTCCAAGGCGACATCCAGCGGGTTGCCCGGCGTCAGCTTGCTCCGGTTCCCGGCCTTGGTGGAGAACTGGCCGCGCAGGATGTCCGGATCGGCGCGGGTCACGTTGTACCAGAGGAAGTCGTAGTCGCCGGACAGCTGGATCCGGGTGGTCTCGGCGGTGGTGTGCTGCTCGATCTTCAGGTCGAAGCCGATCTTGCGCAGCTGCTGCTGGATCAGCTCCAGCACGCTGCGGTTCTGGTTGAACACCGGCGAGAACACGATGGACGCGCTCAGCCGCTGCCCGTTCTTGACGCGGATGCCGTCGGCGCCGGGCACCCAGCCGTCGCCGTCCAGCAGCGCCGCCGCACCCTGCTGGTCGTGGGCGAGCTGCGCGGACAAGTCGGTGTACAGCGGCGTCGCCGAGCCGAGGATGCTGGTCGCGGCCCGGTAGTTCGGCGTCAGCACCGTGTTCACGACCTCCGCGCGGTCGACGCCCTTGAGCACGGCCAGGCGCACCTTTTCGTCGGTGAGCACGCCGCGGGTGGTGTTCGCGTGCAGGTTGAACACGACACCGGGGTTGGGGCGGATGTTCTCGCTGAAGCCGTTACCGGTGAACTGCGGTTCGTCGACCGGCTGGATGTCGGTGGCGGCGTCGAGCTGGCCGGAGGCGAGACTGCCGGTGCGGACGCCCGGCTCGGGCACGATCTTGTAGTCGATCTTGTCGAGGTAGGCCTCGCCCTGGTGCTTGAACTGCGCCGAACCCCAGGCGTAGCCCTGGCGCTTGGCCAGGACGATTTCCTGGTTCTGCTTGAAGCTTTCGAAGACGAACGGCCCCGAGCCGATCAGGCCGTCGCCCTGGCAGCGCTGCTCCGGAGTCTTCTTGAACGCCGCCGGCGCCAGGACGCCGAGCGACACCGTCGAGCTGGCCTGCAGGAACTGCGCGCTGGGCGCGGAGAACTCGATACGCACGGTCTGCGGGTCGACGACCGTCGATGCCCGGTACGCGGCGAGGTAGCCGTAGCCGAGCTGGGCTTTGGTGGCCAGTGCCTTGATACCGTCGAAGCTGGCCTTGACCGCGGCGGCGTCGACCGGGCTGCCGTCGGAGAAGGTGGCACCGGGGCGCAGGTGGAAGGTGAACGCCGTCGAATCGGCGTTGATGTCCCACTTCTGCGCCAGCCACGGCGTGATCTCGCCCGTCTTCTCGTCCTGATCCGTCAGGGAGTCGACGAGCTGGCGGGCGACGTTGATGGACGCGTTCGTGGCGACCTGCTGCGGGTCGAGGCAGTCGGGCGCGGACGAGATACCGAGCCGCAGGACGCCGCCGGGCTTGGGCGGTCCGGCATCGGCGGCGGACTCGGTGCCCGCGGCGGCGCAGGCGGTCAGCAGCAGGGGCAAGGCGAACAGGGCCGCGGCGTTGCGGGCATGGGAAAGCAGGGACACCGGACGGCCTCCAGCGGGGAGCAAATGGGTCTTCTGCGCCCGACGCTAGCCGGGTGCTGGAGGCCGTCCCACGGTGCGAACCGGAGTCTCATTCTCTGGCACTCCTGGGACAAGCTCTTGACACGCAAGCAAAAAGTTCACGCGCCTTGACGTTCGAGCGCGTCGACCCGCGTGCGCTCGGCCCAGCGGACCACCGCGGGAACGGCCAGGCCCGTCGCGGCGAAGATGCCGCCGATCACGAACCAGCCCGGGGTTCCCCAGGTGATGCACAGGGCGATCAGCACCGCCGGCCCCAGCGTCACGCCGAGCCCCAGCCCCATGCCGAAGAGTCCCTGGTACTGGCCGACCGCGTGCGGCGGCGCCAGCGTGAACGACAGCTCGAAACCGCCCGCCGCTTGCCACAGCTCGCCGATCGTGTGCACGACCACCGCGGCCAGCAGGAGCACGAGGGACAGCCACGTCGGCGCCCCCGCCATCGCCGCGATCGCGACACAGGCGGCGAAGAACGCGAACCCGGCCCGCCGGAACGCCACCGCGCCCGCCCGGGTCGTGTCGATCCGGCGGCTCGCCCGGACCTGGAAGAACACCACGATCACGGTGTTGACCACCATCACGCCGGAGATCGTCCAGTTCGGCGCCGCGGTCCGGGCGACCAGCCACAGCGGGACTGCCGCGGTCAGCACCCGGTACTGGATCGCCATGACGCCGTCGAGCAGGGTCAGCACCAGGTACGGCCGGTCCCGCAGCGCGACCCACCGGGGTCCCGCACCGGCCGGTTTCGGCGGGACCACGGGGAGGAACAGCACGATGGCCGTGCTCGTCGCGTAGGACACCGCGCTGCCGCCGATCAGCAGCAGGTAGGCGTTGCGGGTGTCGGCCGCGACACCCAAGCCCGCCAGCACCGCGCCGAGCGCGATGCCGAGGTTGGTCACCGACCGCAGGTAGCCGCGGAACTCGGCCGGCCGGTCGCCGCCGTACTCCTGCACGAGCGGGCTGCGCGCCGCCGGTCCCGCGGTCTGGGCCGCCGCACCGAGACTGGCGAAGACCACAAAGGACCAGAAGTCCTCGGCGAGGCACAGGCCCGTCATGGAGATCGCGCCGAGGACGAGCGTGAGCGCGTAGACGGTTCGGGCGCCGTGGCGGTCGGCGAGGTGCCCGAACGGGATCCCGGCCGCCAGCGACACCGCGCCCGCGATGGTCAGCCCGGCACCGACCTGACCGGCGGGCAGGTGCACGGCCCGGGTGAAGTACAGGACGCCGGCGGTCAGGTAGACGCCGTAGCCGGTCATGGTGACCAGGGTGGCCACGGCCAGCAGCCGGGGTGGTCCGCCGCGGGGCAGGAGCGCGGGCATGGGGTGGCCTCTCTCAGCGGTGGGACAGGGCAGCGGGGCGGTCTTCGACGCCGGCTTCGGGTCGCGGGCGGGCGGCGGTCCAGCGGCACAGGCTGACGCCGAGGTTCATGCCCCCGCCGAACCCGGCCAGCAGCACGACGTCCCCGGGCCGCAGTGCCCCGGACCGGTGGGCGGCGTCGAGGGTGACCGGCACGGACGCCGCGCCGGTGTTGGCGAACTCCCCGACGGTCAGGTGCAGCCGCGCGTTCGGCAGGTCGAGCGCGCCCGCGAGTTCGCGGAGCATGACCCCGTTCGCCTGGTGCGGCACGAAGTGGTCGACAGCGGTGGCAGGCACCCCGCTCTCGCGCAAGGCGCCGGCAATCGCGCCGGGCACGTGGGCGTTGACGAACTCGCGCACGCCGCGGCCGTTCATCCGGAAGAAGTGCTCGCCGTCCAGCACCGACCGCACCGACGCGGGCAGCCTGCTGCCGCCCGCGCGCACGCCGATCAGTTCGTGCTCGTCGCCGTGTCCGCGCAGCTGGCTGCCGATGACGCCCCCTCCCGCCGGTACCGCACCGAGTACGACCGCCCCCGCTCCGTCACCGAACAGCACCGCGGTCCGGCGGTCACGCGCGTCCAGGATGCGGGAATAGATGTCCGCGCCGACCACGAGCGCGTGGCCGCCGCCGCGCGCGTGCAGCAGCCCTTCGGCCATCGCGAGCGCGTAGACGAACCCGCTGCACACCGCGTTGACGTCGACCGCCCCGGCCGAGCGCGCGCCGATCAGGTGCTGGACGAGGCTGGCCGTCGCCGGCTGCGGGTGGTCGGGGGTGGAGGTGGCGACGACGACGTGGTCGACGTCGTCCGGGCTCAGGCCCGCGGCGAGCAGCGCGCGGTCGGCCGCGATCGCCGCGAGGTTGGAGGTGGCCTGGCCCGGTGCGGCGTGCCGGCGTTCGCGGATGCCGGTCTTGCGTTCGATCCACGCCGCGTCGACGCCGGCCGCCGGGGCGATCTCGGCGTTGGTGACGACGCGGTCGGGCAGGTAGGAGCCGGTGCCGATGATGCCGATGTCGGTGGTCATGTTCGTCCCCAGTTCGTCAGGTTCAGCGCAGGGCCCACAGGCCCGGCAGGCGATCGGGTTCGGATTCGGGCACGAATTTGACCGAGTCCACGAGGTCGGCGGCCAGCGCGCTCGCGGCTTCGGCGGTGTCGGCGCCGACCACGACGAGGCCGACGCGGTCGCCGGAGCGGTGCAAGGGCTGGACTTCGTCGCCGGCCGCGACACCCAGCTCCGCGTGCAGGACAGCGGGGTGCGCGAGCACCTCGTCCCAGCCCTCAACAGCCGCGAGCCGTCCCGGCGGTGGCGTGAAGTACCGGACGGCCGCACCGCGGCTCGGTTCCAGGGGGACGTCCGGGAGCGGGCGGCCGAGCATGTCGTCGAAAACCAGGCCGTACAGCTCGAGGCCGGGGATGGCGTGGGCGAGCATGCGGTGGATCCAGTCACCGCCGAAGCGGGCGTGCACCTCGCCGAGCACGACGCCGCCGGGCGTGAGCCACAGCTCGACGTGGAAGCCGCCGACGCGCAGCCCGAGCGTCTTCAGCGCGTTCGTCACCTGCTCTTCGATTTCCCGCTGCCGGACGTCCGGCAGCGGCGCGGGCAGCACGTGCCCGGTCTCGACGAAGAACGGCGGCGGCACCTTCTCCTTCGCCGTGATGGCGAGGATCTTCGGCGCGCCGCCGAGGAAGACCCCTTCGACGCTGAACTCCGGGCCGTCGACGAACTGCTCGACGAGGAACGGCTTGGCGTCCGGCAGCAGGGCCAGTGCCGCGGGCAGCTCGGCGGCGTCGCTCACCAGGCTGACGCCGGTGCTGCCCATGGCGTCCCGCGGCTTCACGATCCACGGCCCGGCGTACTCGCGCAGGAACCGTTCGGCCTCGGCCCGGTCCGCGCAGAGCCGGACGACCGGCTGCGGGAACCCGGCGGCGGCCAGGGCTTCCCGGCAGGCGTCCTTGGTCCGGACGCGGTGCACGGCCTCGGGCGGGTTGCCCGGCGCCCCGACCGCCTCGGCGGTCTCGGCGACGGCGACCTGGAGCAGCTCCTGAAGGGCGTAGACGGCGTCGAAGCGCTCACCTCGGGCGCGGGCCCAGGCGGCGGACTCGCCGGGCCGCGAGACATCCACGGCGGACGTCTCGGCCGCCTTTCCCACGACGTCCGCCGTGGCTTCGAGGACGTCGGCGGTGTTCGTGACGTGCACGCGGATCCCGCGGGCCGCGGCCTGGGCCAGCGCCTCGGCCGCCATGTCGAGGCTGAAGCTCAGCGGGCGGGCGCCGCCGACGAACAGCAGGTTTTCGGGCATGGGTGTCTCCTTCACGACTTCAGGGTGACGAGGACTTGGTCGGCGGTGACGCCGTCGCCGGTGGCGCACGAAAGCCGCTCGACCGTCCCGGCGAACGGCGCGACGATGCGGTTCTCCATCTTCATCGCCTCGACCACCACGAGCAGCTCCCCCGCTTCGACCTCGGCGCCGGGTGCGCACGCCACGCCGACGACGACCCCGGGCATCGGCGTGCGCACCGCGCCGTCGGACGCCTCGCCGCCGCCTTCGTCGAACGTGCGGCGCGCCAAGGCGACGCGGTGACCGCCGATGACGATCTCGTAGCCGCCGGCGGTGGGCAAACCCGTCCAGCGGGTGGTCCCGGCGGTGCCCCGGAAGAGGCCGTCGGCACCCCGTTCGGCGAGCACGGCGACCTGGTGACCCCCGGTTTCGACGTGGAGACCGGCGCGGTCGCGGGCGAGCAGCCGGGCTTCGCGGTCGCGGCCGTCGTACCGCAGGGTGATCCGGCCGAGCGGGGCGTCCGGGTCGAGTGCGGCACGGTCGAACGCCCCGATCGAGCCGCTCCAGGGTGACGCGGCCGCGGTCCGCTCCGGCACCGCCATCGCCGCCGCGCACGCGAGAGCCTGGGCGTCCCGGTGGTGCGGGGCGGGACGGGCGGTGAAGGCATCGACCAGATGGGTGTCCACCCGGCCGTCGGCGACGCGCGGCTCGGCGAGCAGCTCGCCGAGGAAGCCGAGGTTCGTGGTCAGGCCGACGAGCGTGGTGTCGTCGATCGCCTTGCGGAGACGCGCGAGGGCTTCCGGCCGGTCCCGTCCGGTGGCGACGAGCTTCGCGACCATCGGGTCGTAGAACCCCGGTACCGCGCCGGACTCGTCGAACGCGGCCTCGACGCGGACGTCCGGCGGCCAGCGGACGGCTTCGGCGTGGCCGGGCGCCGGGCGGAAGCCGTGCTCGGGGTCCTCGGCGTAGACGCGGCACTCGATGGCGTGGCCGCTGGCGCGGATCTGCCACTGCGGCAGCGGGAGCGGCTCGCCGTCGGCGACCCGCAGCTGCCATTCGACGAGGTCGAGCCCGGTGATCTCCTCGGTGACCGGGTGCTCGACCTGCAGCCGGGTGTTGACCTCCAGGAAGAAGAACCGGCCGTCGCCGTCGAGGATGAACTCGAACGTGCCCGCGCCGACGTAGCCGAGTGCGGTGGCGCCGCGGACCGCGGCGTCCAGCAGGGCGTGGCGGGTCGTCGCGGACAGGTGCGGCGCGGGTGCCTCTTCGACGATCTTCTGGTGCCGGCGCTGCAGCGAGCACTCCCGCTCGAGGAGGTGGACGACGTTGCCGTGCCGGTCGCCGAAGACCTGCACCTCGATGTGCCGCGGCGCGGCGACGTACCGCTCGGCCAGCAGCCGGCCGTCGCCGAACCCGGCCCGGCCCAGCCGGACGGCTTCCGCGACCGCCGCGGGCAGCTCGGCCTCGTCGTGGACGACGCGCATGCCCTTGCCGCCGCCTCCGGCGACCGGTTTGAGGATCACCGGGTAGCCGATCCGGCGGCCGTCGGCGAGCAGGGCGTCCGCGGACTCCGTGGCGTGCTCGGAGCCCGGCAGTACCGGAACGCCCGCCTCGGCCATCAGTTCCCGGGCGCGGGCCTTGTCCCCCATCGCCTCGATGGTGGCCGCCTCCGGTCCGATGTAGACCAGCCCGGCTTCGGCGACGCGGGCGGCGAACTCCGGGTTCTCGGACAGGAAGCCGTAGCCGGGGTGGACGGCGTCGCAGTCGGTCCGCAGCGCCGCGCCGACGACCGCGTCGATGTCGAGATAGCTGCCCCGGGCGGCCGATGGTCCGATGTGGACGGTGTCGACCGCACCTTCGAGGTGGGCCGCGCCGGAGTCGGCGTCGGAGTGCACGGCGACGTAGTCCACGCCGAGCCGGCGGCAGGTGCGCGCGATCCGGCGGGCGATTTCGCCGCGGTTGGCGATCAGCACACGTTTCGGCATCGTCCCTCACATCCTGAAGACCCCGAAGCGGGTCTCCCGCTTCGGCGCGTCGGCGGCCGTGGCCAGGCACAGCGTCAGCCAGTCGCGTGTCTCGACCGGGTCGACGACGGCGTCGACCCACAGCCGGGCCGCGTAGTACAGCGGCTGGGCCTGCCGCTCGTAGGCGGTCAGGATCGGCTCACGGATCTCCGCTTCCTCCTCGGGGGTGAGCTCGCGGCCTTCCTTGGCGAGCTGGTCGGCGCGGATCAGCGTCATCACCTTGGCCGTCTGCTCGGCGCCGACGACCGTGGAGCGCGCGCTCGGCCACATCGCCATCAGCTGCGACCCCATGGACCGCCCGCACATGGCGAAGTTGCCCGCGCCGTAGCTGCCGCCGATCACCAGGCTGAACTTCGGCACCTTCGCGCACGACACGGCGTTGACGAGCTTGGCGCCGTGCTTGGTGATCCCGCCGGCCTCGTACTCGGCGCCGACCATGAACCCGTTGATGTTGTGCAGGAACAGCAGCGGGATGTCCCGCTGCGCGCACACTTCGATGAAGTTCGCGGCCTTCTGCGCGCTCTCGGAGAACAGGACGCCGTCGTTGATCAGCACGCCCACCGGGTAGCCGCCGATGTGCCCGGTCCCGCAGACCATCGTCGGGCCGAACCGGGCGCGGTATTCGGTGAATTCGCTGTCGTCGAGCAGCCTGGCGAGGATCTCCCGCGCCGGGATGTGTTCCTTCAGCCCGGCGCTCACCACCCCGGGCAGCTCGGCGGGATCGTACTTCGGCGGGCGGGGCTCCCGCGGTGGCGGGGACAGCTCCGGCCGCGGGCTGCGCGCGGCCAGGTCGCGTAGGATCCCCAGGGCGTGGTCGTCGTTCTCGGCGAGGTGGTCGGCGACCCCGGTGACCCGGGTGTGCAGGTCGGCGCCCCCGAGCGTCTCGGCGTCCACCACCTCGCCGGTCGCCGCGCGCACCAGCTGCGGGCCGCCGAGGAAGACCGTGCCGGTGCCGCGGACCATCACCGTCTCGTCGCACATCGCCGGGATGTACGCCCCACCCGCGGTGCAGGATCCCATCACCGCGGCCAGCTGCGGCAGCCCTTCGGCGGACAGCTCGGCGATGTTGCGGAAGATCCGGCCGAGGTGGTCCTCGTCGGGGAAGAGGTCCTCCTGCAGCGGCAGGAAGACACCACCGGAGTCGACGAGGTAGATGCAGCCGAGGCCGTTCTCGCGGGCGATCTTCTGCCCGCGCAGGTGCTTGCGGACGCCGAGCGGGAAGTACGTGCCGCCCTTCACCGTCGCGTCGTTGGCGAACACCACGAACGGCCGCCCGGCCACGAGCCCGATCCCGACGACGAGCGCGGCCGAAGGCACCGGCTCTTCGTAGACGTCGTGGGCGGCGAGCTGGCCGATCTCCAGCAGCGGCGTGCCGGGGTCCAGCAGCCGCGCGATGCGCTGCCGGGCGGTCAGCTTGCCGCGCTCGGCGTGCTTGCGGTGGGCCTTCTCGCTGCCCCCGGCGAGCGCCGCGGCCCGGGCCCGGGCGATCACTTCGCGGTTGACCTCGAAGTCCTCGGCGTTGCGGCGGAACCCGGGCGACGCGACGTCGAGGTGCGAACGCAGGGCCGTCACGCCTCCCCCAGGGTGCCCAGCAGCGCCGCGAACCGCTCGATCTCGGCCGTGGTCATGCTGGCCCGCAGCATGATCCGCAGGCCGGCTTTGCCGCGGCCGATGATCGGGAAGAAGATCGGCGAGACGTAGAAGCCGTGGCGGAACAGGTCCTGGGCGAGCCGGACGGTGGCGTCCTCCGACCCGACGCGGAAGAACCGGATCGGCAGGCCGTCGCCGCGTTCGCCGGTCTCCACGAGCCGGTCGAACAGCGCGATGTTGTCCTGCAGCCGCTGTTGCAGCGCGGTCAGCTCGTCGGTGCGGTGCAGCTCGGCGGACGCGAGCAGGCCGCCGAGGCCCGCGGTGTTGATCCGCTGCGACCACATCAGCGGGCCGCCGTTGCGCTGCGCGGTGTCCAGCCGCCACTGCGAACCCCGTTTGCCGAGGAAGATCGCGCCGCCGGACGCGCCGAAGCCCTTGTTGAGCGAGGTGATGATGATCGTGCGGTCGTTGATCTGCCCGAGCTCCTCCAGCACGACACCGCGGCCGCGGTGGCCGACGGTCGAGATGCCGTGGGCTTCGTCGAAGAGCAGAAACAGGCCGTACTTCTCCTGAAGCGCCAGAAGTTCCCGCACCGGGGCTTGGCCGCCGGTGCTGTAGACGCCGTCGGCGACGTAGGCGACCCGCTTGTGCTGCTTGCACAACGCTTCCAGCGCCTCGACGTCGTTGTGCGGCACCATCGCGACTTCGGTCTCGTCGGCGACGCTCGGCTTCATCGCGTTGAGGCAGAAGTGCGCGTTCTTGTCGAACACCATCAGCGGCGGCTCGCCCTCGGTGAACAGGCCGGAGGCGACCAGCGGCAAGGCGGCCCACGCGGCGGCGGCGCAGGAGTTGAGCGTGACGGCCTCGACGTCGAACAGTTCCGAGAGCGCTGCCTCGGCGTCCCGCAGCGCACCGAAGCGAACCCGCATGCGGGAGGTCGAGGTGTTGAGCGCGCCTTCGGCGAGGACGGCGTCGGCCGCCGCTTTCACCAGCTTCGGGTGGGTGTCGAGGCCGAGGTACGAATACGAGGACATGTTGACGAACTCGTGACCGTCGTCGAGCGCGCGGTGGCGGCCGTCGCCGAGCCCGGCCACGACGACGTCGAACAGACCGGCCTTGTCGGTGACGTCCCAGAAGTCGTCGCTGATCCGGGCGGACTTCTTGATGTTGAGGAACGAGTGCACGGTGTCTCCTTCAGTACGTGTGGAAGCCACGGCCGGTCTTGCGGCCGAGGTGGCCGGCCTCGACCAGCCGGGACAGCGCCGGCGGGGCGGCGTACAGGGGCTGCTTGAACTCCTCGTGCAGCGCGGCCGCGATGGCGGCGACGACGTCGAGACCGATCAGGTCGGCCAGCCGCAGCGGCCCCATCGGGTGCTTGCAGCCCAGCTCCATGGCGCGGTCGACGTCTTCGGCCGGGCAGTACCCCGTGTCGACCATGCGGATGGCCGCCAGCAGGTACGGGATGAGCAGCGCGTTGACCACGAAGCCGCTCTGGTCGGCGACGGTGACCGGCTGCCGGTCGAGCGTGTGCTCGGCGAACGCGGTCACCGCCGCGGTGACCTCGGTGGCCGTCGGCAGCGCGGGGACGACCTCCACGAGCCGCATGGCCGGAACGGGGTTGAAGAAGTGCAGGCCGATCACGCGCTCCGGCCGGGAGGTCGCCGCGGCGAGCCGAGTGATCGCGATGGCCGACGTCGTGCTGGCCAGGATCGCGGCGTCGCCGGCGATCTTGTCCAGTGTGGCGAACAGGCCCACCTTGAGCTGCTCGTCCTCCGGGATCGCCTCGACCACCAGGTCCCGGTCGCCGAGCTCGGCCAGGTCCGTGCCGACGCTGATCCGCGCCAGCGCGGCGTCCCGCTCGGCCGGCGCCAGCTTCCCCTTCTCCACACGGCGATCGAGCGACGCCGCGATCCGGTGCGGAGCCGACGTCAGCGACGACTCCCGGGACACCGCCAGCCGCACGTCGAGCCCGCTCGTCGCGCAGAGCTCGGCGATGCCCGCACCCATCGTGCCCGAGCCGACCACGCCGACCCGGCTGATTCCATTCGCACCCACTTGTTTCCCCGCATTCTGCCGTGCCCGAATTCGCAGTGGCTCGTCAAGGAGCCGGCTTGAGTTCGATACCGAAAGCCCGATAGCCCCGACCAAAGGGCACACCTCCGGAACAGTTCGCGCCGAAGTCCGGCGGTGCAGCCATTCGCGGTGGTACCCCAGTGCCCCGGTTACTTCACCCCAGCCGTGGCGTTCGCCAGTCTGCCCATGCCCGGTGCCGCGGCGCCATGGGGGCCGCTCCCCCATCTTTTCCGTGGACCTCGTGGTTTCCCCGAGAACAGGGCGAATCCGGCATCGAGACAGTGGTCCGGACCGCTCGTGCGGCGTGGGTCACGGGGTCCGCTGGGCCAACCGGCCCTCCGGCGCGTGTCAACCACCGAACGAACGATTCGGCATTCACTCCCTGCCTGCCGCCCGCCGGCGAAATCTGGGGGAACGCGCCCCAGCCCGCCGGTCCGAGCCCCCGGAGTCGCAGCAGTGAATTCCAGCATTCGGTCCCGGTTGGCAATGCCGCGGTTGTCCTGTATCCAAGGAGCGGCGTCCGGAGAGGCGCCAGAGCTGGGGGCTCGATTCGATGGATGAATACAGTCATTCCTTTTTCCAGGCCGCTCGCCGGACATGCTGATCCGCTCACCGGAGCTGTTCGGCCGCGCCGGTGAGCTGCGGGAACTGGGCCAGGCCCTCGAACGCGCGCTGGCGGGCCACGGCGGCGCCGTCTTCCTGGTGGGAGAAAGCGGTATCGGGAAGTCCCGCCTGGCGCGGGAGCTGGCGGCCCGCGCCGCCGAGCGGGGCGTCCGGGTGCTGCGCGGCCACAGCAGCGCGATCGGTCCGGCAGTACCGTTCCGTCCGCTGGCCGAAGCACTGCTCGCGCTGGCGAGGGACACCGAACCGGTGGACGTCGGCGACCTCGGCTTGTACCAGCCGGCGCTGGGCGTACTCGTGCCGGACTGGCGTGGGAGCGCTCCGGACGAACCGGCACCGCCGTTGCTGGTGGTCGCCGAGGCGGTCCTGCGGCTGCTGACAGCTGTGGGGCGAGCAGGCGGTTGCATGCTGGTACTCGACGATCTGCACGACGCCGACGCGGAGACGCTGTTCGTGCTCGAGTACCTCGTGAACAACCTGGGCGCGGCCCGGGTGCTGCTGATCAGCACGATCCAGGACGGCAGCTCCGCAGCCCGCGACATCGCCCGGTCCGGGGCGCGGCACGGTGCCTGTTCGCTGCGCACCTTGCGCAGGCTGACCCGCGACGACGTCCACGGCATGGTCGCGGCGTGCCTCGGCACAGAACACGAGCGCGTTCCGGCCGCGACAGCCACGTCCCTGTGGCAGCTCAGCTCCGGGAACCCCCTCCTCCTCGAAGAGCTGCTGCACGAACTCGTTCACGAGCGCGTCCTGACCGAACGGCCCGATGGCTGGCACCTGGCCGGGCGAATGGCCGGCACCGTGCCCGCAGCGCTGGTCAGCGGCATCGCGGCACGGACGGCCAAGCTCGGCTCCGCCGGTGGGGAACTGCTGGCCGCCGCGGCGGTCCTCGGCCCCCGGTTTCCCGCGCCGGTCGTGCAGCGGATCGCCGGCGCCGACGACCGGACCGTGGCGGCGTTCCTCGGCGCCGCCGTCGACGCGCAGCTCGTCGAGCCGGATCCGGCGGCGTTCGGCTGGTATGTCTTCGGCCACCCGCTGACTGCCGAAGCCGTGCTCGCCCGGCTGAGCCCCACGCGGCGCGCCGAGCTCGCCAGGCAGGCGGCCGACACGACGGAGCTGCTGTATCCCGGCCTGCCCGGCGACTGGTGCACGCGAGCCGCGCGGCTGCGGCAGCTCGCGGGCGACCGGATCGCCGCCGGCCGGCTCTTCGCCGACGCCGGGCACCGGGCGCTCGCGGCGGCAGCTGCCGATCGCGCGGTCACGCTGCTCGAGCAGGCCGATGCGCTGCTGGCCGACAGCCCCGACCTGCCGCTGCGAGGCACCGTCCTCGAATCGCTGGTGTACGCGCTCGGCGAGACCGGGCAGACCGATCGGGCGTTCGCGTTGACAAGCCGGTTCTCCGACGTCGGGCTGTTCGACCGGGCCGCTGTGCTGCACGCGAGGGTGGCCTGGGCCGCGCACCTCGCCGGCCGGACCGACGACGGGCTCGCCCAGGTGACCGCGGCCCGCATCCGGCTGGGGCCCGGCGGCGACCGGGAGCGTGCCGCGGTCGACGCCGTCCACGCCCTGCTCCTGCTCGATGCGCCCGGCCGGGCGGGTGACGCCGGGGCGCTCGCTGCGGCTGCACTGGAACAGGCTGAGCGAACCGACGACCCGGTCGCCGCGGTGCCGGCGCTGCTGGGGCTCGCTGCCCTCACTCGTGACCCGGCGCGGGCCCGCGACCACCTCGAACGCGCGCGGCAGCTGACCGAGACCCACGGCATCCCGTTGTGGCGCACGCACGTCATGCTCCGGCTGGGCGAGCTGGCTGCCTTGGCCGAAGGGGATACCGGCGGGCTGGAGCTGGCCCGCGGACAGGCGGAACGCAGTGGTGCGGCTCCGGCGGCGCAGGCGGCCGAAGCCCACGCCATCCTGCACGGGCTGGTGCTTCGCGGGGAGTTCCACGCTGCCGCGGAGCGGCTCGGCGCCGTGGCCGGCCGAGCCCACGTCATTCGCGCTGTCCGCGCCGCGCACCAGGCCGACCGGGCCGGCATGGCGGAGGCGATCGGCGACTTCCGCGCCGCGAGCGGCGACCACCACCCGGACCTCGCTCTGTGCCTCGGCCTCGCCCAGGCGTTCTGCGCCCTGCTGGAGGAGGACCGCGACCAAGCCCGACGAGACCTGAAGCGCGCGCGAATCCAAGCCCCCGGCGGTGCGCCGCTGGCCGGGCAACACGGGCTCGAACTGCTGCTCGACATCCTCGCCGGTGACCTCGAAGCCGATGAGCCGGCCCGCGCGGCCACGGCCGCGGAAAGCATGTTCCGCTGGAACCGCCAGTTCGCGGCCCTCGCCGAGGCAGTGCTCCACGGCCGCCACGGCGACACCACCCGCGCGGACAACGCGGCGAAGGAAGCCCGGGAAGCAGCGCTGCCGTACCGGATGGCGGGGCACCTCGGCGCGCGTCTGGTCGCCGAGGCCGCGCTCGCCGACGGCTGGGGTGACCCGGTGACGTGGCTGCGTGCCGCGGAGGAGTACTTCCACGACGCGGAGATCCCCGCCGTGGCCGGAGCGTGCCGCACCCTCCTGCGGCGGGCCGGGGAGTCCGTGCGGCAACGGCGGCCGGGCCTGCACCGGCTCCCCCGCGAGCTGCGCGACGCGGGTGTCACGGTCCGCGAATACGACGTGTTCCGGCTGCTCGCGTACCGCCTCGGCAACACCGACATCGCCCGGCGCCTGCTCATCTCACCGAAAACGGTCGAGAAGCACGTCTCCAGCCTGATGGCGAAGACGAAGCTTCCCGACCGTGTGACGCTGTTCGACTACGCGGCCACGATCAGCCGCTGAGCCGGCTCACTTCCGGGGCAGGCCCTGGGGGTTGACCTGCGAAGCCGGCAGCGCCTCCGAGGCCAGGTTCCAGCGCTTGAGGACCTCGGCGTACTGGCCGTTCTTGATGATCGTGTCCAGTGCCTGCTGCAGCGCCTTGACCAGGCCGTCGTCCTTTTTGGTCATCGCCGCGATGTCCGCCGGGAGGGTGCCGCCACCGGAGACCGTGCCGACGATCTTGGTCTTCCCGTCGACGGCGACGTGGTAGGCCGAGGTCGGGTTGGGGCCGACGTAGGCGTCGATGCGGCCGGACTGCAAGGCGAGGTAGTAGTCGGACGTCGCCTGGTAGTACTGGAACTTCACCGGGGCCAGGCCGGCGGTCTTGTTCTGCTGGTCCCAGCGCAGCAGGATCTGCTCCTGGTTCGTCCCGGCGCCGACCCCGACGGTGAGCCCGGCGATGTCCTTCGGCTCCTGCACGGTGATGTTCTTTTCCTTCTTGACCTCGAAGGCGATCGTATCCTTGCGATAGGTCGCGAAGTCGTACTTGTCCTTGCGCTCCTCGGTCACCGTGATGTTCGAGAACCCGGCGTCGAACTGCCGGTTCTCCACCGAGAGGAAGAGGTTCTCCCACGACGACGCCTGCAGGTCGAGCTTCAGCCCGAGGACGTCGGCGACCAGCTGCGCGAGGTCGGGTTCGACGCCGATGACCGTCTTGTCGTCGTCGGCGCGGAAAGACAGCGGCGGGGTGCCGTTGCCGGTGGTGCCGACCACCAGCGTGCCGCGGTTCCGGATGCCTTCGGGGACGAGCGCGGCGATGGCGTCCACCTTCTGCGCCCGGATCCGGTTCTGGTTCGCGGTGATGTTGACCCCACCGGGTCGGTCGGCCGCGGGAGCGGTCGCGGCTTCCGGGCTGCCGCACGCGGCCAGCGCGAACACCGACGCCAGCAGAAGGGTTTTCAGTCTCATCATTCTCCTCAGAGGACTTTGTCGACGAAGGCCCGGGTGCGGGCATGGATCGGGTTGTCGAGGACGTCGGCGGGCGGGCCCTGCTCGACCACGCGGCCTCCGTCGAGGAACACGACGGTGTCAGCCACTTCGCGCGCGAAGCCCAGCTCGTGGGTGACGACGACCATCGTCGTGCCGGTGCTCGCCAGGTCGCGGATGACCGTGAGGACTTCCCCCACCAGCTCGGGATCGAGCGCCGAAGTGGGTTCGTCGAAGAGGAGGACGTCCGGTTCGAGGGCCAGCGCCCGCGCGATCGCGACCCGCTGCTGCTGGCCACCGGAGAGCCGACGTGGGTATTCGGCTGCCTTGTCTTCGAGGCCGACTCGGGCCAGCAGCTCGCGGGCCTTCGCCTCGGCTTCGGCGCGGGGACGGCGTTGCGCGGAGATCGGCGCCTCGACGACGTTCTCCAGCACGGTCAGGTGCCCGAACAGGTTGAAGTTCTGGAACACGAACCCGATCTTCGTGCGCTGCTTGAGGATTTCGCGTTCCTTGAGCTCGTGCAGCCGGTTCCCGGAACGCCGGTAGCCCATCAGCTCGCCGCCGACGCTGATGAAGCCGCGGTCGGCGCGTTCGAGGTGGTTGATCAGCCGCAGCAGCGTCGACTTCCCGGAACCGGACGGTCCCAGCAGGACGGTCACTTCCCCTTGACGCACCTGGAGATCCACGCCGTCCAGCACGGTCAGCGTTCCGAAGCTCTTGTGCACGCCCCGCACGTCCACCATGAAATCCGCGGTCACGCCCGCCTCCAGGCCGCTCGCAGGCGCTGCAGCGGCGTCGGGGGCAGCGTGCGCTGGGCGCCCCGGCCGAAATGGCGCTCGACGTAGAACTGCGCGATCGACAGCACGCTGGTCAGCGCGAGGTACCACGCCGTGGCCACCAGCAGCAGCGGGATCACCCGGCCGCTGCGCGTGTAGATCACCTGGACCTGGTAGAACAGCTCGGGCAGTGCCATCACGTACACCTGCGACGTCGCCTTCAGCAAGCCGACGATCTCGTTGGCCGCGGTCGGCACGATCGTGCGCATCGCCTGCGGCAGCACGATCCGCCGGAACTGCCGCCCGGCCGGGATGCCCAGCGCCGCGGCCGCTTCGCGCTGCCCGGCGTCCACCGAGAGGAACCCGGCGCGCACGATCTCCGCCGCGTAGGCCCCTTGGTGCAGGGCGAGCCCGAGGCCGGCGGCGAGGAACGGCGGGATCAGGCTCATCGTGCCGACCGAGACGAACGACGGCCCGAACGGGACGCCGAAGGAGATCTCGTTGTACAGGATCGCGAGGTTGTACCAGAAGAGCAGCTGCAGGATGAGCGGCACCGACCGGAAGATCCACGTGTAGGTCCAGCTGACCGCGCGCAGCAGTGGGTTCCGGGAAATGCGCATCAACGCCAGCACGGTCCCCAGCAGAAATCCCGCCACCACACCGAACAGGGTCAGTTCCAAGGTCAGCGCGATCGCTTCCAAGATCGATTTCTGGAAGACGAAGCGCGCGAACGTCGGCCAGTCGAACGCCTTGTTCGTCACGAGAGCGTGCCCGGCCATCGCGACGAGGACCGCCACGACGACGGCGGCCACCCAGGTCAGCGGATGGCGGGCCGGAACGATCTTCAGGGCGTGGTCCGGCGCTTCGGCAGGTGCGGGGCGCGTTCCGAGATCGCTGGTCATCTCGATCCCACCGCAACGGGAAGCGCTTTCGAGAACGACAGCCGCGTTTGCGGGACGGCATCGACGTCGAAGTGTGGCGTGTACCCGGCGGCGAGGTAGAGCCCGCGCGCCTCGGGCTGGTTCGGGCCCGTGGTCAGGAAGATCCGCGTGTACCCGCGGCCCACGGCTTCGGCCTCCAGTTCGGCGACGACTCGGCGGGCGAGCCCGCGCCCGCGGTGCGCACGGTCGGTCCAGATCCGCTTGAGTTCGGCGGTTTCTTCGTCGTAGCGCTGGAAAGCGCCACCCGCAACGGCGACGCCGTCCGCCAGGAGCAGCAGCAGGCCCCCTTCCGGCGGAGCGAAGTGTTCGCCCGGGTATTGCCGGAGTTTGTGGTGCTCGTCGACGAGCGCGCGGTGGTACCGCGTCGCGTATTCGCGAGCCAGGTCGGCGAGCAAGGGCCGGACCCGCGGATCAGACTGGGCGACCCAGACGGATTCGGGCATGCGTGTGCCTGTTCTGCGATGGGAACGGGGAGAAAAGCGCAGGCGCTTTCCGCTGACACCGACGAACCTTATGAAGCGGACCGGGCCGGGTCAACGAACCGGCCGCGAGTTCCAGATCCTGGAAGCAGGTGCCGAGCGACCCCGCTGCCGGATAGCTGTTGAACCATGACCTCTCGCAGCCTGCACCTCGCGGTCGACCTGGACAGTGGCGGCGCGCACACGGCCACCGGCGCATCGCCGAGCGCTCTGGCCCGCGTCGTCAAGACCGCCGAACGGGCCGGCTTCACCTTCGCCACCTTCGACGACTCACCGCTGCCTCCCGACGTCGGTCCGCGGCTCGACGCGACCACCCGCGCGGCCTACGTCTCGACACTGACCGACCGGCTCGGGCTGGCGCCGGCGGTGAACGTCACCACGGCCGAGCCGTTCCACCTGGCCGCCCAGCTCGCGAGCCTCGATCACGCCTCGCACGGGCGAGCTGGCTGGGTGGTCGGCGCCGACGGCTCGGCCGAGGCCCTCGCGACGATCGGCGGTTCCCGGCTCGACCCCGGCGCGCTGCACCACGAAGTCACCGAGGTGGTCGAGGTCGTCAGCAGGCTGTGGGACTCCTGGGACGACGACGCCGTCGTCAAGGACGTCACCACCGGCCGGTACCTCGACCCGGACAAGGTCCACCACGTCGACTTCACCGGCACGCGGTTCTCGATCAAGGGCCCGCTGATCACGCCGCGGCCACCACAGGGACAGCCGGTCGTACTCGCGCCCGACAGCCTGGCCGAAGCCGCTCGTCCGGACATCGTGCTGGTCGGCGGCGCCGGTCTCGACGACGTCCGCGCCCGCGCCACGCGGGCACGGCAGTCCGGCGCTCCCCTCGTTTTCGCGGAGGTCGACGTCGCGCTCGGCGCCGCCGCACGGCGGCCGCACAGCGACCGGTTGCGCTACACCGGGTCCGCCACCGGGCTCACCGAGCTGCTCGGCTGGCTCGCCACGAGCGTCGACGGCGTCCGGCTGCTCCTCGCGGACCTGGCGGCCGGCCTGCCGGTGCTGGCGGGTGAGGTGCTGCCCGCGCTGCGTTCGGAAGGCTTGCTCGTCCCGCCGGAACCCGGCGTCACACTTCGCACCTCGCTCGGACTTCCGCGCGTGGAAAGCGTGTTCGCATGACCGCGCGGCTGCACCTCGGCGTGTTCTACACCGGCGTCGGCCCCCAGTTCCTGTGGGACGACCCGTCGAACGCCGACCACACCGCGATCGAGACGTACGTCTCCGTGGCGAAGACCCTCGAACGCGGCCTGTTCGATGCGTTCTTCCTCGGCGAGGGCCTGCGGGTGCGGGAGAACCGCGGCCGCGTCCACGCCCTCGACGTCGCCGGCCGCCCGGACGCCATCACCCAGCTGTGCGCGCTGGCCGCCGCCACCACGCGCATCGGGCTGGTGGCCACCCAGAACACCACCTACAACTTCCTCGCCGACCTCGCCCGCCGGCTGTCCTCCTTGGACTTCCTGTCGGGCGGCCGGGCGGGCTGGAACATCGTCACCACCGACAACGCCTGGACCGGCGCCAACTTCCGCCGCGGCGGCTGGCTCGCCCACGAACGCCGCTACGAACGAGCCGAGCAGTTCGTCGAAGCCGCCCTCGCCCTCTGGTCCGGCGGCGGCCCGGTGAACCGGCACACCGACCTGGTGAACCTGCGGGCCACGCCCATGGTGCCCCCCAGTCCGCAGGGGCGCCCGGTGCTGTTCCAGGCGGGTGACTCCCCCGGCGGCCGCGAACTGGCGGCGAAGTACGCCGACGTCGTCTTCTCCGCCAACACCGCCTACGACAAGGCCGTCGCCTACGCCGAAGACCTGCGTGCCCGGCTCGCCCGCCACGGCCGGCCCGCCGATGCCGTCCGCATCCTGCCCGGCACGACCGTCGTCCTCGGCGACACCCCCGCCGAAGCCGCCGAACGAGCCGAGGACGTCCGGCGGCGCCAGATCACCCCGCAGCGCGCGCTGGCGTTCCTCGAGCAGTACTGGGGCCAGGACCTGTCGGTCTACGACCCACACGGGCCGCTGCCGGACATCGAACCGGCCGAGGGCGAGCTCGACCCGTCCCGCGGGACGATCCCGATCGCCGACCGGACCGGCAAAATCGACCGGATCCGGCAGTGGCGGGAGCTGGCGGAGGCGAAGAAGCTCTCGATCCACCAGCTGGTCCTGGAGGTGCAGCCGCACCGGCACGGCTTCGTGGGCACTCCCGGCCAGGTCGCCGACGAGTGGGCGCGGTACGTCCGCACTCGCGCGGTCGACGGGTTCAACATCAGCCCGCACCTGGTGCCGGCCGCGCTCGACGACATCGTCGACCGGCTGGTCCCCGAGCTGCAGGACCGCGGCGTCTACCGCACCGAGTACGAAGGCACGACGCTGCGCGAGCACCTGGAGCTGCCTTGACCGTCTCCGGGAATCCAGTCCGTGGGCACGATTGCGCATCCGCGCCCGGAAGAGTCC
The DNA here is from genome assembly GCF_040682815.1 of Amycolatopsis sp. NPDC051102. Taxonomy (NCBI): domain Bacteria; kingdom Bacillati; phylum Actinomycetota; class Actinomycetes; order Pseudonocardiales; family Pseudonocardiaceae; genus Amycolatopsis; species Amycolatopsis sp. NPDC051102. The sequence continues at coordinate 638,814 of NZ_JBFBBT010000002.1, forward strand.
ACTCGGCGTAACCCCTTGCCCCCGAGGAAAGGATGACCATGTCGGTCACCGACGAGCTCCTGGCCAACAACGCCGAATACGCCGCGGGCTTCACCGGGCCGCTGCCCCTGCCGCCCGCCAAGCACCTCGCTGTGCTCGCCTGCATGGACGCCCGCATCAACGTCTACGGCGTCCTCGGCCTGCAGGAGGGTGAGGCCCACGTGATCCGCAACGCCGGCGGCGTGGTCACCGAGGACGAGATCCGGTCGCTGGCCATCAGCCAGCGGCTGCTCGGCACCGAGGAGATCATCCTCATCCACCACACCGACTGCGGCATGCTCACCTTCACCGACGACGGCTTCAAGCGGTCCATCCAGGAGGAGACCGGCATCAAGCCCGCCTGGGCCGCCGAAGCCTTCAGCGACCCCGACGAGGACGTCCGCCAGTCGATCGCCCGGATCAAGAACAGCCCGTTCATCCCGAAGAAGGATTCCGTGCGAGGCTTCGTCTTCGACGTCGCCACCGGAAAGCTGCACGAAGTGGAGTGAACCACGGCGCTCACACGCCAGTCAGCTGCTGCGGCGCCGGCCAGGTCGATCGCCGCCGTGTTCTCCTCCGCCCGGGTACGCACGGCGGCGAGCGGCACCGCGACGGATCGGCCGAAGACGGAACACGCACTTCAGGCGGAACTGTCAGCTCCACCCGACGCTCGACCAGAGCCGTCGCAGGTGCGGCTCTGGCGTGCCGCCCGAGATCCGCGACCGGTTCACCGACCAAGGACGCTCAAGGAATCGACGTGTCGCTGCTCGCCCGCACCCCGCCGGGAATCCAGCCACTGCCACCCGGGCAGGCAACGGCATCGACATCCAGCGCAGCCGGAGGGAGCCGGCCTGAGCCCACCCGCCCTTGCGGGACCTCGGTGCACGGACCACTCATGTCGGCTTCCGGCTGTGCAGCGCGATTTCCGCACCCATCAGTCCACACCAGACAGCGCAGCTCGTGCGATCCCGCTTCGACCAAGCTGGAGGACTACCTGCTGACGGCGGAGGCGCCGCTGGCGGGCTTCGCCTGCCCGGCCTGATCCGCCGGACGGCGGACGTGCTGGCCGAGGAAGAACGCCGCACGGTCGAGGGCCTGGTCCGCCTCCTCGAGCCGGCCGGCGAACGCCTGGAACACGTGCGGCACGTCGGCCGTGACGTCGAGGACCACGTCGACCCCCGCGCCCCACGCGCGGGCGGCCAGGCGCGTGGAGTCGTCCAGCAGCACCTCGTTGGTGCCCACCTGCAGCAGCATCGGCGGGAACCCGGACAGGTCGGCGCACACCGCGGGGCTGGCCAGTTCCTGGTGCGGGTCCTGGCCGGCGAGGTACATCGCGCTCGTCGGCACGAAGCTCTCCCGCGTGAAGAACGGGTCGATCCCCGCCTTGGTGTCCATGCTTTCGCCCGTGCGGGTCGCGTCGAGACCCGGGGAGAACGCCACGAGCGCGGCCGGCATCGGCAGCCCCTCGGCGCGGGCGCGCAGGCACGTGGTGACGGTCAAGCCGCCTCCCGCCGAATCCCCGGCGAACACGATCGCCGACGGATCCACGCCGCGTTCGAGCAGCGCGCGGTAGGCGGCCACCGTGTCCTCGATCCCCGCGGGGAAAGGGTGTTCCGGAGCGAGGCGGTAGTCCAGCGAGTAGGCCGCCCACCCGGTCCGCGTCACGAGGTTGCCGGTCACGGAAAGCGCTGTCTCCGGAGCGCCGAGGACGAACGAGCCGCCGTGGAAGTACAGGATCACGCCGTCGCCCGGCTCGCCCTCAGGCTTCACCAGCAGGGCTCGGCGGCCGCCGAGCTCGGACTGCGTGGTCCTGATTCCGGCCGGGACGACCATCCCGGCCATCATGGCGGCGAAACCCGCCCGCATGTCCTCGATCGCCTGCGGCCCTGGGGGTTTCGGCTGCGCCCGCAGCATGGTGTCGATCTCGGCGCGCTGATGCCTGCTCATCGTCGTCCCTCCGGTAGATGCCTGTACAGTATATGCCATGGCATCTAACTCGGCGGCCACCCCGATCGACCACCGGGTCCTGTTCGCGGACCTGGTCCGCTGCGAGACGCGGCTCTACAACGCGCTCAACGACCGGCTGCGCGACCGGCACGGGATCGTCACCTCGCAGTACGAGTTCCTGCACCACCTGCGGAAACACCCCGGAGTCCGCGTGGCCGACCTCGCCGCCGAGTTCGCCATCGGCATCGGCGCCACCAGCAAGGGCATCGACCGCCTGGAGCGCGCCGGCTGGGTCGCGCGGCAGCCGAACCCGGCCGACCGCCGGTCGTCGCTCCTGGTGCTGACCGAGGACGGCACGAAGCTGATCGAGGCCGCGGAACGGACCTTCGCCGAGCGTGTCGCGGAGCTGGTCTCCAGCGCGCTCGACGACACGCGGATCCGAGCCGTCGCCGACGCGATGGCACTGCTGCGCGCCGCACTCGAACGCGCGGAAATCGGCCTGCCCACCGGCTGAGGCCAGGTCGCAGCCAACCAGGTCAACCCGGGTAGCGGCGCGGCGCGGGTCAGCCGGGCAACCGCCGTTCCAGGCCGTCGAGGATCAGTTCCAACCCGAAGTCGAATTCGTCGGCGTAGTCGTAGCCGGGTTGCAGGACTCGCTGCACGGCGAACTCGACCAGGTGCGGGTACTCCTCCGCCGGGAACTGCTCCATGAAGCCCGCCATCGACTGGTTCAGGTTCTGCGGCGTGAACGGCAGCGCCGCCTCTTCCAGGGCGAACCCGTAGATGTAACTGTCCAGCAGCGAGTAGGCGTGTCCGGCCAGCTCGATCGGGAAGCCGCCTCGACGCAGGGTGGCGAGCACCGCGTCGTGATGGCGCAGCGTGGCCGGCCCCGGGCGCGAGCGCGACTCCATGAAGGGGGTCGCCCACGGGTGGCGGCGCAGCACGGCACGGGCCGAGTGGGCGCGGTGGTTCAGCGCCGGCCGCCAGCCGACGTCTTCCGGTGGGAGGTCGATCTCGCCGAAGACGACGTCGATGATGCCGTCGATGATCGCCTCCTTGTTCGCCACGTGGTGGTACAGCGACATCGGCTTGACACCGAGTTCGGCGGCGACGGAGCGGATCGTCAGAGCGGCGATGCCACCCGTGTCCGCCACCGCGATCGCCGCGGCGAACAGCCGCTCCCTGGTCAGTGGCTCCCGTTGGGTTCCGGTCATCTCCCCGCTCGCCTGGAGGTCGTGGTTGACAACGACACCCGTCAGCGTACCGTACTAAGTACGCCGTACTTAGTACGACCGGAAGGGGTGCAGCGATGAGAACAACCGGACTGCCGACTCGGAGCGGGACGATGCAGGCGATCGTCCAGAACGGCTACGGCTCCGCGGACGTCCTGCGGATGGCCGAGGTCGAACGCCCCGCCATCGCGGGCAACGAAGTGCTCGTGCGGGTACGCGCCGCCGGCGTCGACCGCGGCGTGTGGCACTTCATGGCGGGCAAGCCGTACGCCGCGCGGCTTGCCCTCGGCAAGCCGGAGAACCGGGTCGCCGGGATGGACTTGGCCGGCACGGTCGTCGCGGTCGGCGACGCCGTGACGAGGTTCGCGGTCGGCGACGAGGTGTTCGGCGTCGGCAAGGGCTCGTTCGCCGAGTACGCGGCGGCGCGTGAGGACAAACTCGCCCCCAAGCTCGCCATGCTCAGCTTCGAGCAGGCTGCCGTCATCGCGGTCTCCGGGGTCACCGCCCTGCAGGGCGTGCGCGACGCCGGCCGGGTCCGGGCCGGCCAGCGCGTGCTGGTGATCGGCGCGTCCGGAGGTGTCGGTACGTATGCCGTCCAATTGGCCAAAGCCTTCGGCGCCGAGGTGACCGGCGTGTGCACCACGGCGAAGGTCGAGCTCGTCCGCTCGATCGGCACGGACCACGTGCTGGACTACACCAAAGCCGACTTCGCCGACGGCAGCGGACGCTACGACGTGGTCATGGACATCGGCGGCCTCAGCAGCTTTTCCCGGCTGCGCCGAGCGCTCACCCCCCGGGGAACGCTCGTCATCACCGGCGGCGAGGGCGGCGGCACATGGCTCGGCATGGGCCGGCCGTTCCACGCGTTCGCGTTGTCGCCCTTCGTGCGGCAGCGCCTGACCGCGTTCGTCGCCCGGCAGCGGTACACCGACATGGAAACCCTGCGCGGACTCATCGAGGCCGGTCAGGTCACCCCGGTGATCGGCGCGACGTACCCGTTGGCGGAAGTGCCCGAGGCGCTGCGTCAGCTGGAAGCAGGACAGGCACGGGGCAAGATCGCCATCAGGATCTGACCGGGTCCGGATCGATACCCGCGGTGAGGAAAAGGCTCAATGTCGCATTCGGTGCTGACCACCCACACTCCGGCAGCAGCACCGGCGACGACGGATCCGTTGCGGCGCATGGCCCGCGTCGCCGGTGCGCTGTCCCTGTCCACCTCTCAGGACACGAGCTGGCTCAGCGGCCCGTCGGCGTCGTCGAAGTTGCGGGTGCTCATGGCCTGGACCCCGGCGGTGTGGTCTCCGTTGAACGGGGTGACCGTGCCGGGCAGCCTGCCTTGACGGCGTCGGCGGGCGCGTTGAACCAGAAGCCGACGTGGAAGGTGTGGATCGGGGCGAACGGACGATTGCCGGCCGCATCCTCGCGGCAATGCCCCGGCGAGTGGCGTGCCGCACGCCGAGTGCCAGGCGACGATGATGCCCGGTCCACAGTGGACGTCTTGGCGTCCAGCCAGGTGAAGACGGCCGGCCTACGCGTCGGCGTTCGCGACGATGGCGTCGAGCAAACCGGGGAACCGTTCGGCGAGCTCCTCGCGGCGCAGCGCGACGTACTGCTGGTTACCGCGCTGCGTGCGCCGCACGATGCCGCTCTCGCGCAGCACGCGGAAGTGGTGGGAGGCGTTGGACTTGCTCAATCCGAGGTCGGCGTAGACACGCGAGCACTCGCATTCGCCGAGGGTGGCCATCGTGCGCACCATGTGCAGCCGGGAGGGATCGGCGAATCCGCGCATGACATCGGCCAGGCCGAGGCCGGCCAGGTCCGGGTGCGGCCGATCGGACACCGGGTTCAGCCCGCGGCGGTGAAGACCTGCTTGCTGAACAGGACGTCCAGCCGGTGCACGTGCGCGGGCGCGGCCAGGATGTCGTTCATCCGCTCGATGTCGCGGAAGATGTCCCCGCCGCCTCCGTCCACGTGGGCCTGGCGGCCGGCGATGCTCGGGAAGACCTCGAAGATGCCGAAGGTGGTCGGTCTGAACTGCACGCCGTACCAGGGTCCGGTCTCCGGCTCGCCCTCCACGCACCCGAGGATGTCACGCAACATCATCCGGACCTCATCCACCTTGTCCGGTCGCGCCTCGATCTCGATGTAGAACGCCTTGGTCCCGTCCACACCGTTACGCCCGGTCATCAGGACGCCCTCGTGCCGCTCGCCGTGCGTCATGTCCGCATCCCTCACTCGACAGGTTCAATCGTCATTGAACCATAGGACGCCTCACCCGTCACACGGTCGCTATTCCGATGATCAGCGGGTGCACCACCGAAGGCATCCCTCGCCACCTCGCCGTGCTCATCTCCTCGATGGCGAACCGCTGCTTGAGGAGCGCGACGGTGTCGCGATCGCAGCGGCAGCCCTGCGCGAACGCCGCCCACGGCCCCGCCAGCCGCGTCTGCCGGCGCGCCAGCTTCGGGTCCTCGGCGCGCACGTGCTCGCAGAACAGCAGGCGCCCACCAGGCCGCAGCACCCGCACGAGCTCGGCCAGCACCCGATCGACGTCGGGGACCGTGCAGAGGACCAGCGTCGACACGACCGTGTCGACGCTGGCGTCCGCCATCGGCAGCGCGTCCGCCGGGGCCTGCACCAGCCGCATCCCGGGGCGGCCCGCCACGCGCTTTTCGAGCCGCCGGTACATCGCCGGGACGGGCTCGGTCAGCACGACCTCCGCCGTCTCCGGGTAGTGCCCGACGTTGAGCCCGGTCCCCGCCCCGATCTCGACCACCCGGCCATGCGCGCGCCGCAGCAGTTCCCCGCGCCGGCCCGCCAAGCCGAGCCGCTCCCCCCGGCGCAGGAACGGTTCGTACAGTGCCGCCCCGAACCGTTCCCCGAGCCCGTCCCGTGCCTCCACGCTGTCCCCTCCGGCCATCGTTCCTCCTCCACACCGCCGATGCGCTGCAGCACACCAGCCACCGGCCGCCCGCCGCATCACCCGCTCGTGCCATTCCGGGAACTGGCCGGAACGGGCCACGGCCTACGCTCGTGGCATGCCGGGACAAGACCAGGTCGTGCGGTTCACCGCTGCGGGCGATCGCCCCCTCGCCTGGGCCGCCGTCGGCGCGGGGCCGCCGCTCGTCGTCGGCGGCTGGTGGTGCGGGCACCTCGAACTGGACTGGCAGGACCCGCTGTTCCGGCGGTTCGCCGGCCTGCTCGGCGACCGGTTCACCCTCGTCCGCTACGACCGGCCCGGCGTCGGCATGTCCGACGCCGCCGGGCCGCTGGTCACCTCGCTCGCCGAAGAGGTGGCCGCGTTGAGCGCCGTCGTCGACGCGGCCGGGCCGAAGGTGACCCTGTTCGGCGGTTCGTCCGGCGGCTGCGCCGCGATGGCGTACGCGGCGGCCCACCCCGACCGCGTGGAGCGGCTCGTCCTCTACGGCAGCTACGCCTGCGGCACGGAGATCGCCACGGCGGAAGCCCGCGATTCCCTGCTGGCGGTCGTCGGACGGCACTGGGGCGTGGGGTCCCGGGTGCTCGCCGACCTGTTCCTGCCGACCGCCACCCCGGCCGAACGCGACGAGTTCGTCCGGTTCCAGCGCGCAAGCCTCACCGCGGAGAAAGCGGCGCGCTCGCTCGCGGCGGTGTACGCCTTCGACGTCCGGGACCGGCTGGACGCGATCGAGGTGCCGACGCTCGTCCTGCACCGCCGCGACGACCGCGCGATCCCGTTCGCCCTGGGCCAGGACGTCGCCGCCCGCATCCCGGGCGCCGCCTTCGTCCCGCTCGACGGAACCGACCACCTGCCCTGGCGCGGGGACGTGGACGGGCTCGTCCGCGCCGTGCGGGAGTTCCTCGGCGCCGGCCGGGCCGCCCGCCGAGCCGGCTCGCCGCGCCACGAGCTCTCCGAACGCGAACTCGACGTGCTGCGCCTGGTCGCGCACGGGTTGAGCGACCAGGAGATCGCGCGCCGGCTCGGGATCAGCGCCCACACCGCGCACCGCCACGTGTCGAACATCCGCGGCAAGCTCGGCGTGTCGTCGCGAGCGGCGGCCGCCGCGCACGCCGCCACCGCCGGGCTGCTCTGACTCAGGCCGAGGACTGCCGGGCACGCCGAGCTTCCAGAACACGAACGCCGGCTCCTGGCGCACCTTGCTTTCGCGGCGCAGGCCGTCCCGGACCGCGGGGCCGAAGCCCAGGAGGCTCGAAAGGGCACCGAAGATCGTCGCCGCCGGTGGCGCGGCACTCACCACCCCACCCGCGACGGCGAAGCCCGCCGTGGCCAGGACGAAGGGCAGGTCACGCAGCAAAGTGTTGCGCTGCATGGCTTTCTCGATGACGCGGATGTTCGGCCGGAACACCTCGTCGAAGACCCGGGTGACGTCGGCGGAGAACCGCTCCTCGTCCGGATCGGAGCCGATCAGGTCTTCGGCCAGCGCGAGGTGCCGCCGGAAGGCGTCGAACGCTTCGTCGTTCCCCCGGATCGCGAGCAGGTCCCGCGTCGGCACCTCTTCCAGGACCGGCCGGGTGAACGTGTCGACGAAGGACAGCAGCCTCGTCCCGGGGTGCAGGCCGTTCATCGCGTCGCGGGCCAGCCGCCAGTACGCGTCGGACGTGCTCCAGAACGTCCCGTCGACCGCTTCCGCGTGCAGCAGCCCGTTCCACGTGGTCAGGGACTGCAGGGTCAGCCGCGGTTCGACGGTGAAGCGGGCGATCTCGGCCGGCCCCATGCCGAATTCCGTCCACAGCTCGCGGTCCAGCTCGATCTTCGCGTGCTCGGCCAGCAACGGCAGCCGGTACTCGACCCACTGCGGATAGCCGAGCACGTCGTAGCCGAGCATCTCCAGGTGTTCGCCGAGGTGGTCGGTGACCGCGCGCTCCACCGCGGCCACGGTCTCCTCGGCCGCCATGCGCAGCGGCCGGAACACGACGAGCCCGGCCCGCACCAGCGGCAGCACGTCCCACATCCGTTCCAGCTGGGTCGCCAGGTGGGCCAGCAGCCGGGTGCCGGTCCCCCGGCCGAAGGTCCGCCGGTAGAAGTGGGCGAATCGCTTGATGTGGTCCTGCACGTACAGCAGCGGGTCGTCGCAGATCACCAGGTCGGCGACCGGCACCGAGCTCTTCACCTCGGCGGACCAGTCACGCCAGGGATCGAGGGCGATGACGGCGACCCGGCCCGGTTCCTCGCCGGGTGCGGGCAACTCCGCGTAGTAGGCGCGGAGCCGTTCCAGCACCGCTTCGGCGTCTTTGCGCTCGCTCAGCGACAATTCGAGCTCGGGGAGCAGTTCGCCGAGGAACCGGCTGTACTCGCTGTCGGCGGGCATTCCGGCACTCTACGGGGAAAAAACGCGTTGGCGGGCGGGTTCGGGCGACCTTAGGGTCTGCCGGTGTCCGCTACCCGGCCTGAGCCGCCGAGCCACGTGATGAGAGTCCTCGGCCCCCGCGACCCGCTGCCGGTCGAGCCGGTGCGGCGCATCGCGGTCGCCGGCGCCCCCGGCGCGGGCAAAACAACGCTCGCCCGGATGCTCTGCGGACGGATGGGCCTGCCGTTCGTCGAGTTCGAATCCTTCTACCACGCACCGGGCTGGACGGTCCGGCCCACCTGGCGGGAGGACGTGCTGGCCTTTCTCGAGGAGCCCGCGTGGGCGATCGAATGGCAGGGCGAGGACGTGCGCGAGGCGATGACCGCCCGGACCCAGGTCCTGGTCTGGCTCGACCACCCGCGGGCCTACGTCGTCGCGCGGACGGCGTTCCGGACGGTCAAGAGACGGCTCGGCTACGGGACCGCCATCGCGGGCGGCAACGTCGAGCCGCCGCTGCGCGCCTTCTTCACCGATCCCGGCCACATCGTCCGGGAGTCGTGGCACCGGCACCCGGTGATGCGCGCGCGGGTTCGCCGGGTGATCGCCGAGAACCGGCACCGGAGCCTGGTGATCGTCCGGCTGCGCGGACAGCGGCAGGTCGACGCCTGGCTCCGCGGCCCGTTCACCGACAGCCTCGCTGGAGGAGCGAATCCGGGCTAGGCGGTGAGGAGGCGCCGGATCCGTTCGTACTCCGCGGACATCTCCGGGGTGGCGAGCACGTCGTCGAGATCGGCGTTGACCTGGAAGTCGACGTCCTCGATCGAGCGGATGGCCAGTTCGTAGAGTTCGCCTCGCCGCCGGCCCCGGAGGTAGGTGCTCCAGTGCATGAGCGCGGTCAGCGCGGCGACGATTCCGCGGTCCAGGTCGTCGTCCACGAGGATTCCTGCGTCGATCCGGGCGATCAAGGTCTCCAGTTCTCCGGCGTCGATGGTCAAGATCGACTCCCGCGCGCGGGTCAGCGCGGCCCAGGCGTCTTCGGTGAGTTCGTCCTGTCCCGCGTCGGCCACGACCTCGTCGCGGAGCAGCCGGGTGATCGTCGCGGCGCCGAACGCCTCGGCACTCTCGTCGCCGGCGGCGATGACGAGCTGCAGGACGGCCGTCTCCAGTTCCGGGTACTTCACCCCCGGACCCTATCGGGCCGCGTTCCGGGTCAGGGTTTGCGCCCGACTCCGGCCAGCATCACCGACTCGCTGGGGTCCGCGAAGTCGATCACGGGCGTGTCGGGGCCACTGTCCTCGGGGTGCCAGGACGCCGTCCACGTGACGCCGGGCTCCAGCAGGGCGAAGTCGCCGAACAGCGCAGCGAACTCCGCCTTCGACCGCAGCACGTGCTTGCTGACGTCGTCGTCGTACATCCGGATGATCGCGTGCAGCTGCGCGGCGATCTCCTCGGGCAGTCCCTCGTGGGTGATCTGGGACAGCACCAGGTACGAGCCCGACGGCAGCAGGTCCCGGTACCGCGCAATGGCTTCCGGACCCGCGTCGCGGCCGTCGGGGCCGGTCTGCTGGACGTGCAGCACCGCGGTGACCAGCAGGGCCAGCGGCTCGCCGAGGTCGACCACGCCGGTCCGGGCGACAGCGTCCCAGACGCCGTCGGGATCACGCAGATCGCCGTGGATCACCGCGTGCCGGGCGGGGTCGCCGTGCTGCTCCAGCAAGATCCGGGAGTGCGCGACCGCAACGGGTTCGTAGTCGATGTAGACGACCCGGGAGTCCGGCGCCACCTCGTCGGCGACCTGGTGCACGTTGCCCATCGTGGGCACGCCGGAGCCGATGTCGACGAACTGCCGCACACCCCGGGCCACCAGGTGCCGCACCGCGCGGTGCAGGAAGGCCCGGTTGGCCCGGGCGCAGTACATCCCGGCCGGGAACGTCGCCAGGACCTTCTTGCCGAACTCACGATCGATCGCCCAGTTGGCCGTGCCGCCGAGGTACCAGTCGTAGACCCGCGCCACGCTGGGACGCTCCAGGTCCACCCCCGGTAAGGGTTCCTCCGTCATGCCGCCTCCCCACCGTGCCGGGCCATCGTATCGCTGCCGGTGACCGCGCCGGCTGCGACCGGACTGCGACGGCACCGGGACCGCCCGCCGACACGAGCCCGGCACCGTCGGCGTCATGAACCGAGCCGAGGCCGTTCCGCTCACCACGGAACGCAAGCCGCACCTGCCCGCGCTGGACGGGTTGCGCGGGGTCGCGATCCTCGGTGTGCTGGTGTTCCACACCGGTCACCTGCCCGGGGGTTTCCTCGGGGTGGACCTGTTCTTCGCCCTGTCCGGGTACCTCATCACCGATCTGCTGCTGCGGGAGGCCGAGGCGACCGGCGCGGTGTCATTGACCGCGTTCTGGGGGCGCCGGATCCGCCGGCTGCTGCCCGCGTTGGCGACGATGCTCGCCGGGGTGACGGTGCTGGTGTGGGCGGTCGGACCGCCGGACCTGGTGCGGACGACCCTGGACGACGGCCCGTGGGTGCAGCTGAACCTGGTCAACTGGCACCTGCTCGCGCAGTCGGCGGGTTACTGGGACCGCTTCGGGGCGCAGCGGGTCTTCGAACACCTGTGGAGCATCGCCGTCGAGGAGCAGTTCTACCTGCTGTGGCCGCCGGTCCTCCTGGTCATCGCCCGATTCGCGAAACGGCCGGGCACCTGGGTCGCGGTGGTCGCGGCCGCGGCCTCGATCGGTTCGCTGGCGCTGATGGTCACGCTCGCCGGGCCGGGCGATCCGAGCCGGGTCTACACCGGCACCGACACCCGGGCGTTTTCCTTGCTGCTGGGCGCGGTCGTCGCCACCGAGCCGGTACGGGCCGCGCTGGCCCGGGCCGGCACGCGGTGGGCGGGCGCCGTGACGGCGTTGCTCGCGGCCGGCATCGGGATCTCGTGGTCGCTGGCGGACGGGACGACCTCGCGGTGGCTGTTCACCGGCGGGCTGTTCGCGCACTCGCTGGCCGCCGCGCTGCTGATCGGGCTGTGCGTGCAGGCGCCGCGAACGGGGGTGGCGAAAGCCCTGGCCTGGCCGCCGTTGCGGTGGCTCGGGCTGATCTCCTACAGCCTGTACCTGTGGCACTGGCCCGTGTTCGTGCTGCTTTCTCCGCAGATCGACGGCCTGCCCCAGACGTGGGCGGTGCTCGCGGTGTCCATCGGCTTGGCCACGCTGTCGAAGTACTTGGTCGAGGACCCGATCCGGTTCCGGGCCCGCTGGGCGCGCGGCCGGCGCGGGCCGGCGGCGTTCGCCGCGATCACCGCCGCGCTGGCCGTGCTGTGGGTGGTGCTGCCCGCCCCGGCCCCGGTCGTCGTCGACATCACCGGGCTGTGATCAGCGGGCAGGCCCGCGCCTGATCCGACTCGGGGGTGGGCTGGACGAACCGGACCTGCACCTTCGTGTGCCGGTCCCCGCCGGCCTGGACGTGGGCGCCCAGCGCGGTGCACACGATCTGGTCGATGCCCAGCGGGGTCACGTCGTGGATCGTCAGCGGCACCGAAAGCTGGAGCACGCCGGTCGTGGGCGTCACGGAGACCCTCGTGACCGGCGTCGGCGCGATCTCCGTGTGCAGGTCCGAGCCGCTGGGCACGCTCAGCAGCAGCGCCAGCGCCTCGGGGATCGAGCCGAGGTGACCGGTTCGCCGCAGCTCGGGCCGGAGCTGCTCGTGCGCGTCGACGAGGTACAGCGTCATCCCCGGCGCCACGCCCGTCGGGGCGTCGCCCCCGTCGGTCACGTCGGAGGCCTGCACCCCGCAGCCCGCGAGCAGGAAGACCACCACCACCGCCGGCCAGATCCGTTTCACGAGTCCTCCCGGTGCCGGGGCAGGGACAGCACGAACCGCGCGCCGCCGCCGTCGGCGTTGCCCGCGGTGAGGTCCCCGCCGTGCAGGCGGGCGTTCTCCAGGGCGATCGCCAGCCCGAGCCCGCTGCCCGGGGTGCGGGTGCGCGCGGCGTCGGCTTTGTAGAAGCGGTCGAACACGTGCGGCACCACGTGCGCGGGCAGCCCCGGCCCGCGGTCGGTGACTTCGATCCGCACGTCCTCGCCGGCCTCCGAAACGATCACCCGCACCGGCGGCTCTCCGTGCCGCAGCGCGTTGCCGACCAGGTTGGCCACGATGACGTCCAGCCGGCGCCGATCCAGCCGCAGCGAGATCCCCTCCGGTGCCACCACCTCGACCCGGTCCAGCCGGCCGCGGGCGCGCAGGCAGTCCCGCACGGCACCGGCCACGTCGACCTCCTCCACCCGCAGCTGCGCGGTGCCGGCGTCCAAGCGGGCCACCTCCATCAGGTCCTCGACGAGCCGGACCAGCCGGTGCGTTTCGACGATGGCCAGCTGCGCGGACTCCCGGGCGTCGGCCTCCATCCCGTCCGCCGAGGTCGCCAGGACCTCCACGACGGCCGTCAGCGTGCTCAGCGGGGTGCGCAGCTCGTGCGAGACGTCGGCGGCGAACCGCCGGGCGTCCCGCTGCATCCGGGCCATGGCCAGCATCGACGTCTGCACCGACTCGGCCATCTCGTTGACGGTGACGGTCAGTTCGGCCAGCTCGTCGGCGCCCTGGGGCGGCGACCGGGCGCCGAGGTCGCCGCCGGCCAGCCGGCGCGCCGTGTCCCGGAGTTCCCGCACCGGGCGCAGCACGCTGCCCGCGGCCAGCAGCGCCAGCAGCACCGCCAGCGGCAGCGCGAGTGCGGCGGTGGTGGTCGCGGACCGGGTGAGGCCGCCGATCTGCTGTTCGACGCCGGTCAGGTCGTGCACGGAGTACACCTCGATGCCGGAGGGGGTGCGTGCCCCGTCCGGCGCGGTGATCGTGATGGGCGTGCCGACCACCAGCCACGGCCGGCTCCCCGCCGTGATCCGCTGCGTGACGAGCCGGTTCCGGCTGCGCACGGCGGCGCGCAGCGTGCCGGGGACCAGATCGGTGCCGGTGCCCGCCGCGGACCGCAGGTTCCGGTAGGTCACCACGGTGTTCCCGCCGGCGGCCGTGCGCAGCCGGTCGAGCGCGTCCTGGTCCGGCGGGTAGGTCAGCTGCGGGGTGATCGCGCCGAGCCGGCCGGCGAGGCCCTCGGCGATCCGCTGCTGCGTCGAGGTGACCAGCGCGGTGCTCGCCGATCCGGCGCTGGACCAGGCCGCCGCGGCGGCGCCGAGCACGGTCACCAGCACGAACGCGACGAGCAGCCGCGCGCGCAGGCCACGCGGCCGGAGCCTCGTCCGCGGCCGGTGCCCGGTCTCCGGCGGCCCGGTCCTCACACCGGTCCGAACCGGTAGCCGAACCCGCGCACGGTCTGCACGTATTCCGGCGTCGCCGGATCGGCCTCGATCTTCGCCCGCAGCCGCTGCACGCAGTTGTCGACCAGCCGGGAGTCGCCGAGGTAGTCGTGCTCCCACACCTCTTCCAGCAGTTGCTGCCGGCTGAACACCCGGCCGGGCGCCCGTGACAACGTCAGCAGCAGCCGCAGCCCGGTCGGTGTCAGGGAGACCGGCTCGCCGCGCGACGACACGGTCAGCGATGTGGTGTCGATGCGCAGGTCGCGGTGCGCCCGCACGCCGTCCGGGGAGTTCGTGCCGCGGCGCAGCACCGCGCGGATCCGCGCGTCCAGCACGGCGGGCCGCACCGGCTTGACGACGTAGTCGTCCGCGCCCGCCGCCAAGCCGCCGACGACGTCGAAGTCGTCGCCGCGCGCGGTCAGCATGATCACCGGTACCGAGCCGGCCGCCCGGATGCGGCGGCAGACCTCGAAACCGTCGATGCCGGGCAGCATCAGGTCGAGCACCACCAGGTCCGGCGGGGCCGATCGGAACCCACGCAGGCCGTCCTCGCCGGTGTCCGCCGTGCGGACGTCGTGGCCGTGCCGGGCCAGCGCGAGCTCGAGCCCGCGCCGGAGCAAGGGGTCGTCTTCGATCAGCAGAATCGCCGCCACCCGTCCAGTATGGACAATCCGAGCCCGCCGGACCGGTTCTTGCGACACGACCGGGACAAGACGGCGGAAGCACGCGGACACAGCGGCAGCACCGTCGAAGCCATGAGCAAAACGCGAATTCCCCTCCTCGGCGTGGCCGGTCTGCTCCTGCTGACCACCGCCTGCTCCGGCGGGACCACGACGACCGGCGCGCCCGCACCGGCGTCCGGCTCCGGACCGGGCAAGGTGCTTTTCCTCGGTGACTCCGTCGCCGTGGGCGAGGCACTGCCCCTGGCCGCCGCGTTCAAGGCGAGCGGCGTCGACTTCCAGTCGATGGCCGCCGACGGCGGCGGAAACGTCGTCGGGCCGTTCTCCGAGGAGAACTGGCGGAAGCTGCCCGGCCAGATCACCGCTGCCCACCCCGCCGTGGTCGTCTACCAGCTGACCACGTACGACTGGGGCAGCCGGGAAGAGCAGCAGGCCGCCTACGGCAAGCTGTCGACGACGGTCACCGGGGCGGGCGCGAAACTGGTCTTCGTCACGACTCCCCCGATCAAGCCCGACGACTTCTACCAGCCGCACCTGGCCGACCTGAACCGCGCGCCCGAGGTCGCCCGCGCGATCGCTTCCGCGGGCAAGGCCACGGTCCTCGACGCGGGCACGGTGTGGGGCAGCACCTACCAGCAGGTCAAGGACGGCAAGGCGGACCGCAGCGCCGACGGGATCCACACCTGCCCCCAGGGCGCCGCCCGTTTCACCAGCTGGCTGCTCGCCGAGCTGGCGAAGCTGTTCCCCGGCTTCGTCCCGGCACCGGCGCAGTCGTGGGCCAACACCGGCTGGTCCGCGGACAACCACTTCACGGGCTGCTGAGGCGCTTTTTCCGGGCCGGCTCAACGGAAGTCATCCGGGGCGGCGCACGTCAGGCGCTCCGGCTGACGCCGGCCCGGTCCAGGTAGTCCCGCACGGCAGTCCTGCTCGCGCCGGGTGCGCGCAGCGCGAGGTAGCCGTCAGGCCGCACCAGGACGAGGGTGTCCCCGGTGACGCCGTACGCGGTCCGCGCGTGCCCCTCGGCGTCCACCAGATCCGCGCCGCTGCCCGGCGCGCCGACCGACACCGGCTTGATGAGTCCATTGTGGGCGGTGACGGCGTCCTGCAGTGGACCGGCGCAGGACTCGCCGAAGCCGAGCAGGGTGAAATGCGGGCCGCGGAAGGCGTCGAACAGCCGCCGTGGTGTGCCGGAGCTGTCCACGCAGGGCGCGTCGGGTGCACGATCACCGGCGCTCGGTCCGCTCCCGGCGTCGCCTTCGACGGACAGCGAGCCGGCCCGGTAGCCGAGCTCGAGCTGCTGGCCGTCCGGGTGCGCGCCGTCCGCGATGTCCGCGCTGCCACGGTCGGCGAACCGCTCCGCGACCCTGCGCAGCCCCTCGGTACTCACGCCGAGCGTCCACGAGGCGACCGGAAGCCGCTCCTCCTCGTAACTGTCCAGCAGCGACTGCCGGGCGCCGGAACACACCATGGCGAGCTTCCAGCCGAGGTTGTACGCGTCCTGGACGCCGGTGTTCATGCCGAGGCCGCCGGCCGGCGGGTGCACGTGCGCTGCGTCGCCGGCCAGCAGCACCCGGCCCACCCTGAACCGGTCGGCCATCCGCACGTTCACCCGGTACGTGGACAGCCAGCTCGCCTTCGCGAGCCGGATGCCGTGCCCGCCGGCGACATCCTCCACGAGCCGCCGGAAGTACGGCAGCGAGGGTTCGGGGAGGCTGCCCCTCCGCGCCGAAGCCGCCGAACGGTATGGCCTGCAGTTGCCAGGACCGCTCGTGGCGGAACGGGCACAGGGCCAGGAACCCGCGCCGGCGGACGGTCCACTGGTACCAGGCGTCCGGTTCGAGCCCGTCGAGCTCGACGTCCCCGAGCAGCATGGCCTGCTCCCCGCTCTCGCCCTCGAAGCGCACGCCGAGTGCCTTGCGCACGGTGCTGCGGCCGCCGTCGCAGCCGACCAGGTAGCGCGCAGCCATCCGCTCGCCGGTGTCCAGCACCGCCTGCACACCGTTCGCGGACTGGCTGAACCCGGCGAGGCCCGCGGCCAGTTCCACCCGCACGCCGTCCTCGGCGAGCCGCGCGCGCAGGATCCGCTCGATCCGCCACTGCGGGATCAGCAGCCCGCCGTCGTAGGGCCGATCCGGGGTGGGCACCCACTGGGCGTGCGGGTCGGTCTCGGCAACCAGGTCGCCGTCGAGGTACCGCCGGTGTGGCAGGTGCCGGAACCCGTGGTGCAGCACCTCGTCGGCGACACCGAGGTCGTCCAGCACCTCCTGGGTGCGTGCGGTGAGCCCCTTGCCGCGCGACCCGGGGAAGTGCTCGCCCGTCCGGTCGACGATGCGCATGTCGACGCCCCGGCGGGCCAGCTCGACGGCCAGCGTGAGCCCGGTGGGTCCGGCGCCCGCGATCAGGACGTCGGTCACCGGTCGGCGTCCCGACGCACGGCCGGCGCCGATGCGGCGTGCATGCTCGCCATCCCACCCTCCCTGACCCCGTGTCGTCACCGAGGCGATCGGCGGTGACGCTAGCCGGTTTCCGGGCAGGGTGTCCTCGTGCCGGAGGTGGAGATCGGGGTGGAGACCAGCCCGGGAAATCTCCACCGCGGTTCCTCCCGCGAACCGACGACACACCGGGGCGGTGTTCGTAGCGTCGTCGTCAACGGACAGTGACTTTCGAAGGAGAACCACCCATGTTGATCGGATCCCTGCTGGCTGCCGCCGGCCTGTTCACCGGTGTGCCCATCGCGGTGTGGCTGACCGTGGCTGTCCTCGCCGTGGTGGGCGTGGTGGCCTTCAGGATCCGGAGGCGCCGGCGGTGATGATGACGGGGCAAGGGGTGCCACGGCGATGGTGGCCGGTGCGGCTGGGTGCCGGCCTGGCCGGACTCGGCGGCATCGTCTACGGCATCAACGCCCGCCCACCGGGATGGGGTCTTCACGGTCAGGCACTGGCCGTGCTGGTCTGCGTCGTGGTCGCCTGCCTGGCCTGGCTGGTCAGGACCGTCACCGTCCATCTCGGCAATCAGCACCGCACCCTCACCACGACCGCCCCCGGCGGGGCGCTGGTCACCGCAGGTGGCCTGCTCATGAGCATCGCCCCCATGCCCCCGGCGCTGGCCCTGGCCGCCATGGGAGCGTTCACCGCAGCCGTGGAGCTGACACCCGCACTGGCCACGACCCTGACCGCCGCCGGCGTCCTCGTCGCGGCCGTCGGCACCGCTACGATCAACCACCAGTGGGTGGCCTTCGCGGGCTACTCCGGCGGGCTCGTGGCGATCACCCTCGCGGGGTTCAACCGCCGCCAGTACAAACAACGCCTCGGCCAGGCCGAGCAACTGCTCACCCAGACCCGCATCGCCGCCGCCGCCGGCACCCGGGCCGCCGCACTGGAAGAACGCACCCGCATCGCCCGCGACATCCACGACGTGCTCGCGCACTCCCTCGGCGCAGTGGCCGTGCAACTCGACGCCGCCGACGCGCTCCTCGAGGCCGGCACCGACACACCACGAGCCCGGCACCACGTCCAACGCGCCCGGCACCTGACCGTGGACGGTCTCACCGAAGCCCGCCGCGCCATCAGCGCGCTACGCAACGACGCCCCACCTCTTGGCGACCAACTCTCCGCGTTGGTCGCCGGCCACCACAACGACGCCGCCACGCTCACCATCTCCGGCGAGCCCCGCCCGCTCCCGGCGAACGCCGCCCTCACCATCTACCGCACCGCGCAGGAAGGCCTCAGCAACGCGCGCAAACACGCCCCCGGCCAGCCGGTGACCCTGCAGGTGCACTACCACCACGACAACGTCGCAGTCACCATCACCAACCCCACCAGCACCACCGCCGACGGGAGCACACTCCGCGCCACCGGCGGCGGCTACGGGCTGACCGGGCTGGCCGAGCGCGCCACCCTGCTCGGGGGCACACTCACCGCGGGACAAGACGCAACCCACTGGAGCCTGCAGTTGTGGTTACCGACATGACCACCCCTGACCGCCCGACGCTGCGGGTCGTCGTCGCCGACGACCAAGCCGCCGTCCGCGAGGGCCTCGTCACCCTGCTCGACCTCCTCCCCGACATCGCCGTCGTCGGCGCCGCCGCCGACGGCGACCACGCCGTCACCCTCGTCGGACAACACGCCCCCGACGTGGTCCTCATGGACCTGCGCATGCCCGGCGTCGACGGCATCGCAGCCACCCGGCGCATCCACGACCACCACCCCGCCACGAAAATCGTCGTGCTCACCACCTACAGCGACGACACGTCCATCCTCGACGCCCTGCGCGCCGGCGCACTGGGCTACCTCACCAAAGACGCCGGCCGCGACCACATCGCGCAAGCCATCCGCACCGCCGCCGCAGGACAAGCCGTCCTCGACCCCACCGTCCACGCCCGCCTGCTCGCCGCCACCGCGCACGCCCCGGACACGCCACCGTCGACACCACCAGACGGGCTCACCGCCCGCGAAACCGAAGTCCTCACCCAACTCGCGGCCGGACACTCCAACACCGAAATCGCCCGGCAGCTCTTCGTCAGCGAAGCAACCGTCAAAACCCACATCAACCACATCTACGCCAAAATCGGCGCCGCCGACCGCGCCCAAGCCGTCCGCTACGCCTACCGGCACCGCCTCATCCAGCCATGAGCCACCAGGCTCCTCCCGTGCGTCCGGGTTCGTGCACGCGTGCGGTTGTCTCGCGGTAAGGATTCGGTAAGTAGCCGGCGTCGGCAAAGCGGATACGGTCAGGCGATGGCTCGCTCGCGATGGCTGCCCGCTGCCGGTCACGCCCTGCCCGGTCTGATACTGGCCGGGTTCGGTGTCGCACACCCCTTGGTGCTGGACACCGCGAGCGCACCGTGGTGGGCGTCCCTGCACGTCGTCCTGCTGCCCGTTTTCCCCCTGCTCGCAGCAGCCCAATGGCACTTGCTCTCGTCGGCACCCCGGCCGTTGCGCTCGGCGGGTCGAGTGGCGGCGTTCGGGTTCGCGGCTTTCTACGGCGGACTCGACGCCGTGGCCGGCATCGCGGCGGGCACAGTGGTCCACGCGCAGCACGGTGTGACCCCGATCGTCGGGGCGGTGTTCGACATCGGCGACACACTCGGCCACGTCGGCGCGGCCTGCTTCCTCGCGGCCAACTTGCTGCTGATCACCGCAGCGGTACGGAGCGCGTCGTGGCGTGCTGTCCCGGGTGCCGTGATCCTGCTGTCCGCGAGTGTCTCCTTCTTCGACAGCCACATCTTCTGGCCGCGAGGCGTGTTCACGATGCTCGGCATCGCCGCGGGCATGTTCCTTATCTCCCTGACATCCGGCTCGGCCTTGGTCACGGCGCCAGCTTCAACGCGCGACCGACGATCTCCTTCATGATCTCCGTAGTACCTCCGTAGATCCTCGAAACCCGGGCGTCGGCATACGCGCGGGCGATCGGGTATTCGAGCATGTACCCGTATCCGCCGTGCAGTTGCACGCACGCGTCGACCACACGTCCTTGCAGCTCCGTGCTCCACCACTTGGCCTTCGCCGCGTCCACCGCGGAGAGCTCGCCCGCGTTGAGCTCTTCCACGCATCGATCGAGGAAGTGCTGCGCCAGGTCGAGTTCGGTGTCCATCTCGGCCAGGCGGAACCTGGTGTTCTGCAACGCGCCGATCGGGGCGCCGAAAGCGTGCCGCTCCCTGACGTGGGCGAGTGTCGCCGTGAACGCCGTGCGTGCCTGCGCCACCGCTCCGATCGCCACGGAAAGCCGCTCCTGGACCAGGTTGGCCGTGAGCCCGGTGAATCCGGCGCCCTCGGCGCCGAGGCGGTTGGCCACCGGGACCCGGACGTCGACCAGCGACAACTCGGCGGTGTCCTGCGCGTGCTGGCCGAGCTTGTCCAGGTTGCGGCCACGGGTGAAGCCGGTCATCCCCCGTTCGACCACCAGCAGGCTGAGTCCGCGGCGAGGATCGTCTCCGGTGCGCACCGCGGTGACGACGAGGTCGGCGTTGATCCCGTTGGTGATGAACGTCTTGGTCCCGTTGACGACGTAGTGGTCACCTTCCCGGCGGGCCGTGGTCCGGATTCCGGACAGGTCGGAGCCGGTGCCGGGCTCCGTCATCGCCACCGCCGCGATCGTCCGGCCGGTCGCGATACCCGGGAGCCACCTCGTGCGTTGTTCCCCGGTCGTGAGGTGCAGGAGGTAGGGCAGGACCACGTCGGCTTGCAAGGACGGACCTGCCATGGCGGGGGCGACGCCGAGGGCGGCCGACTCTTCGAGGACCACCGCGTTGAAGCGGAAGTCGCTGATCCCGGCACCGCCGTAGGTCTCCGGAACCGCGGCGAACATGCCGAGAGAACCGGCCGTCACGAACAGATCACGCGGGACGATGCCGGCCCGCTCCCAGTCCGGGTAGTGCGGGACGACCGCCCTCTCCAGCATCGTCCGCACACTCTCGCGATACGTTTCGTGATCGGCTTCGAACAAGGTGCGTCGCATGGTCGTGTCCGCTTTCAGAGAGTCATCCCGCCGCCGCAGACGAGGGTCTGCCCGCTCACGTAGTCCGATTCCGGCAGGCACAGCAGGGAAACCGCGCCGGCGGCTTCCGCCGGCGTGCCGGTGCGGCCCAGCGGGATCATCCGTTCGGCCGCCGCGAGCAGTTGCGGGTTCACCCCGACCTTGATGTCCCGGCCCTCGACGTTGATCGTGCTGTCGCCGTCGGCTGACGCGTCCGTCAACCGCGTGCGGATGAAGCCGAACGCCACGGCGTTGACGGTGACGTTGTACCGGCCCCATTCCTTGGCGAGCGTCTTGGTCATCCCGAGAATGCCGGCCTTCGCGGTGGAATAGTTGACCTGACCGGCATTACCGCCCGTGCCGGCGAGGGAAGAGATGTTGACGACCTTGCGGCAGAGGACGGGGTCGCCGGCATCCCGGGCTTTGCGGACCGCCGCCGCGATCACCGGCTGGGCCGCGCGCAGGATGCGGAAGGGCGCGGTCAGGTGCACGTCGATGATGGCTTCCCACTGCTCGTCGGTCATCTTCTGGATGACCGAATCCCAGGTGTAGCCGGCGTTGTTGACGATGATGTCCACGCCGCCGAACGTGTCGACCGCCGTGTTGACGAACCTCTGCGCGAACGCGGGGTCGGTGACGCTGCCGGCACACGCGACAGCCACCCCGCCGCGGGCTTCCACCTCCTTGGCCACTTCCAGAGCCGGCTCGTCGTCCAGGTCGTTCACCACGACGCGGGCGCCGTCGGCGGCCAGCTTGAACGCGATCTCCCGGCCTATCCCCCGACCGGCTCCGGTCACCAGTGCGGTGCGTCCGTCCAGCTTTCCCATGATTTGAGTCCTTTCCGTCCCCGAATTCACGTTGTTTTCCTTCGCGGCCGCCGGACGGCCAGGCCGATCGCCCCCACGGTCAGCGCCGCACACAGCCAGGAGAAGGCATCACCGATCACCCGGTACACGGTGACCGCGCCCCTTGTCGGCACATCCGTGATCCACGGCTGGTTGTCGCCGGTCGTGGTGTCCTGCTGGGACAGCACGTGCCCTTGCCGGTCGAAGGCCTGTGACGAGCCGTTCACGTCCGACCGGACCAGGGCGTAGCCGTTTTCGACCGCGCGCAGGCTCGCCATCTGGGTGTGGATGCGACCCATCTCGGGCCAGTCACCCCCGGGGACGAGCATGATGTCCGCCGCCACGTGCGCCCCGGCGGGGAAGTCGGCGTCGTAGCAGATGATGTTGGACAGGCGGCCGTACGGGGTGTCGGCCACCGGGACCGCCCCGGTGCCCGGGACGTACCGCTCCAGACCGGGAATCGGATGGTGCTTCTGGTAGGTCCACAGCACCCGGCCGTCCGGGCCGAGCAGGACCGTCTGATCGCGTCCGTAAGCCGGTGCGTCGTGGGTGTAGACGTTCGCCGCGACGTTGAGGTAGATGCCTTCTTGCTGAGCGAGCGCGCCCGCCTGGGCGAGGAACGCCGGTTCGTCCTCGGCTCGCATCCGGGCCGAGTTCTCCGACCAGAAGACGATCTTCGCGCCTGATCGCGCCGCCTTCCGGGTGTCGGCGAAGAGCTGAGTGTTGATCACGTCCGAGGCCGCGCGCACTTTCGCCGTGTCGAGTTTGGACACCGCCTCGAGATCGGTGGGAACCGCACCCAGGATTCGTTCGGCCGACGACAGCGAAGCCGAGCTCGGGTTGATGCCCGCGATGCGCACGGTCGGCGAGCTCGGTGCGGGCACGAACGCCAGCCACGCCTGGCCGAGCACGATGACTGTGGCCAGCACCGCGGCGACGATGACGACCGGCCTCGTACCGCGCCACGACGGGCCGTGCTCCCAGAAGTGGTTGGCGGCGGTGGCGACCAAGCCGACCAGGAAGGTGATCGAGTAGGGGCCGAAGACGGAAATGACCTGGAGCAAAGCCAAGTTCTCGTGCTGGGTCACCGCCAGCAGACCGTAGGCCGTGCCGAACGGGTTGAAGCTGCCGAGCAGGTAGGCGGCCGTGGTCAGCGCGAGCGGGAAGGTGAGCAGCCGGCCGGCCCATCCCAGCCGGGGAGCCACCAGGCGATCCGCGAGGTAGGGCAGCACGACCACGGCCGAGAGGAACACCACCCCGACGACCACCAGGGGCGTCAGCGGAACCGCGAGCTGCACGGCCCAGAAGAGGCCGCCGGCGATCAGCACCAGCAACACCGACGCGAGGCCGCGAACCGGCCGGCTGACCCGGAGGAACCGCAGCAGGAAGACCGGGAAGAACCACACGGCCAGTGCGACGTCCCACCGGCCACCGAGGGCGAACAGGTGCAGGATCAGCCCCAGGGCGAGCCAGAGGTGCCGACGGTGCGGCGAGAGCCTGAGCGCCGGGCCGTCATCGGCTTGGCGGACGGAGCCGAGCAAGCGGCGGATGCCGCTCGGTGGCGCGCTATCGATGGTGTCGGTCGACATGACGGCTCCCGATCTGGCTTGGCAGGTAGGCGGAATTCGAGGGGGTGCACTGGGCCGCGCGGCCGTCCGGTGGCGCGATCATCGCTCGGCCGGCCGGTAGGCGGTCACCACGGCGGCACCGCCGAGCCCGATGTTGTGCGCCAGTGCGACACCGGATCGGTTCGCCGCGGCCGGAACCTGACGCTTCCCGGCTGTCCCGCGCAGCTGCCACGTCAGCTCGGCACACTGCGCGAGTCCCGTCGCGCCGAGGGGGTGTCCCTTCGAAATCAAGCCTCCCGACGGATTCACCACCCACGTGCCACCGTAGGTCGTCCGCCCCGCGTCGACGAGCTCGCCGCCTTCGCCCGGTGCGCACAGCCCGAGAGCTTCGTACGTCAGCAGTTCGTTCGTCGAGAAGCAGTCGTGGAGCTCGATGACGTCCACGTCCTCGGGACCGATGCCCGCCTGGTCGTACACCCGCTGTGCCGCGGTCCGGGACATGTGCGCTCCGACGATCGCGGCCGCGGTGCCGTCGAAGGTGTCTTCCCCGTCCGTCACCAGCGACTGACCCACCACCTCGATCGCCTGCGGTGCGAGGCCGTGGCGGTCGACGAATTCCTCACTCGCCAGGATCGCCGCGGCCGAGCCGTCCGAGGTCGGCGAGCACTGCAGCTTGGTGAGCGGGCCGACGATCGTCGGCGCGGCCAGGATTTCGTCGAGGGAGAACTCGCGCTGGAACTGCGCGAACGGGTTGTCGACCGAATGCCGGTGGTTCTTGTGCGCGATCTTCGCGAACTGCTCGGCGGTCGTGCCGTACTTCTCCATGTGCTCCTGGCCGGCGGCGGCGAACATCCACGGAGCCATCGGCGCACCGGGTCCGCGCACCTCCGCGAGGGCGCGCACGTGCCGGGACAGCGGCCCTTCCCGATCCGGCCAGACTTCCGAGAGCGAGCCGGGCGACATCTTCTCGAACCCGACGGCCAGGACGCAGTCGGCGAGTCCGCCCTTGATCGCCCGCCCGGCCAGCCACAGTGCCGATGATCCGGTGGCGCAGTTGTTGTTCACGTTGACGACCGGCACGCCGGTCTCACCCAGTTCGTAAACGGCGCGCTGTCCGCTGGTGGAGTCGCCGTAGACGTACCCCGCGTACACTTCCTCGACGGCCGAGTAGTCGAGGCCGGCATCGTTGAGCGCTGCGCTCCCGGACTCGGCCACCATCGCCGGGTAGTCCCAGCCTTCGCGTCGCCCCGGCTTTTCGAACTTCGTCATCCCGACCCCGATGACGAACACCTTGCGTGGCATGTCATTCTCCTGTCTTTCGGGCTCGGTCAATCAGCGAATTCGGCTCGGCCGTCGGTGAGAAGGCGCGCACCTTCTCCGTTGACCGTGGTGAAGGCGTACTGGTCCGCCCCGAGCGACCAGACGCGAGTATTGATCGCCTGGCCGGGCCGGCCGGGGGCGCTGAACCGCACCGCCAGCCGCCGCAGCCTGCGCGGGTCGTCCGCGGCGAACGACTCGATCAGCGCGTGGGAAGCGAAAGCCATCGTGCACAACCCGTGCACGATGATGCCGGGCAGCCCGACCCGACGCGCGAAGTCCTCGTCGAGGTGGATGGGCATGCTGTCCCCGGACGCCTTCGCGTACCGGAACGTCTGGTCGTCGTCGAACTTCTGGCCGATGGTGGCTACGGCGTCCAGGTCCTGCACGCCTTCCGGCATGCCGTGGGCGGGTGCGGTCCTCCCGACGTCGCCGGTGTGCTCGGCCTCGCGGAAGAACGCCGTGAAGTACTGTTCGTTGACCAGCTCCGCTGCTTCGTCGCGCGTCTCCACGACCGTGGTCACCACGACCCCGGACCGTCGCGAGTGGACGCCGACCACCTGCGCCCGGGTCGTCAGGACGTCGCCGGGCACGATGGGCCTGCGGATGTGGATGTCGTGCTGCCCGTGCAGGATCTTGCCGGCGACTTCCTCGGGCACGAGCGCGAGGGTCTGGCCGGCCATGGCCGAGAAGCCCGGTACGACCGCGAAGACCGGCGGAGCGACGGTTCCGTCCAGGTGCGCGGCAATCGGGTCGTTGGTGGCTTCGGCGTAGGCGACGGTCCGGTCGGCAGTGACGCGGAACTCAGTCGGGTCGCTCCAGAGGCCGACCCGGTTGGTGGTGAACATGTCCCGTACGTTAAGGACCGGCCGCGCTCTTTCCGAGAACCGTGCCTAGCGCATATGGAGACCGTCGCGCGCACGGCCGGACCCGGTGTCACCCCGCCGGAGGACATCCGCTCGGCGTGTGGGCCCGCGGATCGACCTGGAGTTATATTGCGGGCGTGAGCGGTTCGACGCTGCCGGGCGACATCGTCCGGCGACTGGTGCGCATCGGCGAGCAACGTGGCTTGGACGTCGCCTCGATGCTGCGCCGGACGGGGATCCCGGTCGACGGGTCGGGCCGGCCGCTCACCACGAGAACCACGCCGACGCAGGTGGCCGAGCTGACCCAGGAGCTGTGGATCCTGACCGGGGACGAGCTTTTCGGCCTCGGCCCGGCCGCGCCGAGAGGCCTGTTCCAGCTCGTGATGCGTTCGGTGATCCACGCGCCCGACCTGCAGGCCGCTCTCCAGCGGCTGACGGAGGCCGGGAAGGTGCACCCCGGGATGCCCGGGCTGGCGGTGTCGGTGGACGGCGGGACTGTCCACGTCGAAATCGACATCAGCCGGCTGGACGACCCCGATCACCTCGGTGCCGAACTCCTGGCCACGCTCATGCACCGCGTGCTGGGCTGGCTCGTCGGGCGCCGGATCGGCCTGCAGGACCTGCGGCTGCCGTGGCCGGCGCCGGAGTACGCGGCCGACTACGAGCGCGTGTTCGGCCGGCACCCGGATTTCGACGCCGACCGGCTCAGCTTCGCCTTCGACGAGCGCCTGCTGAGCTTGCCCTTGGTGCGGGACGAAGACGAACTCGCGGACTACCTCCGTGACCAGCCGAACGTCTGGTTCACCACCCGCGACTACGGATCGTCGACGGCCGACCACGTGCGCCGGGTCCTCGAGCGCGGCCTCCGGGGGCACTGGCCGTCCCCGGACACCATCGCCGCCCAGCTCAACGTGAGCACCCAGCACCTGCGCCGGCTGTTGCACGGCGAGCACACTTCGATCGGTCAGATCAAGGAGGACATCCTCCGCGACGCCGCCATCGCGAGCTTGGCCCGCGGTGAAGAGTCGATCGTGGCGCTGGCACGACGTCTGGGCTTCTCCGAAGCCAGTGCTTTCCGCCGCGCGTTCCGTCGTTGGACGGGGCAGCCGCTCAGTGCGTACCGGTGACCGGTCCTGGTCACCCCGCCGACGGCGACTTGGCCGCGTACATCGCATCGATGTCGGCTGCGTACTTGTCGATGATGTTGTGCCGCCTCAGCTTGTTCGTCGGCGTCAGCTCGTCGCCACCGGGAGACCAGCTGTCCGGCAGGATGTGGAAGTACTTGATCTGTTCGACGCGGGACAGCGTGGCGTTGGCCGCCAGGACGCCCGCCTCGACTTCCGCGCGCACCTCGGGCGTCGCCGCCAGGGCGGCCAAGTCGTGCTCGCCCGGCAAGCGCCGCTCGGCCGCGAACTTCCGGGCCGCGTCGACGTCGAGGGTGACCAAGGCGACCACGTAGGGGCGCCGGTCGCCTACTGCGACGACGGAATCGGCCAGCGAACACGAAGCCAGGACGGCGTTCTCGATGTTGGCGGGCGACATGTTCTTCCCGGACGCATTGATGATCAGCTCCTTCTTGCGGTCGACGATCGTGACGTACCCGTCCGCGTCGACAGTGCCGACGTCGCCGGTGTTCAGCCACCCGTCGGGGCCGAGTGCTTCCGCGGTCTTCGCCGGATTCCCGCGGTAGCCCCGCATCAGGGTCGGGCTGCGCATCAGCAGCTCACCGTCCTCGGCCACCTTCACCTCGATGCCGGGCATCGGTCTCCCGACCGTCCCCGGCCGGACCGCGCCCGGCCGGTTGATCGCTCCCCCGGCGGCCGACTCCGACATCGCCCAGCCCTCGCAGAGCTCGATGCCCAGGCTGAGGAAGAACCAGACGATCTCCGGGGCGATCGGGGCCGCACCGGTGGCGGTCAGCACGGACTCGTCCAGGCCGATCCGGGTGCGCAGCCGGCGCAGCACCAGCCGGTCGGCGAGCGCGCGCCGGAAGGCGAGCCCGGCGGGGATCGGGCGTCCGGCGGCTTGCCGTTCCGCGACGGCGCGGCCCGTGGCGACGGCCCACTCGGCCAGGCGACGGCGCGAACCGGGTTGCGCCGCGATCGCCTGACCGAGCGCCGTTTGGATCTTGTGCCAGAACGCCGGGACGCCGAGGAAGACCGTCGGCCGCACGGCCGGGAGCACCGCGGCGATCGTCTTGAGGTCGGCGACGGTGACGACGGTGGCGCCACCGGCCATCGCCAGGTAGTGGCTGAAGTAGCGATTCGCCACGTGGGCGTCGGGAAGGTACGAAATCAGGCGCCCCCCGTCAGCGCCGGCGGTCATCTCCGGCAGGGTCAGCCCGCTGCGGAGCGACTCCAGGATCGCGCGGTGCTCCAGTTCCACTCCCTTCGGCGGCCCGGTCGTCCCCGACGTGTAGATGATCGTGGCGAGGTCGTCCGGGCCGACAGCACGCCAGGTGGCCTCGAAGTCGAACTCATCGGGCCTTTGTGCCTCGAGTTCGGCCAGGGAGATGGTGCCTGCAACGCCGTCGTCCACGCAGATGATGCGCTCCACGGCCCCGCCGGCCGCCCTGATCGTGTCCACCCATTGCCGTTCCGTGACCACCACCCGGTTGCCGGCGTCGGAGAACAGGTACCCGATCTGGGCGGCGGGGCTCGTGTTGTAGATCGAAAACGGAACGGCGCCCAGGTGCAACGCCGCTGCGTCCACGAGGTGGAACTCGGGCCGGTTGGTCAGCATGATCGCCACCGTGTCCCCCCGGCGGACACCCAGTGCGGCCAGGCCGCCGGCGATCCGCTCCACGCGCTCGGCGTACCGCCCCCAGGTCAGCTCCACAGCGCCGTCGGAACTGCGCAGGGCGATCCGATCCCGGCACCGCACCGCCGTTCGCTGGAAGAGTCCGGGCAGCGTCTGCCCCGCGTGCAATCCGTCACCGGCGACCACGAGCGTGCGACCTCCTCGTCTCGGTGCTGCATCAGTCCCACCACCGGAAGCCGGTTCCGGTGGTCCGGGATGGACAATCATCCGGCACCAGCACCGGGGTCGCCCAGGACCGCAGCGCGCCGCATGCGGGACCTCCGCGCGCAACCGAGCCAGCAGTCGCTTCGGCTCGCCGGTACACCTCTTGAGGCGGCGCCGACCGCGCTACTTGCCGGATTCTCCGGCTGCCTGCTTCACCGCCTCGGCGAAGGTGAGAGGCGGCCGCTGCAGGATGCGCCGGATGGGGCGGGGGTCGCCGACCGAATCGGTGTCGAGGCCTTGCAGGAACGCACGCAGGGAACCACGGGGCATCCGGCTGATCCGTTCGAGCAGCGGGGCGGCGAGGGTCAGCGGCCACCGCGGGAAGTGGAGTTTGACGGTGCGGCCCCGCCCGAGCACGCCGGCGGCGAGGTCCACCATCTGGTTGTAGCTCAAGGTCTCGTCGCCGCCGACGTCGAAGGCGTGGCCGAAGGTTTCCGGCTGGTCCAGCGAGGCGACCAGGTAGTAGGCGAGATCGGTCACGGCGATGTGCTGGAAGTGCCGCTTGCCGTTGCCGAGCAGAACGGCGACCGGGCGCCGGGCCCGGCTCATCAGGACGCCGAACCCGCGTCCGCCGTCGCCGACGATCATGCCGGGGCGGAAGATGGTCGCGTCGAGGCCGCTGTCGAGGAGGTACTGCTCGGCCTTCCAGCGGCCGCGCGTCCACGCGTTTTCGGCGTCGGGGCGGACACCGAGGAAGGTGACGTAGACGATCCGGCCGACGTCGTTGGCCCGGCAGCCGGCGACGATGTTCCGCAGGCCCTCGAGTTCGGTCTCGACGAAGTCGGGCGAAGAGTCCGTCCCGCCGGCCTGCGGGAGCAGCGTGTGCACGCACACGAAGACGGCGTCCACCGAGTCCAGTGCGCGCACCATGGACCCGGCGTCGGTCATGTCGGCCTTGACGACCTCGCACCCCCGTGCGGCGAGGTCGGCGACCGCCTCGGGTCTCCGTGCGGCGCAGCGCACGCGGTAGCCCTTCTCGAGCAGTTCAGCGACCGCGTGCCGTCCGACGAATCCGGACGCCCCGATCACGAGCACCGTGGAGATGTTCCGGGAATTCATGCTGTCAGCCTATGCCAGTGTGGCAGCGACTGCCAACAGGGCTGAGACTGTCGCGGGGCACTTTTCCGGGTAGGGTGGGCCGGTGGAGGACGAGGGAGCCATGCCGCTCACGCTGCGTGAACGGTCCCGGCTGATGGTCGGACGGGAGATCAGCGACACCGCGCTGCGGCTGTTCACCGAGCAGGGCTTCGAGCAGACGACGATCGCGCAGATCGCCCGCGAGGCCGGGGTTTCGCAACGGACGCTGTTCCGCTACTTCGGCACCAAGGAAGACCTCATCGGCGGCGGCGAAGACACGTTCGCGGCCGTCTTGACGGAGACCGTCGAGAGCCAGCCGGCCGAGGTGTCCGCCTGGACCGCGTTGCGCGCGGGTTTCCTCTCCGTGCTGGCGCCCGCCCGGCAGGAGCAGGTGCTCGAGCGGATGCGCGTGATCCTCCGCGCCGCTTCCCTGCGAGCTCGCTTCATCGAGAAGCGGCTCCGCCTGCAGGACGCGCTGCTGCCGGTCATCGAGGCGAGGATGGGGATCGACGAACCGGACCGCGACCCGCGTGCGCGCACGCTGGTCGCCGTCGCCTCCGCCTGCGCGGACGCGGCCCTGGAGACGTGGGTCGCCTGCGACGGGCGGATCGGACTCGAGACGCTCTTCGACCAGTGCGCGGCCACGATCCGCACCGACTGCGGCTGACGTCTGCCCGACGACACGGGAGGGCCGAGATGATCTCGGCCCTCCCGGACGGTTCGGGGTGAGGATCAGATCTTGCCCGCCGCCACCTCGGCGAGGGTCACGCGGGAGGACTTGTAGTTCACCACGTAGTGCTTGGACGATTCCGCCGAGGTGATCTCCTCCCGGATCGGCAGGCCGTTGCCGGCGTCGATGACGAGGACGTCCGTACCGCCGTCCAGGATGGCGGGGGGCGCGGTGAGGGTCAGCGCGGCCCGGCCGTCGACGTCGGTCTTGCCGACGACCATGCCCGGGATGGTCGCGTACAGCTTCAGCACGCCCGCGCGGACCTCCGCGTCGGCGGCGTTGGCGAACAGCGCGTGTTCGATGTTGCTCACCAGGTGGTTGTTGACGAGGTTCTCCAGGTCCTTGCCCGTCGGACGCGGTTTGGGGCCGGGGAACGGCTTGCCCATCTTGCGGAACAGCTCCGCGGTCTCCGCCTGGGCGGCCGCCCAGGCCTTGTCCGCCTCGGCGGGGCTCAGGCCGACTCCCAGTGCATTGCCGGACGCGGTGATCATCGCGATCCTGGCCTTGTCGACGTCGCCGTTCGCGGCGAGACGGGCCGCCGCCATCACCTTCCCGTCGTACGGCGTGGCAGGCTGGGCGTCACCCCGGGCGACGGCGTCCACCAGGGACTTCGCCGAGTCGCCCGTGAACTGCCGGCCCTTGTCGGTGTAGAGGGTGTAGTTGAGGTCCGGCTTGTTGTCCAGCCCGAATTTCGTGTTGATGATCAGCGACGCGTCTCCTGGCTGCGTCCCGGCCGCCTGAACCGCGGAGGCCAGCTTCACCAGTGGCGCCTCGACCGCCTGCGGGGCCGCGTCGGACGGGCCGGCCGGGACGCTGCCGCCCGACGTACCCACCACCACAGCCGCCGCGACGGCAGCCGCGCCCGCCGCGGCGGCGCTGACCTTGGGCCAGGAGAACCAGCGCTTCGGCGGCACGACCGTGACCACGGGTTCGTCCATCGCCGCCTGCAGCGCCGTGCGGGCACGGTCGTAGGCCTCGGGACGGGGGGACGGCACGTCACGCAGGTTTTTCATGAGATCCATTTCGTCCATGGGGTGTCTTTCACGTTGTCGGGACTTGCAGCAGCGCGACCACTTCGGGGGCTTCACGCAATGCCTTGCGCGCCTGATGCAACAGGCGGCGGGCCGTGCCGGCCGGGATGTCGAGCACCCGGCCGGCCTCGGCGACGGTCAGGTCTTCCCAGGCCACCAGGCCCAGCACCTCCCGCTCTTCCGGTTTGAGCCGAGCCAGTGCCCTGCTCAGCAGTGCCTGCGTGTCCACGCGGGCATCCACCGCCGGCCAGGGATCCCAGTCACTCGCCACGCCGGTCAGGTCCGACGCCGGCTCCTCGGCCGGTTCGGACCGCCAGTGCCGGCGCAGCCTGTTCAGCGCGACGCCGTACAACCAAGGCCTGGCTTCGGGATACGAACGGTCGTAGTTCGCACGGGACTCGTAAGCCGCCACCCACACATCGCCGAGCACGTCCTCGGCGGCCTGCCGCCCCACTCGGCGCGCCAGGTAGTTCCCGAGCGCGGTCTCGTGCCGGCTGATCACTTCCACGAAGGCATCGGTGTCTCCGCGCAGCGACCTACCGATCAGTTCCGCGTCTGACGACATGAAGCTCCTCGGGTTTCGCTTCGCCCTGACACCCCGTCTTTGCCAACGCGCGCCCAAAGCGTTCAGGCTATGGCACCCCATGACGAACGTCGCTGGTCAGGCGCCTGCCGGGTGCGAGCCCGGGCGCCCGTGGCGAGTCCGGTCAGCTCTCGGCGGGGTCGAGCAGGATCAGCGGCAGCGCGTCCTCGTCGCGGAACAGCGATTGGCCACCACCCGGTGCTTCGCTCTCCTTGCCGAGCGCTTCTTCGGCCGATTTCGCCGCCGATTTATGTGGACCGGGTGCCGGTGTCGGCTCAGACGGGTCGGATATCCGCCGCATATCCACCGGGAACATTTCCTCCACGTTGACACCCCTGTCGGAAAATGGTCAACGTCACCCTTGGTTAGACGCATAGAGAAGTTGGCCTTGCAAATCACTGAATCGAGTGAATTTGGAGCGTGGCTCGTGGAATGATCGGTCGTGCTCGGCGTATCGTCGGTGATTCGCGCTGTTGAACGGCTTGGTTTCGGGGAGCCGGCGGCGATCAGAAGACCTGACGGAAGGCGAGCCGGGGCGTGGACTCGCACAGCCTGCTCGACTGCGATGTTTCCGGGTTGCAGGGCGCGATGGTCGTGTGTCCGACGGGCGTGCTGAACATCCACAGCTACCCGGTGTTGCGTGATTGCCTGCTGAAATGCGCGGCCGACCAGCCGCGGGCGGTGATCGTCGACCTCGAGCGGCTCGAGATCAGCCACGATTTCCTGATCAGTGTGTTCGTGTCGGTGTGGATGCAGGTTTCGCGGTGGTCGACGGTGCCGCTGATGCTGGTTCCCGCTCCGGCGCAGGCGGCGATGTTCCAGCACAGCCCGACGCGTCGTTTCGTCACCCTCCACGCGAGCGTCGGCACCGCGCTGGAGCTGGCGGACGAGCCGCCGCCGCGGCACCGCACCGAGCTGTGGTTGCCACCGTCGGAACGCAGCGTGCTGGCGTCCGCGCGGTTTGTCGCCGATACCTGTCACAACTGGGGAATCGAAGCACTGACCGCGGACGCGGTCGTGGTGGCGAACGAGCTGGTGGCCAACGCCGCGCGGCACACCACGTCGCCGGCGACGCTGCGTTTGGAGCTGTGGCGGGGAAGGCTCACGGTGGCGGTTGCCGACGATGACCCGCGGCCGGTGCTGTTACCGCGGCCGGACAGCACCTCGGCGGAGCCACGGGGTGGCCTGCTGCGCGTCACCCGGCTGGCTCGTGCGGCAGGCTGTTCGCGCAGGCGCTCGAGCGGCAAGGTCGTCTGGGCGGTACTGCGGATGCCGGAGGCATCGCGACCGGGACGGCAGCCCCGAGAGGGGCTCGGCCCGCGGCCCGACGCCGTCGACCGCGAGCCGGACGCCTGATCGATCACCGGCGGTAGTCAGGACGTCTGAGCCGGCTGCGGCCAGGAGGTCCACGATCCGGTTCAGCCGCGGTGGCCGGAGGTGAGGGTCGCCCAGACGACTTTGCCGCCGGACCAGCGGCGGCTGCTGCCCCACGTCCGTGCGGTCCGGGCGACGATGCGCAAGCCGAGTCCGGGCTCGCGCAGGTCGGTTCGCTCGATGAGCGTCGCGGGCCGGGGACTGTCGTCGGAGACCGCGATGGTCAGCAGGTCCCGGCGAAGGTCGAGGCGTACCTCGGGTGCGGACGTGGTGTGCCGGAGCGCGTTTCCGACGAGCTCTCCGACGATCAGCGTGCCGTCGTAGACGAACTCGGGTGCGTCCCAGTTCGTCATGACCTCCCGGAGGAACGCGCGGGCGAGCCTCGTCGCGCTGTCGGCGCGGGGGAACCCCCGCTGGGCCCACCGGCGGATCGGGACCGTCTGCTGCTGCTCGGCTGCCTCCACGTCGCCGTGCACGGCGACGAACCGGTCGATGCCGGAGCGGTGGAAGGTGTCCAGGTGGAACGGCTGCCGGGTGACCAGGGAGAACGGGATGCCGGGCCAGTCGCCGATCCGGCGGGCGACCAAGGGGAAGACGGTGGCCGGGGACAGTTCGCTGATCCGCAGCCCGTCCACGTCGGCGATCAACCCGGGTGGGCCGTCGGCGGCGACCTTCAGCAAGCCGTCGCGCAAGAAGCCGTAGCCGGAAAGGTCGAGTTCCCCGGTCACGGTGACCAGGGTGCTGGCGAGCCTGGCCGAGGGCGCCAGCGTGACACTCCGGTCACCGCGTCCCGTCACGCCTCCCCCGCTGACGACGCCCGTCGAGGCCGGACGTCCACCGCCTCAACCTACTCCCCCGCCGAGTCACCGCGATTCCGGCTGCAAGACGGCCGGAGCTTCTTCCATCAGCAGCAGAGCGCCATGGCTCTGGCCGTCGGCGGCGCGCAGCGCGCTGCACAGCAGCCGGACGACCGCGGAACGGCCCCGGCGGTTGATCGCGTTCAGCTTCAGCTCGGTTTGGAAGCCGGCGTCGGCCAGTGCGTCGCGCACAGCCGGGCGAAGCTCGGTCAGCGGCAGCCCGATGTCGAGGTTGAGCAGGTGCGTGCCCTCGGCCTCTTCCCGGCGGACGCCCCAGAGGTCTTCGGCGCCGCGGTTCCAGGCCTTGACCCGCATTTCGGTGTCGATCACGACGATCCCGGCCTGGATCGAGGTCAACACGGACTCCAGGAAGTCGTTCAGCTCGTCCAGTTCGACACTGCGGTCACGGAGGGCGTCGTTGATGGTCTGCAGCTCGTCGTTGGTCGACTGCAGCTCTTCGTTCATGGTTTCGAGCTCTTCGTTGGTGGACTGGAGTTCTTCGTTGGTCGTCTCCAGTTCCTCCACTGTGGACTGGAGTTCCTCGTTGGTGGTCTCGAGCTCCTCGTTGGTGGACTGGAGCTCCTCGTAGGCGGATTCGAGCCGGCGGTTGGTGTGCTCCAGTTCGGTCAGCAGCAGCCGCGCCCAGCTGACGTCGTGGAACACCACCGAAACGCCGAGCAGGCTCTTGTCCCGGCCCACCAGCGGGTTCACGTGCACCTCGTACCAGACCGTGTCGCCGCCCCGCCGCCACTCGACGTCCTTGACCCGCAGCGACCGCCGTTCCAGCCGGGCTTGCTCGACGTAGGGGCGCAGGCCGACCGGACGGTACGACACATCGAGGTCCCACAGCTTGCGCCCGATGTCGCGGTCGTTGAGCGCGAACGAGAGCTCCGCCTGCTGGTTGATCAGGGCGACCGTCTCGTCGGCGGTCACCACCAGCTGGGCCACCGGGCTCGCGGAGAAGGCGTGCTCCCGCAGCTCGTCCAGCCCGGACACCTCGACCGGCCGCCGTCCGGGCGAGCCGGGAGACACGAAGTGGTTGTAGCCGGCCGAGCTGCCGGCCACCTTGCGGAAGATGCGCCGTTTGAGGTCGAGCGGCTCGAAGATGCGGGTGTGGCTGAGCAGCATTTCGGCCTTGCCCAGGAACATCAGCCCCCGCGGCGCCAGCGCGAAGTGGAACCGCTCGAGTATCTTGGTCTGCGTCTCGGCGTTGAAGTACATCAGCGTGTTGCGGCACACGAGCAGGTCGATCCGCGAGATCGGGGCGTCCTGGACCAGGTCGTTGCGGCCGAAGATCACCGACCGGCGCAGGTCCTTGCGGAAGCAGTACCGGCTGCCCTGCAGCTCGAAGTACTGCTCCAGCTTGTCCTCGGGCAGCCCTTCGACCTCGGCCGGGGTGTAGGCCGCGTGCCGGGCCTGGGCGAGGGCTTCCTCGTCGACGTCGGTGGCGTAGATCTTGACGCGCTGCCGGAAGGCCTCCACCCCGATCGCGTCGGCGAACGCGATGGCGAGGCTGTAGGCCTCCTGACCGGCGGCGCAGCCGGCGCTCCACACGCGGATCGGCTCCTCCGGGCTGCGCTCGGCCAGGAGCGCCGGAATGGCCTCGTCACGCATGAACGCCCAGGCCTCCGGGTCGCGGAAGAACCCGGTGACGTTGATCAGGATGGTGTTGAACAGCGCGACGAACTCATCGGCGTTGACCTGGAGCTGGTCGATGTACTCGCCGTAGCTCCCGGCTCCGGCCTGGGACATCCGGCGCTGGACCCGCCGGCGCAGGCTGCTGCGCTTGTAACCGGTGAAGTCGAAGCCACGCGACTCCTTGAGGTACGCGAGAACCGACTCGAACTCACCGTCGTCTTCCGGCTGGGGCTCCGTCACGCTCCGCACGCTACCCGCCGAGGTCGTGGCGGGAGCGGCCGCTCCGCGCGAGCACGGCCCAGACGACCTTGCCCCCGGTCCAGGACCGGCTGCACCCCCACACCCGGGCGGTCCGGGCGACCAGCTGCAGCCCGAGGCCGCCGTCCCCCCGGTCGGGCAGCTCGCGCATCACGGCCGCCCGTGGATCGTCGTCGGCGACCGCCACGGTGAAAACACCGCCCCGCAGCTCCAGCCGGAGCCGCGGGTGCGACGTCGTGTGCACGATCGCGTTCTCGACCAGCTCGGTCGCGATCATGAGCGCGTCTTCGATGTGTTCCGGCACGCCCCACTGCGCGCAGACCCGCTCGACGAACGACCGGCCCAGGGCGGACGCACGCGGCGACGCGGCCAGCAGCTGCACCGCCCGCCGCCGGGGCGGCCGGTCCCGGGCCCGTTCCGCCGCCACGACGTCGGGGTGGACGGCCACGAACCGGTCCACCGTCTGCGCCGCCAACCGGGCGAGGTGGTCCGGGCGGTCGGTCACCACCGCGAACGGGATCCCCGGCCACTCGCCGATCCGCATCGCGATCACCGAAAACACCGTCACCAGGGTGTCGGCGTCGACCTCGAGGCCCTGGATGTCGGCGATGATGCTCTCCGGCGCGTCCGCGGCCGCCTTGAGCACGCCGTCACGCAGCTCCGGATAATTGGCCAAGGTCAAGGTGCCGGTCAAGGTCGCCACGGTCGACTCCGGCCGGTACCGCGGTACCAGCTTGAGGTCGCCTTCGGTGGTCACGGGTTCGCCTCGGTCTCTTGGGAAAGGGCCAGCAGGAACCGGCGCAGCTTCTCCGCGGCGGTCGCGCATTCCCGGGCGGTGCTGCCGTAGCGGCCGGTGAGGCTGCCGTGCCCGCGTCCGGCGGCGTCCTGTTGCATGCGCCGGGCGAGGGCCGCCTTTTCGTCCAGCGAGCGCAACGCCGTCCACAGCGCCCGTTCCAGTTCGGTGTCGCGCGCGGCCAGCAGGGCTTCGGCCGACCAGGCGTGGCCGATCCGGCAGCGGTACCGGCCGGGCTGCTGCCCGATCTCGAGCAGGGGACCCTGGCAGTCCGGGCAGCTGTACCCCGCCTGTGCCGCCAGCTCCTCGGCGACCGCGCCACGCCGGACGCCGTCACGCGCGATCCGGTCCTCCAGCAGCAGCGCCGGGGAGGGCGGCTCGGCCGGCGGGGTGCTCGCCGCCGTGCGGGCCAACCGGTCGAGCACCTTGCCGAGCACGTCGGCGGGGTAGACGTGGTCCGTGCGCACGCAGGCGAGGGCGCTTTCCGGCATTCCGGGGTAGAGGGCGTCCGCGGGGTCCTGCACCATCGCGAGGCCGCCGCGTTCCACCACCGCGCTCAGACCGGCGGCGCCGTCGTGCAGAGCGCCCGAAAGGATGACGCCGATCGCGCGTGGCCCGGCGGCGACCGCCGCGGACCGGAAGGTGGCGTTGATCGCGGGCCGGTGCCCGTTCTCGGTGGGGCCGTGGCTGAGCATGAGTGCGCCGTCGTCGATGAGCAGGTGGTGATCGGGCGGCGCCACGTGGATCACACCCCTGGTGAGCGGCGCGGCGTGGGTCGCCGGGACCGCTCGCAACGGCCCGGCGCGGCTGAGGATCTGGGGCAGCGCGGTCGGTGCGCCGGGAGCGAGGTGCATGACCACCAGGACGGCGGCGGGGAAGTCGGCCGACAGCGACCGCACGGTCTGGCGCAGCGCCTCGACACCGCCCGCGGAGGCGCCGATCACCACGACATCGCGTTCGAACGTCACGGCGGTCACCTCCTCACCCCGGCCACGGTAGTCGCATCGGCGCCCAAGGGTCAGTTCACCGGCGGCAATCGGACCCGCGCCCTGCCTTGCATCGCCCGGCGGCTGAACTCTGCCGACGGCCGGGAGCGCGCGAAGGCGGCTATCCGGACGTGACGCGCGCAGCGTGAGGTGGCGCGACGAGGCGGTCGCCGGCCAGCAGCGTGCCGGCCTGCTTGACCTGCCGCAGCACCGGGGAGACCTCCATGCTCTGCAGCCCGGCCAGGGAGCCCAGGCGATCGGAGGTGAATTCGAACAGTTCGTCGAGGTCCCGGCAATGCGCGACGGCGTGGAGGTTGTGCGGCCCGGACACCGCCGCGGCGAAGGCGATCCCGGGCTCCCGCGCGAGCGTGCGTCCGGCTTCCTTCACCGCTGACGGGTGCACGCGCAGCCACAGGTTCGCCCGGGCGTGGTAGCCCAAGGCGGCGGCGACGATTTCGACGTCGATGTGGACCACGCGGCGGGTGAGCAGGTCGTGAAGCCGGCGTGACACCCGCCCGGGCGTGGAGTTCGCTGCCGCGGCGAGGTCGACGAGGCCGGCGCGGCCGTCCACGGCGAGGGTGTCGAGGATCTTTTCGTCCTCGGCCGTGAGGCGCGCGGGATCGCGGGCGACGACCGGGGCTTCGGTGAACGGGGCACCCTCGCTGCCGAGCAGGGCTTCCTGCTCCGGGGACAGCACGCCCTGCAGGTCGGCCCAGTAGTGGCCGCGGCCGCCCATGAACTGGCGGAGCATGGCGAAAGCGTTGAAGTCGAGCACGGCCGCCGTGCGGGGCAGCCGCCTGCCGAGCAGGTCTTCCCGCTGCTGCCGGGTCCGTGACTGGGTCGCGCAGGTGATTTCGCAGCCGGCCGCGCTCAGGGCCACCCAGTTGACGTCCTCGCGCTTGGCCAGTGCGTCGGCAATCGTCTCGACGCTGCCGGGACGGCAGCGAAGCCGCACGAGCCACCGGCTTTGGGCCAGCGCTCCCGGGTTGACGACGCCCGCGACGCGGATCACGCCGTCGGCGTGCAGCCGCCGGTAGCGGCGCCTGACGAGACCTTCGCTGAGGCCGATCGCGGCCGCGATCGACGCGAACGAAGCCCGCGGCGCGACCTGCAGCGCCCGGATGATTCGCACATCATCGGGCCCGACAGCGTCGGATTCGAACATCGCGGCACTCGCCATGTCCGGAATCCTACAGAAAGCCGGTCTCGAATCGCCTCGACGCGATCGCCGCGGCCAGACTGGCGACGTACCGGAAAAGAAACGGAGCTGACGCCCGATGTCATCCACAGACCAGAACCCGACCGCGCTCATCGTCGGGGCCTCACGCGGCCTCGGTCACGCGATGGCGGCCGAATTCCTCGACCGAGGGTGGCACGTCGTCGGCACGGTCCGCGACACCGACGCCCGGACCCCGCTGCACGACCTCGCCGACCGGGCCGGCGGCCGCGTCACCGTCGAACACCTCGACATCACCGAGCCCGGCCACCTGCCGCCCCTGCACGAACGGCTCACCCGGCGCCGGCTCGACCTGCTCCTCGTCAACGCGGGCACCACGAACAACGAGCACACACCGATCGGCGCGGTCCCGACCGCCGACTTCGTCGAGGTGATGGTCACCAACGCGCTCGGCCCCATGCGCGTCATCGAAGCGCTCGAAGACCTCGTCTCCCCCACCGGGCTCATCGGCGCGATGTCGTCCGGGCAGGGCAGCATCACGAACAACACCACCGCGGGCCGCGAGGTGTACCGCGGCAGCAAAGCAGCCCTCAACATGTTCATGCGCAGCTTCGCCAACCGCCAAGCCGAGACGGAGCGCGCTTTCGTTCTCCTGGCGCCGGGCTGGATCCGCACCGAGCTCGGCGGGCCGGACGCACCGTTCACCGTCGAAGAAAGTGTCCCGTTGCTCGTGGATGTCCTGCTGTCCCGAGCAGGCACACCCGGGTTGGCGTACCTCGACCGCTCGGGGCGAAGCGTGCCGTGGTGAGGTGCCGGACGAGGCCGGCTCATCCGGGCAGCAAGCCGGTGAAGAATTCGACGACCGGCGGCCGGGTGCCCGCGGCGCTGTGGCCCACCCCGGGGACCACGACCTGCCGGACCGCGGTGCCGTGCCAGGTCAGGCTTTCGGCCAGCCGGGCGAGCTGCTCCGGGCGGCTGTGGCCGTGGTCGCCCATGACGGCCAGGTCGGCCCGGCCGTCGTCGTCGCCGCCGATGACGAGCAGCACCGGCACCCGGGCGACCGCGGCGGGGTCCACGGTGATCCCGAACCGCTGCCGGGTGTCGCCGATGCCTTCCGGCCAGGCGAGCGAGTCGTCGAGCAAGGTCACGCCGCCGGGTGCGCCGACCGCGACCGCGGCGACCCGGTCCGGGTGCAGGTACAGGAAGCGGTGGGCGAACTGGCCGCCGCCGGAGTGCCCGGACAGCAACACCTTGCCGACCCGCGCGTTCCACCGGAACCGGACCTGCTCGAGGATGCCGAGCAGCACCCGGTCGAACCGGATCCCGTGGGCGTCGACGAGCTTGTAGCCGTGCACGTCGTCGGGATCGTCGATGCCGACCGGGAACAGCGGGAGCACGACGATGACGTGGTGCTGTTCGGCGAAGGGGATGAGCCCCTCGCGCAGCTCCCCGACGCTGCGGCCGGTCCCGTGCACGGCCACCAGGACGGGCAGTTCGGCGTCCGGGGTCCAGCTCGTGGGGATGTAAGCGCAGTAACTGCAGCGCGGCTCGTCCGGTGCGACGAAGAACGGGGTGCGCTTGGTGAGCAGACGGCGGCCGGGGTGCGCCACCGGCAGGTCTTCGACACGGATCACGGGCTTTCCTCCAAGGGGCGGGTCGACGACGGGACCGGCATGCGGGCGAGGGGAACGTGGTGCTGGCCCGCGTGGATGTCGCGGTCCCGCAGCGACCCCTGGCCGACCGGGCGGGGGAAGGAGATCTTGACGACGTTGAGCGACGGGATCCGGAACAGCCGGACCGCCTTCTCCTCGACGCGGTAGAGCTGCGCGATCACGCTCTCGTTGAGGAAGGATTCGTCCGCGGCGAGCCGGTAGCCCTCGGTGTCGCGCATGAACAGTTCCATCGTCACCCAGAACGGGCCCGCGTTCTTGGAGCGGACTTCGTGGGCCAGATCCGCCAGAGTCGTTTCAGGCATGGGTTTTCTCCCCCAGCTCGGTTCGGAACAGCTCGGCGGGATCGCAGTCCACGACGTGGTTCAGCACGAACTCGTACGCCGCGCCGCGCTCGACCTCCGCGGGAGAGAACGGGAACGCGAGACTCGGCAGGTAGTTCATCCCCGGCGTCGGCAGGTGCAGCATGAGCGGGTTGGCGACCTTGGCGACCGCCGTGGCCGTCGCCTGGTCGGGCGCGTTGACGAGCAGCATCACGCCGACCTCGCGCGGCGGCCCGCTCTCGGGCTCGAGGTCGTCCAGCACCGCGTTGTGGCCGTAGAGGCGGAGATCGAAGGCGTACTCGTCGTCCGCCAGCCCGAGCGTCTGCCCCACCCGCTGCGTGATCATCGTGCGCATCAGCTGCGCCCACGCGTCGATGTCGGCGAGGATGAGCGGGTCCCGGATGGCCGAGAACGACACGGTCTCGTAGCCGGTGATGCGGGCGCCTTCCAGCTTGATCGTGTGCTGATCGGCAATGTGGAATCGCGACCCCTCGACGCGGACGATCCGGTCGTCGAGCGCGGTGTACCGCGCGTCCCGGACGTCGAGGGTGCCGGCGGGCTCCCGCATCTCGAACGGGTCCGCGGACTCGTAGAGCATGTGGGCGGCCACCGAGATCGGCGTGCACGCCACCTCGGGGTCGAGCGGCTCGATGGTGAAGCCGTCCGCGTCGATGGTGGCGAGAACCCCGCCCGCGCGCGGGTTGCTCGTGCACTGGCCGCCGCATTCGACGATCTTCGCGGCGTGCCAGGTGGGCCCGGCGGGCATGCCCTTCATCAGCGGGTACGCGGCCGCCACCGCGGTGTCGGTGGCGCGGCCGGCGAGCACGACCTGGGCTCCGGCGCGCAGCGCCGCGACGATCGGTTCGTGCCCCATCGCGCCGACGATGTGCGTGCAGCTCTCGAGCGTCTCGGCGGTCAGCTCTCCCAACGGGGGCAAGGGATGCACGCGGCCCGCGTCGAGGTGTTCCTTCAGCTCGGCCGCGTTCTGCTCGCTGTAGATCCGCGCCACCTTCAGGTCCAGGCCTTCTTCGGCCAGCACGCCGGCGGCGATCCCGGCGATCCAGTCGACGCCGCGGTCGGTCCCGCTGGTGCCGCAGGAGCCCACGATCACCGGGATGCCCGCGCCCGCGGCGGCCGTGAACAGGCTGCGCAGATCGCGGGCCACGGCCTTGGCGGTCGTCTTGGCCGTCGCGGACCCGAGGTAGTACGGGCCCGAATCCGTCGAGCCGCCGTCGATGCTGATGACGTCGGCGCCCAGTGCGATGCCGCGCTCGACGGTCGCGTGGTCCCAGCCGGCGCCGAGCATCCCGCTCGGGGCCAGCACGCGCACGTTGTCCATGTCCCTCATTTCTCTCGGTTCACCATGAACTGCGCCCGGCCCGCAAGGGCGGCGACCAGTTCCTCCGCGCCGCGCAGGCCGGCGGCCCGGCGGGCTTCGGCCGTCTGCCCGGCCAGGTGGGAATAGACGACGATCCCGGCCAGTCCGCGCAACGGGCTGTCGGACGGCAGCGGCTCCTCGGCGACGACGTCGAGCGCCGCGCCCGCGATCTCGCCCGACCGCACGGCCGCGACGAGCGCGTCTTCGTCGACGATCGCGCCACGGGCCGTGTTGATCAGCAGCGCTGCCGGCTTCATCTGTTTGAAGGCCACCGCGTCCAGCAGTCCCCGGGTCCGGTCGGTGAGCGCGGTGTGCACCGAGACGTAGTCCGAAGTGGACAGCAGCTCGGGCAGCCCGGTGAACCGGACCCCGGGATCCCGCAGCTCCGCCGGGACGTTCGTCGTGCAGACGACGTTCATGCCGAACGCGCGGGCCAACGGCACCACGGCGCGCGCCACTGCGCCGTAGCCGATGAGCCCGAGCGTCGAGCCGCGCAGTTCCCGGCCGTCCTCGCGGGGCCAGTTCCCCGCGGCCACGCCGTGGGCGGACTGGACGAGCCGCCGGGCGCCCGCGAGCAGCAGGCCGAGGGTGTACTCGGCCACGGCGTTGGCGTTGACGCCGGGCAGGTTGCTCACGGAGATCCCGAGCCGGCGCGCGGCGGCGACGTCGATCGAGTCGTAGCCCACGCCGGTGCGCACGATGACGCGCAGCTTTGGCGCCCGGGCAAGGACATCCGCCGTCAGTGGCTCGTTGGCCACCAGCGCCGCGTCGATCCCGTGGAGAGCGGCCGCGAGTTCGCGAGGGTCGCGACGGCCCGCCATCGGCAAGTGCACGGTCTCCAGGCCGGAGCTTTTCAAGAACAGGTCGACGTCGTCACCGGGACGCAGATAGTCCGTGGTGATCAGCACGCGTTCGTTCACAGTGCCCGCCCGGCGGACGACCGGCGCTGCAGGGCACTGACGCGCGCGACCGCCAGCACGGCGAGCAGCGCGACGATCGCGACGTGGAGCAGCAGCAGGGACCAGCCCGTGAG
Source organism: Amycolatopsis sp. NPDC051102 (assembly GCF_040682815.1). NCBI lineage: Bacteria > Bacillati > Actinomycetota > Actinomycetes > Pseudonocardiales > Pseudonocardiaceae > Amycolatopsis > Amycolatopsis sp. NPDC051102. Next base: position 682,278 of record NZ_JBFBBT010000002.1, read on the forward strand.
GTCGACCAGGCCGCCGACCACGGCCGGGCCGAGGAAGCCGCCGCTCACCCAGCCCACGGTGTAGAGCCCGGTGTAGGTCCCGACCACGCGGTCGGACGGGGCGAGGTTCCACAGCACGACGACCGCGTTGACCAGGAACGCCGACGCCCCCGCGGACGCCACGCAGAGGCCGGTGACGACCCCGGTGGGCGTCCGGACCACGGTGCCGAGCACCATGCCGGCCACGAAGATCGTCATCCCGACGGTCATCACGCGCAGCCGGCCGAAGCGTTCGGCGAGCCTCGCCACCGGATAGGCGGCCACGATGAAGGCCACGCCGCTGGGCAGCGTCAGCCCGCCCGCTTCGCCGCGGGACAGGCCCAGCACCTCCATGCCGTAGGGCGTGATGAGCGCCCGCGAAGCAGCCCACGCGCCGCCGAACAGCAGGATGGACGCGATGAGCAGCAGCCGGCTGTGGTCGGCGTCCCGCACGATGTCGAGCACGGTGTCCCGCACCCGTGCGGCGGGTGCGGCCCGTTCGCGTTCTTCGTCGAGGGCGACCTGGTAGGCAGGCGACCGGCTGTCCCGCACGTTCGCGGCCAGCACGATCAAGGACACCACCATCAGGATCGCGGGGATCGCGAACGACAGCTTCGGATACGTGTCGATCAGGAAGATGCTGATCAGCGCCGCGACCATCACGGTGAGGCTGGCCGCGATCTTGACGACGGCGTTGGCCCGGCTGCGCCGCTCGGGCGGGACGAAGTCCGGGAGCAGGGACTCGGCGATCGGCTTGAACGAGTTCGCGACCAGCGCGTAGCCGAACATCGTCAGGATCAGCAGCGGCAGCGACGCCGCGGCGTGCGGGATCAGCAGGAACAGCAGCGCGGCCACCGGCATCCCGACGAGGAGGTAGGGCATGCGCCGGCCCCACGAGGTGCGCGTGCGGTCCGACCGGTTGCCCATCCACGGCTGGATGAAGATGCCGAGCACGTTGTCCATCCCCATCAGGAGACCGATCAGCGCGGCGCTGCCGATGTGTTCGCGGAGCAGCGGCGGAACCTGCGAGTCGTAGAGGTTCCACGTCGACTCCTGCGCGAAGACCGCCAGGGCCACGAAGAACGTGATCCGCCCTGTCCGCACGCGTTGTGTGCTCGACGTCGTCGTCATGCCGCCAAGCTACTTTTGCTATAGCAAGAACGTCAAGTGTTTCTTACCGACGTTGCCATGGCAGATAGAGTGACGCCATGGCAAGTGAGACCTTGAAGGGCCTGACGGCCGACACGCTGGCCGACCGCGCGTACCGCGCCATCCGCGACGCGGTCACCACCGGCGAGCTGCGGCCGGGGCAGAAGGTCACCGAGCGCGGGCTCGCCGAGCGGCTGTCGGTGAGCCCGACGCCGGTGCGAGAGGCCATCCGCCGCCTCGAACAGGACGGTCTCCTCGAACGGACCGGGCCGCGGACCGTCCAGGTCGCCGCGTTCGGGGACACCGCGATCCAGGACCTCGCCGAGGTGGAGGTGGCCCTGCGCGGGATGGTGGCCCGCTTCGCCGCGCGGCACGCGACCGCCGCCCAGCTGGACCACCTCGACGCCGTGCTCGACGAAGCCGACGACCTGCTGATCGTCATCGAGCAACGGCAGCAGGCGGGGCAGGACATCTCCCGGCACCTGGACCGGCTGCTGGACGCCATGCAGCGCTTCAACGAGGGCGTCGAGTCGTGCGCCCACAACCCGGTCCTGGTGCGCCTGCTCGGCCAGACGCGGGTGTTCTCCTGGCCGGAACGGCGGGCCCGGCTGATCGAACGCATCGCCGAGAACGACCGGTTCGGCCTCGATCGCTACGGCAGCCACCGCGCGCTCGTCCGGGCGTTGCGGGCCGGCGACCCCGCGGTGGCCGAGGCGCTCGTCATCGAGGACGCCCGGGGCGGGCTGGGAGACCTGCTCGCCGCGCCGGCCGCCGTCGCCCCGGCTTGAGTCACGGCCCGACGTCGACGAGGAGCGTCAGGTCACGGTCGACGCGGATCCGGCACTCCGGTCCGAACGCGCACGAGGACTCGCGTTCTTCGAACACCGCCGGGCCCGTGAGCTCCGTTTCGGGTCGCAACCGGGAGCGGTCCCATACCGTGGCCTCGAGCCGGCCGTGGCCGGGGAACCGGACGTCGCGGACCCCGCGGCGCGGATCGCCGTCGGCGGGCTCGCACCCCAGCGGGATGTCGTGGCCGGGCAGGTGGGCCGAGAGCCGCCAGTTGACGACCTCCGCAGGTCCGTCGAGGGAGCGCCCGAACGTCACGCGGTACGCCTCTTCGAAGGCGCCCTGAAGCACGTCGGCGTCCGCCGCGTCGGGGAGTTCGACCTCGATCGCGGCGCCCTGGCCCTGGTAGCGCAGGTCGGCCGACTGTCGCATCCGCACCTCCTCCGTGCCAGCCGGAGCCAAGACCGCGGTGGCGCGTGCGGCCATCTCGTCGTAGAGGGCGGTGACGCGCTCCCAGTCGACCTCGGTGAGCGCCGACGGCAGGCTGCGCACCTGGTCCACCGTCGGCGGGGCGACGAGAAACCCGTATGCGGACAGGACACCGGCGCGCATCGGCACGATGATCCGGGTGATCTTCAGCTGCTTCGCCAGGCCGTAGGCGTGCACCGGGCCCGCGCCGCCGAACGCCACGAGCGCGAAGCCGGCGGGATCCCGGCCCTGCTCGGACAGGTGCATCCGAGCCGCGGCTGCCATGCCCGCCGTCGCGACCTCGACGATGCCCGCGGCTGCACCGTCCGGGTCGAGGCCGAGCGGCTCGGCCACCTCCCGGTTCAGCGCCTTGCGGGCCTCGGCCGTCCGCAGCCGCATCTCTCCGCCGAGGAAGCCGGCCGGGTCGAGGTGACCGAGCACGAGGTCCGCGTCCGTGACGGTCGGCCGCTCCCCGCCGCGGCCGTAGGCGACGGGCCCCGGGACGGAGCCGGCGCTGCGCGGGCCGACCTTGAGCAGTCCCAGCGAGTCCGGGGCGGCGATCGACCCGCCGCCGGAGCCGATCTCGATCATGTCGACGACCGTCAGCCGGACCGGCAGCCCCGAACCCGGCTTGAACTTGTCGACGCGGCCCGCCTCGAAGTCGTGCCGTCGACGCGGACCGCCCGCGCTCACCACGGCGATCTTGGCCGTGGTGCCGCCCATGTCGAACGAAAGGACGTCCGGTTCGCCCAGCCGCCGGGCCACGGCGGCCGCGGCGATCGTTCCCGCCGCCGGGCCCGATTCGAGCAGCCGGAAGGGAAACTCCTTCGCGTCGGCCGAGGTCGTGATCCCGCCCCCGGAGAGCATGACGTGCAGGGGCGCCTCGATGCCCATGGCGAGCAGGTCGTCGCGCAGGCTGTCGAGGTAGCGCGTCATCGACGGCTGCACGTAGGCGTTGAGGCAGGCCGTGCTCGCCCGCTCGTACTCGCCGACGACGGGCGCGACCTCGCTGGAGAGGGTGACCGGCAGCCCGGGGCAGGCCTGCGCGAGCAGCTCCCGCACCCGCCGTTCGTGCCGGTCGTCGCGGTAGGCGTGCAGCAGGGCCACCGCCACCGCCTCGACGCCCTGTTCCACCAGGTAGGCCGCCTGCGCGAGCACGCCGGTCTCGTCCAGCGGCGCCAGCTCGGTGCCGTCGGCGGCGATGCGGCCCCGCACGCCGCGGCACAGGTGCCGGGGAACCAGCGGGCGCGCCGGCCGGGCCAGCAGGTCGGTCGTGTCGAACCTGATCTCCCGCGCCATCTCCAGGACGTCGCGGAACCCCTCCGTGGTGAGCAGCCCCACCACCGCGCCGGTGCGCTCCAGCAGCGTGTTGGTCACCAGCGTCGTGCCGTGCACGACCCCGGCGACGTCACGGGCCGGGGTGGCGGTCTCCGCCAGCAGCCGCGCGATGCCCGCGGTGATGGCCTCGTGGGGGGCGTGCGGCGTGGTGGGCAGTTTGCCCGGCCGGGTCAGGCCGCGGACCGGGTCGTGGAGCAGCAGATCGGTGAACGTGCCGCCGACGTCCACGCCGATCCGGACGGTGCGGCTCATCGGACGTACCCGCCGAGTTCGTCGGCCAGGACCAGGTCCGGCTCACGGTCCTCCGGTGCGCCGAACCCGCCCCCGCCGGGGAACGAGATGACGATCGACGCACCGGGCGCCAGCTGCGAAACCGACTTCAGCGGCACGCTTTTCCCGGTGTCGAGCACCGCCCGCGCCGCGGCCCCCGGCTCCCCTCCGGCGAGCCCGAGCGCCGGGTGGCGTTCGCGGTCGCCGAGCACCACCAGCTGGACCGGGCGGCGGGTCGGGTTGTGCACCTCGACGTCCTGCCCCAGCCCGCCGCGGCGCCGGCCTCGGCCACCGGAGCCCGGCCGGAGTTCCTTGCGCACGAACCGGAGCGGGGACGCGACCTCGAAGGCCTCGATGCTGCCGCTGCCGGAGTTCGTCGGGAAAGCGGTCGTGGACAAGCCGTCCTTCTCCCGGGACGCGCCCATTCCGGCGTTGGCGAAGAGCATCTGCGCGAAGGGACGGCCGGCCTCGTCGACGCCGGCGAACCGGACCCGCAGCGCCGGCGCTCCCCCGCTGTCGGCGATGACCCGGCCGGGCAGCACCGGCGCGAGCGCCCGGTAGATCGCGCACGACAGCAGGTGCCCGGTCAGGTGCCGCGCGACTACGGGCGCGGGGAACACCGGGTTGACGATCGTGCCCTCCGGCGCCGTCACGCTGATCGCCCGGTAGGAACCCCAGTTCGTCCGCGTGGCCGGGTCGAGCAGGATCTTCAGCGGGTACATCGAGTAGGCGCGCGTGTAGTTCAGGGTGGAGTTGACCGGGAACGGCACCTGCGCCGAGGTTCCGCCGTAGTCGATCCCGATCCGGTCACCGCGGACCGTGACCGCGCACTCGATGTGGGTCGGGTGTCCCTCGACACCGTCGGCGTCGACGCCCGCCCGGTACACGCCGTCCGGCAGCTCGCGCACGGCCGTCCGCATCGCGGTCTCGGCCAGCGCGTGCACCTCGGCGGCGAACGCCTCGAAATCCGGCTCGCCGAAGTCGTCGAGGAACTCCTGCGCGCGCCGCCGGCACACCGCGTGCGCCGCGGCCTGCGCCTCCAGGTCACCCCACAACGGTTCGGGGAGGCGGACGTTGGCCAGCAGGAGATCCTTGACCCCCGGCTCGACCCGGCCGGCCCGGTACAGCCGCAGCGGCGGGATGAGGACGCCCTCGGAAATCAGGTCGGTGGCGCCCAGCGCCGGCGTCCCGCCGATGTCCGGCGAGTGGGCGGCAGTCCCGGCGAAGGCGACGAGGGTGCCCCGGTGGAAGACCGAAGTGATCATGGCGATGTCCGGCAGGTGCCCGGTGGCGATCCAGGGGTCGTTGGTGATCACGACGTCGCCGTCCTGCCAGTCGTCCGCCGGGAACCGCTCCAGGACCAGCCCGGTCAGCGAGCTCATCAGGGCCGCGAAGCCGGGGATGCCGGCCCGTGACTCCGCCATCGTGCGCCCGCGGCGGTCCATCAGGACGACGGTGTAGTCGTTGGATTCGCGGATGATGGTCGAGAAGGCCGTGCGCAGCATGGTCGACGCGGCCTCGTCGGTCGCGGACGCGAGCCGGTCCCACTGGACCTCGAGGCCGACCGGGTCGAACGCGGGCGTCATGACGCCACCACCTTCCGGTGCGCGATCTCGGCGGCGATCGCCGTGCCCAGGCCCTCGGTCGTGCCTGAGCCGCCGAGGTCGGGCGTGAGCACGTCCGGCTGTTCGGCGAGCACGTTCTCGATCGCGGCCAGGACGGCCGCGGCCGCGGCGGTCTCGCCCAGGTGGTCGAGCATCATGGCGCCGCTCCAGATCTGCCCGACGGGGTTGGCGATCCCGCGCCCGGCGATGTCCGGGGCCGAGCCGTGGACCGGCTCGAACAGGCTCGGCCACGTCCGGTCCGGGTTGATGTTGGCGCTCGGGGCGATCCCGATCGTCCCGGCGCAGGCCGGTCCGAGGTCGGAGAGGATGTCGCCGAAGAGGTTGCTGGCGACGACGACGTCGTACCGCTGCGGCTGGAGCACGAACTTGGCCGCGAGGATGTCGATGTGGTCCTTGTCCGCGGCCACTTCCGGGTACTGCTCGGCCATCAGTTCGGCGCGTTCGTCCCAGTACGGCATGGAGACGGCGATGCCGTTGCTCTTGGTCGCCCACGTCAGGTGCTTGCGAGGGCGGGCGGCGGCGAGCTCGAAGGCGTGGCGCAGCACCCGGTCCACGCCGATCCGGGTCAGCACGGTCTCCTGCAGCACCGTTTCGCGGTCGGTGCCCTCGAAGATCCGGCCGCCGATGCTCGAATACTCGCCTTCGGTGTTCTCGCGGACGACCAGGAAGTCGATGTCGCCGGGCTCGTGATCACGCAGCGGGCTGCGGACCCCGCGCAGCAGCCGGACCGGCCGCAAGTTGACGTACTGGTCGAAACCCCGCCGGACCTGCAGGAGGCTCCCCCACAGCGAAACGTGGTCGGGCACCACCTCGGGCCACCCGACCGCGCCGAAGAAGATCGCGTCGAAGCCGCCGAGCACCTCCTTCCAGTCCGGCGGCAGCATCTCGCCGTGCCGCACCCAGTACTCGGCGCAGGCGAATCCGTAGTGGACGGTCTCGAGTTCGAACCCGTGGGCTTCGGCGGCGGCCTGCAGGCACCGCAGCCCTTCCGGGACGACCTCGCGGCCGATGCCGTCGCCGGGGATGACGGCGATGCGGTAACGCTGGGACACGAGCTGCTCCTGTCGATCGGGTCGGCACGCGCTTCCACCCTGATCGGCGGTGCGCCCCACGACAAGAGCGGCCGAGGCAACCTATCCTTTCGCTCATGGAAAGGGTGACCACTTCGATCGACGACCTCCGCTTCTTCCACGTCGTCGCGGCCAGCGAGACGCTGACGGCAGCCGCGCGCGAGCTGCAGTGCTCGCTCCCGGTGGTCAGCAAGCGCCTCAGCGCACTGGAACGCCGGCTCGACGCCCGCCTGGTGCACCGCGGCACCCGGCGGCTCACGCTGACCTCCGAGGGCGAACTGTTCGCCGCCCGCCTGGAGACGATCCTCGACCAGGTGCACGAGCTGGAGGACCTGGTCACCCCCCGCTCCGGCGACCTGCGGGGATCGATCGTGGTCCAGGCCACGCTCGGCCTCGGCCGCGCGCACGTCGCCCCGCTGCTCGGGGAGTTCACCGCCGCGCATCCCCAGGTGAGCGTCCAGCTCCGCACGTCCGCGCTCCCCCTGCGGCCGCACCGGCGCGAGTTCGACCTGGCCGTCCACGTCGGAACGCCACCGGACTCCTCGCTGCGGATGCGCCGGCTGGCGAAGAACCGGCGGGTGCCGTGCGCCGCACCGTCCTATGTGGAGCAGCGAGGGCTGCCCGAGCGGATCGAGGACCTGGCCGGCCACGACTGCATCGTGCTCCGCGAAAACGACGGCGACTTCGCCCTGTGGCGCTTCGGAGACGCCCGCAACCCGCGTCAGGTGCGCGTGCGCGGCCGCCTGTCGAGCAACGACGGAGACGTGGTGACCGGCTGGGCGCTGCAGGGCTACGGGGTCATCATGCGCTCCGAATGGCAGATCCGCTCCCACCTCGAAAGCGGCGCCCTGGTGCGCGTCCTGCCCGACGTGCCGACGCCACCGGCCGACATCTACGCACTCCGTTCGGACGACGTCCACGTGCCCCGGCGGATCAGCGAGCTGATCAAGTACCTGGCCGCGCGGCTGCCCGGCCGGATCGCCGGGACCCCGGCTTCGCCACCTGGTTCACCCCGGCGTTGACCGTGATCGACAGGTCAACCCGACGACAACCGCTGCTCAACGCGGGCGCGCAGCCGGGCCGCCCGTGGATCGTCGACGTCCGTGAGCAGGGGCTGGGCCTCGCGCCAAGCCTGCCGTGCGTGGTCCGGTTTCCCGAGCAGACCGAGTGTCGTCGCGAGGCTGTCGAGCGTGACCGCCAGGTGCCATCGATCGCCGCACTCGCGGTGGACTTCCGCGGACCGCCGGAAAAAGCCGGCGGCGTCATCCAGGCGTCCCAGCTGCCGGTACGCCTCCCCCGTGACATGCCACGCCTCAGCTTCGTAGCCTTGGTAGCCGAACTGGTGCAGCAGGACCGCGGCGTGCTGGCTGGACGTCAGCGCGTCTTCCGGGGATCCCTCCGCCAGCTCCAGCCGGCCCTGCCGGAGGAGCGCGAGGCCCTCCACCAGCGCGTTGTCGTGCGCATGGGCCTGCGCCAAGGCACGGTCGAGCGAGTCACGGGCTTCGGCCGGCCGGCGCTGCTCGATCAGGACCTCGGCCAGTTCGGGCAGGCAGAACGACTCCTCGGTCTCCTCCCCGAGCTCCCGGTAGGTGGCTATCGCCTGCCGGAGCTCGCGTTCGGCCTCGTCGAGGTGACCGAGGTCGTCGTCGACGCATCCGAGGTTGCGCAGGAGGACAGCGACGAGGAAGCGGGCTTCCTGGTCTTGGGCGATGGTCAATGCCCGCTCGAATTCGCCCCGCGCCTCACGAAGCCGGCGATCCCGCATGGACGTGAGTCCGAGGCCGTTCAGCGCATAGGCGACACCCAGCGGGTCCCCCAAGCCGTCGAACAGCACCCGTGCGGCCTCGTAGTGGTCCTTGGCGTCCCGAAGGTGCTGGCCGAGCCGGTGTCGTACGCCAAGGCTCCAGTGGATGACCGCCTCACCCCGGCGATCGCCGGAGCGCCGGGCGGCGTCGAGGGCGATGCGGTCGGCCTCCAGCCAGCCGCCCAGCGGATCGCGGCTTCCGTTGATTTCCATCAGCACCGCGGGGATCTGCCACGCGATCCGGTCCAGGCCGGCCTCCGCGGCCGTTCGGGTGGCCGCCATGAGGTTCCCGCGTTCCCGCTCGTACCACTGCACCGCATCGCGGTGGTCGATGACGCCGGTTTGCGGGATGTCATCGCCGAACGGGCCCACCGAGAGCGGGAAAGCGCGTCCACCGAATCCGATGGCGTCGACGGCGGCGACCGAGGTGCGCAGGTACCACTCAAGCACGCGGCGCAGGGCGGCGCGTTGCTCGTCCGGTGATTCCTCCTGGTGCGCCTGGTCGGCGGCGTAGGCGCGCATCAGGTCGTGGAACTGGTACCGGCGCGATCCCATGTCCTCCAGCAGGTGCGCCCCGGCCAGCGTGTCCAGCAGACGCCGGGTGTCGCGTGGGGTGGAGTCGGTCAGCGCGGCCGCGGCGTCCAGGCTGAACTCGGCCCCGGGGTGCAGGCCCAGCAGGCGGAAGGCGCGTGCGGCATCCGGTGACAGGGCACGATAGGACCAGGCGAACACGGCGCGGACCGCATCGGCCTCGTCATCGTCCTCTGTGGACAATGCGTCCCACAGGGAGGACTCGTCGCGGAGGTCTTGGATCAGGTCGGCCAGCGGCATTCCCGGCCGGCCGGCGGCCCGCTCGGCGGCGACGCGCAGCGCCAGTGGCAGCCGCGCGCACAGCCTGGCCAGCTCGGCCAGCTCGCCGGGGTCGTCCGCGGTCCGGTAGTCGGCGGTGACCTCGCGCAACAGCGCGACGGACTCCGTGTCGGAAAGCATCTCCACGGCCACCCGTCGCGCGCCCTCGCGCGCCACCAGGCCCGGCAGGCGGCTGCGGCTGGTGACCAGGACGAGGCAGCCCGCCGCGCCCGGCAGCAGCGGCCGGACCTGCCCGACGGTCGCGGCGTTGTCCAGGACGACCAGTATCCGCTTGTCGGCGACCAGCGAGCGGTACAACCCGGCCCTGGCCTGGACGTCGGCCGGAATCCTGCTCGCGGGTACCTCGAGCGCCCGCAGGAAGTGGTCCAGCGCGTCGTCCGCGGTCAGCGGTGCGCCGGGGTCGTAGCCGCGCAGGTTCACGTACAACTGTCCATCAGGGAACCGGTCCCTGGCTCGGTGCGCCCAGCGGACCGCCAGCGCCGTCTTGCCCACCCCCGCCGTGCCGGCGATCACCGCGACCGTGCCCGCGTCCGCCTCGGCCTCGTCCGCCAGCCAGCGGTCCAGCCGCTCCAGCTCGACGACCCGGTTGACGAACCCCCGCACGTCCACCGGCAGCTGCCGTGGCACCTGGGCGCTGGGCCGCTCGGCCTGGTGGAAGTGCACCCCGCCACTGATGTCCCGCGCCTGCACGACATCGGCGGCCGATCCCGACAGACTCGACCAGGTGCCCGCGCCCGGCTCACCCACATCCGACATACGGCCCCCCACGACCCGGCGAATCCAGGGGGTCACCCTACCGTGATCCCCTCCGGAGGCGAGAAAACCGCAGGCTCGGGCGGGTCACGCGGAGGACGTCAGGCGCACCCGGCGCGGAGGCAGGTGATCCAGTAGTCGCCGCCGCCGTCTCTGGTGACGCCGTGGGTTTCGCTCGGGAAGCCGGGGAAGTGCCGGTCGAAATCTTCGAGGGCGCGCAGATAGCGCAAAGTGGGCTCCTCGTGGCCACCGGCGTTCTCGCCGGGCATGAGGACCGGGATGCCGGGAGGGGTGGTGACGACCTGGGTGGCGACCGTCCGGCCGGCGAGTTCGGCGAGGCGGACGGGTTCGGTGCCGCCGCGCAGCAACCGCTGGTAGGTCTGGGCCGGGGTCAGCTCGGGCCGCGGCGGGTGCGTGAACGCCGCGTCGAGCAGCGGGATGAGGTCACTCTTGCGGAGCTGTCCGTGCATCTGGTCGCACAGGTCCCGCAGTGAGAGACCGCCGTAGCGGCTGGGGTGTTCTTCGACCAGCGCGGGCAGGACGTCGGCGAGGCGCGCACCGGTGTCGTACAGCGTCTTGAAGTCCAGGAGCCCGTCGACGAGGGTGCCCCACTTGCCCTTGGTGATGCCCATGGAGAAGAGGATCAAGCAGGTGTAGGCGTCGGTCTTCTCGACGACGATGCGCCGCGTCTCGAGGTAGGCGGTGAGGAGCCGCGCCGGGATGCCCTGCTCCGCCGCGACGCCGCGGGCGTCGGTGCCCGGGCAGGTGACGCTGACCTTGACCGGGTCGAGCAGGCAGTACCCCTCCTCCAGATCGGGGAAACCGTGCCAGGCCGCACCGGGTTCGAGGCTCCAGCAGGCGGGTTCGCTGCGCAGCAGATCCAGCGGGGCGTCCGCGAACGGGTATCGCTGCCCGGTCGCCGGGTCACCGACCTCCTCGGGTTGCCAGGTGCCGAAGAACCAGGCGGGCCGGTCGCCGGCGGCGGCGATGCGGCGGCCGATGCGGGCCACGGCCTGCCGGAACCGGATGGCTTCGGTGACGGCCTCGTCGACCAGCCACCGCCCGCCCGGCCCGTCCATCATGCCGGCGGCGACGTCGAGCCCGGCGATCATCGGGTACAGCGGCGACGTGGTGGCGTGCATCATGAACGTCTCGTTGAACTGCCGGTGCTCGACCGGCGACCGCGGCGAGTTCTTGACGTGCAGCATCGCGCTCTGCGACATCGCCGCGAGCAGCTTGTGGGTCGACTGGGTGCTGAACACCGTGGGCCGGATCGCGTCAGGCACCGCGGCGGAGTCGACAGCCATCCCGTACCGGCGGGCGTAGATCGGGTGGAACCGGGCGTAGGCGAACCACGCTTCGTCCAGGTGCAGCCGCGGCACGCTGGCCCCCAGCAGCTCGGCGACGCGGACCGCGTCGTAGCACAGGCCGTCGTAGGTCGAGTTGGTGATCACCGCGTACACCGGGTCCGGTGCGGCGGCTCCGGCCGCGAGCGGGCTGCCCGGCACGAGCTCGGCAACCGCGTCACGGCCGAGCGCGGCGGGCGGGATCGGGCCCATCAGCCCGTAGCCGTTGCGCGTCGGCACGAGGTAGACCGGGCGGCCCCCGGTCAGCGTCAGCCCGTGGTAGATCGCCTTGTGGCAGTTGCGGTCGACGAGAACCAGTTCGTCGGTCGCGATACTGGCGTGCAGGGCGATCCGGTCACCGGTGGAATCGCCGTGCAGCACGAAATACGTCAGGTCGGCACCGAAAATGCGCGCGGCGTTGCGCTCCGCGTCGCCGATCGGGCCGCTGTGCTCGAACAGCGAACCCAGCTCGGCGACGGAAATCGAGAGGTCGGTGCGGAACAACCGCTCGCCGTAGTAGTCGAACAACGCCCGCCCGACCGGGGATTTCAGGAACGCCACGCCGCCCGCGTGGGCCGGGGTGTGCCAGGAGTATTCGTGGGTGTCGTCGAACCGCCGGAGCTCGCGGAAGAACGGCGGCAGGATTTCGTCGCGGTACCGGCGGGCCGCCACGCCGATCCGGCCGGCGATGAACCCCGGCGTGTCCTCCATCAGCCACACGTAGCCGCAGATCACTTCCGAAATCCACAACGGCAGGTCGTCCACCGAAGCCGAAGTGGTCACCAGGAAGACCGGGAGCCGGGTGAACCGGCCCACCAGCGCTTTCAGCACGGCTTCGGCCGACGCGTCCCGGTCGCCGTCGCGGGCGTCCCAGCTCACCAGTGCGGCGGTGAGATCCGCCCGGCTCTGCACCAGGGCGAGCGCGTCGGCATCGGTACCGGCCCGCAGGACGTCGTGCCCGTCCGCGGCCAGGTGCTCGCAGATCCGCGCCAGCTGGGAGTCGAGCACCGACCCCGCCGGGACGTCGTCCAACGCCAGCAGAACCGTCGAACCGGCCACGGTGAAGTCCCTTCTGCGGAGTGCGCTCACCAGATATAACGCGCGTCGAGCTGCGTCGTCGATCGACCGAACGCTTTCTCTCGCGTACCTCGTTCGAGGAGAACCCGGGGGGAAAGTGCCACCGGGTGACCGAATTCCGCCACGTCCGGGTTAATCGACGCAAGGTGACCGCGGCCGTCACTGGTTCGTGGTCCGGAAGCCCCCGGATGGCGCTAGCCGTGGCCTTTTCTCCCGGCCGAAGATCACCGGGTGCCGGAAACCCGAAATGCCCCGACGGCCGGATTGCCCGCCTTCGAAGAGCTCAAGTTCCGCGGTGATCCGCTCGCCGACGCCGTGATCGCGGATCTGGTGCGCAGCGGGAAGACCGGCGTGGTCAACGAAGTCCTGGCGCATTTCCGCGACAACGACCAGCCCGTCCCCGCGGATCTCCCGGAGTCGGTGCGGCGCTACCTCGTCGTCACGGACGTCCCGCCGGAGTGGGCGGACCTCGACCGGGTCGCGGGCGCGTACGAGTTCTTCGTCGACGACGGTGTGCACGTCGCGTCGGTGCTGTCGTTCGGGGCCATGGTCAACTGCTACGCCCAGCCGCGGCCGTCGCGGGTGCTGTCGCTCACGCACCGGCTGAACCAGCCCCACCGCCGGCTGTCCGAGACGTCGCAGTTCGTGCTGAACATGATGGGCCCCGCGCCGTTCGGTGCCGGCGGCGCCTTCGTGCCCACGATCCAGAAGACGCGTCTCATCCACGCCGCCGTCCGGTACTTCATCACCCGCTCCGGCGAGTGGGATCCGGCCGCGGACGGCGTTCCGCTGTGCCAGCAGGACATGCTGGGTGCCCTGCTCATCTTCTCGGTCCAGGTCCTCGACGGCATGCGCCGCATCGGCATCACGGTGACCGAGCGCGAAGCGGAGGACTACTACTACGTCTGGCGCGTGACAGGCGCGATGCTCGGCATTCCGGCCGACGCCATGCCGGAAACCCTGGCCGAGGCGCGGGAACTGAACGCGAACGTCGTCGAAGCGACCTACGGGCCGTCGCCCGAAGGCATCGAACTCACCCGCAACCTGCTGCGGCTGTACGAGACCATGATCCCCGGCAAGGCATTCGACGGGGTGGCCGCCGCGATGGTCCGCCAGGTCGTCACGCCGGAGGTCGCGGACTGGCTCGAGGTGCCGCGCTCACGCAGCTGGAGCCGCGTGGTCGGGGCCGGCACGCGCTTGATGCGGCTGCTGGAACGTTCGGAGGACCGCAGCCGGACGGCCACGGCGGTGCTCGACAAGGCGGGCAGCCTCCTGCTCGGCGGAAGCGTCCGCACCCTCACCAACGGACAGCCGACCGCCCTGACCATCCCCGCCGGTCTGCGGGAGAAGTGGCTCGCCACCGGCGTCTGCCCCGCCCAGCGCGCGCCCTCACGCGCCGAGCCGGAAACACGGTAAGCGCGAGGTTCCCGCAATCCGACGCCCCGGCCGGGCGACCGCCGAAGTCGATCTCGACCGAAGCGCGGCGGATCCCGACCCGTCGCCGCCGCCGGCCGGCGTGACCGGCCGAGAACCGGATCGGCACCGGTCGCGTGAACTCGGCGTCTCCCCTCGGCCCTGCAGGACCACCGGCACCCGGCCAGATCGATGCTCAGTCGTCGCCGCGGGAATCGGTGTGGGCGCGCTGGTGCTCGGTGATGTCGATGAGCTGGCGCTTGAACCGCCCGTAGTCGTCGCCGCCGAGGCGTTCGATGTGCCGCTGCTGGATGGCCGCCATGATCGCGTCCGCCGTTCGCATCTGAGCGATCCCGCGTTCGGTGGGACAGATGAGCTTCGCCCGGCGGTCGCTCGGATCGGGGCGCCGCTCGACGTACCCGAGTGACTCCAGCTCGTCGATGAGGATGCCGATGTTCTGCTTGTGCTGACCGGACAGCCGCGACAGGTCGGTGGCTCGCACCCCGTCCTCGTCGAGGTAGGCCAGCACTGCGCCGTGGCGGGGTTTCAGGTCGTCGAAGCCCCGCTCGGCGAGTGTCGAGAACAGCTCCCGCTGCACGGCGAACAACAGCCGTCCCGCGAGGACGCCCAGGTCGGGATCCGTCGCGTTGCGTTCCGCCCGGCTGATGGCCCGCACCTCCTCGTTCACGCCTGCTCCGGCCCCCTGATGATGTCATGGATCCAGCCGGTGATCTCCGTCCACACCGGGTGACCCGGCTGGACGACGTCGAAGTGGGTACCGCCCTCGACCTCGACGTAGCGGGCGATACCACCCTCGGCGACGACCTTCTCGACGTAGCGCCGGCTCCACTCGGCGGGCACGGCTTCGTCGGCGGTGCCGTGCACCGCGAGGACCGGGACACCGGCGCCCGACAGCTCCAACGGCGACGTCCACGCGTAGCGCTCGGGCACGTCGGCGGCGTGCCCGCCCAGCAGCAACGGCAGGATCCCGTCGCCGACGACCTCCGCGACGGCGGCCCACGCGTCGGGCCGGGCGGGCTCGGGCGCGTCCTTCGGCGGTTCGGCGTCCGGGTCGGCGAGGACCTTCCCGAAGCCCTCGACGTCGGCCGTTCGCAAGTCAAGCGCGCCGGCCAGCGTGATGAGACCGATCGGCGTGACCTTCGGCCGCGCACCGGGCGCCTCGGGCGGCAGGACATCGCGGTGGGCGGCCCACGTGGCCAGGTGCCCGCCGGCGGAGTGGCCGAGGAGCACGACCCGGCGGAGGTCGAGCGCGGGATCCAGACCGTCGAGGGCGTCGACGGCGGCGGCGACGTCGAGGAAGGTGCCGGGCCAGCCGCCACCCGGCTCGCCGATCCGGCGGTACTCGACGTTCCACACCGCGTACCCGCGGGCGACGAGGTCGTCGGCGACATCGGTGATCTGGCGGCGGTCCCACATGGCCGTCCAGTAGCCGCCGTGGACAAGCGCGACGACGGGGAACGGGCCGTCGCCCTCGGGCAGGTACAGCTCCCCCACCTGCGACGGCTCGGGACCGTAGGCGACGGTGCGAACCCGCCTGCCGCCGTCCTCGGCGTCGTCGTACCGCACGCCGCGCTCGGCGCCGACCAGAGAGCCGATCGTCGCGAAAAAGGCCGCAATTTCCGGCAGGTTCGCACCCTTCACCTTCGACTCGTCCCACGCTGCGTCGTCGGTCCACTCGACGAAGTCCAGCCAGGTCTGCTCGTCGAGACGGACCAGCCGGGCGGCGAGGAAGCCGCGCCGGTCCCTCCGGAACGCGGCCACCATGCCCGGGCGCGCCGCCAGCATGGCCTCGGTGTTCTCGGGGGGCACGGTGAAGGTGGTCAGCTCGATGACCGACATCGTCAGCTCCTCAGTCCGCCAGTTGGTACAAAGTCATGATAGTCATAAGTCATGACTAAGTGCTAGGAGGCGGTACTGCGTGCATCCGACCGGACAGTCCTCAGGTCACCTTGATGACCACCTTGCCCGAGGTGTGACCGTGCTCGACGGCCGCGACGGCGGCCGGGGCGTCGGAAAGCGGGTGGATCGCCGTGATCACCGGCGCCAGGACACCGGCCAAGGCCAGCCGGGCCGACCGCTCCAGGTTCTCCCGGTCGAGGCGACGCTCGACGAAACGCCCGCCGAGGTCGGTCACCGACATATCCCCCACGGCGATGACGTTGCCGGACTCCCGGGCCAGCGGGGCGACCGTCCGCAGGGAGGTGCCGCCGACCAGGTCGACGATCCCGTCGAAGCCGTCCGGTACCAGCTCGCGCGCCGCGGTGACGACGTCCCCGGCGCGGTAGTCGATGAACCGCGCCCCGGCGGCCTCGGCGTGTTCGCGCTTGGCGGTGCTCCCGATGCCGATCACCCGCAGGCCGCGCCCGGCAGCCAGCTGGGCGACGGCCAGGCCGACGCCGCCGCCGACGCCGTTGACCAGGACCGTGGCGCCTGCGGGGAGGCCGAGCTGGTCGAGCACGTCCACCGCGGTCGTCCCCGCGATCGGCAGCGTCGCCGCCACGGTGGCGGACAGGCCCGCCGGGACCCGGGCGGTGTTCGGTGCGGACAGCACCGTCGTCTCGGCGTAGGTACCGCCGCCGGTGAGGGCGAAGCCGAAGACGGCGTCACCCACCTCGAGGCCGTCGACGTCCTCGCCCAGGGCGAGCACCGTTCCGGCCGCCTCCATGCCCAGCACGCGGGGAAACGGACGCCCGCCGTCGAACCCGGGGACCAGACCCGACCGCAGCAGGTAGTCGAGGGGATTCACCCCGGCGACGTCGACCCGGATCAGCACCTCGCCGCGACCGGGGGCGGGATCGGGACGATCGAAGAACTTCTGCACCTCGGGGCCGCCGTGCCCGTCGAAACCCCACGCCTGTCCCATTTTCCGCTGCCTTCCGCCCGCGGCCCGGTCGTTCCGGGCCCTGCCGCCATCCTCATCTCTGACACCGATGTGAGGGGCAAGCGGCCGAGGCGCAGGTCACACGGTCAAGCCGAGCGCGTCACCGGGGCCGTGGACAGCTCCGCCCGGTACCGGCTGTTGGCCTTGATCAGCACGTCGAGTGCGTCCCGGGTCGCGACCAGGTGCGCGATGTCGGCGTCGAGCCGGTCGCGTTCGCGCGTCATCGCCGCGAACGTCTCCTCGGCGATGCCGAGGTCACCGGGCACGTCCACGCACGGCAGCACGGTGGCGATCACCCGGCTGGACAAACCCGCGTCGAACAGCCGCCGGATGAGCGAAACCCGCTGGACGTCGACCTCCGAGTAGTGACGCTGCCCGGCCTCGGAGCGCACGCTGGCCAGCAGCCCTTGTTCCTCGTAGTACCGCAACGAGCGCGGGCTCACGCCCGTGCGCCTGGACAGTTCGCCGATTCGCACGCTTCGAACTTTACGCCCGCGGTTCAGGGCTTTCCCGTTGCGCCGGGCCGGCTTCAGCCGCCGAAGGCCGTCAACGCCTGGGCGGGGGTGTCGAAGACGCGCAGGAGGGTGTCGGCCAGCCCGAGCAGCTCGAAGGTCCGGCGGTTGTGCTCCCCCGCCGCGACGTGCAGCGTCATCGCGTCGTCGGCGGCGACGTGGGCCAGCCGGACGATCTCGTTCACGCCGATCGAAGCCAGGAAGCTGACGCCCACCACGTCGAGCACCAGCCGCAGGGGCCGGGCAGCCAAGATGACCGCGATGTCGTCGCGCATCCGCGGCGTCGTCACCAGGTCGAGTTCGCCGGCGACGGCGATCACCAGCGTGGCCCGGTCGATCCACGTCGGGACGACTGCAAGATCCGGTTCAGTGGCGGCCGTCGAATCCGACAGGCGCAAGAACGGCGCCAGCTCGGTGCTGCCCAGCTGAGGCAGCAGAGCGGGGGAAACGTCGATGCGCAGGGGGACGTTCTCCCGCGCGCAAGTGGCCGCGAGCTCGTGAAGCTCCTCCGGCAGCACCCCGTCACACGAGGTCACCGCCGTCAGCAGGACACTCAGCGAACTCGGTTCCGGAGACAGGGCCGTCAGCAGGGCCACCCGCAAGGTGTCGCGCATGCGCGTGTGGGCCGCCGGGCCGAGGGCGCCGGACATCACCACCTGCACCCCGGAGGTGGTGCCCGCAGGCGGCATCGTGATCCCCCAGGCCGGCTGCTCGACGCGGTCGCCCATGCCGGTCAGTCTGCCAGCGCGAGCCCGGATCGGCAGGCCGCGCCGTCGCCACGGCTCGCTGGGCAGGAACTCGGCGAGCCCGGTGAGGACGATCTTCCGCCAGGCCACCGGCGGCACGACGCACAGCCGGGTGACTCTGCAGCGACGGCGTCACCGACCAGGTCCCCTGTCCGCATTCGCGGAGTGCCGGTTTGGTCCGCCACTCCGGCCGAGCAAACCCGCCCATCGCTCGCCGGCGCCGAAAGAGCAGGCAGCCGGGACAACGCCGCCGCGGCGATCGTGTTTCCCCCGGAACGACGGCTCGGCAGGCATCGCCGACCAGCTGAGCGGGAAGTGGGCACGATCTGCGCGCGTACGGCCGTCCGGCGGCAGCGGCGTTCATCCGTGCCCGATGAACGCGGTCAACGCCTCGGCGACCGCGCCGGGCCGCTCGTCGGGAATGAAGTGCCCGGCACCGGGAATGACGGCACCGCGCGTGTCGGCCGCCCACGGGCTCAAGGACGCGGCCATGTCCGGGATCGAGCCGTGGGAACTCGAAATCCCGAGGACCGGAAGGGTCAGGAGCCGCCGGCTGAGCACATCGTGATTCTTGCGGCCCGATTCCGCCGCGTCGCGGTAGTAGGCCAGAGACGCGCGCAACCCGCCGTCGGCCGCGATGGCGGCGGCGTAGTGGTCGATCTCAGCCGGTTCGAACGTGTCCGGAGACAGTGCTTTGGCCTTCAGGAACCACTCCACGTAGGCACGCTCGCGGCCGGTGAGCAGGACCTCGGGGAGGCCGGGCACGGTGTGGAACGCGAAGTGCCAGGTTTTCCACGCCCGGGCGGGGTCCGTGGGGACGGAGTCCGGAAGGGTGATCCCGGGGATGCCGGCGTCCAGCAGCGCGACACCGTGCAGCCGCTGTTCGTGGTTCAGGGCCAGCGAGAAGGCCACCCAGGCGCCGACGTCGTGGGCGACGAGCCAGTACTTCGCCACGTCGAGCCCGGTCACCGCGGCCTGGGCGCGGGCCGCGACGGTGTGCGTGTCGTAGCTGCCGTGCGGACGGTCGGAGTGACCTTGCCCGGGCAGGTCGAGCGCGATGACCCGGGCTCGCTGGGCCAGGAGCGGCATCACCTTGCGCCACGCCCACCAGGTCTGCGGAAGCCGGCGAGCAGGACGACAACGGGCCCAGCCGCCCGCCCACCCTCCACGGCGTGCAGCCGGACGCCGTCCCCCTCGATCCAGCGGTGGGTGAAGCCTGCCAGGTCGGGCAGCGGCACCC
Organism: Amycolatopsis sp. NPDC051102; assembly: GCF_040682815.1. Lineage (NCBI taxonomy): Bacteria > Bacillati > Actinomycetota > Actinomycetes > Pseudonocardiales > Pseudonocardiaceae > Amycolatopsis > Amycolatopsis sp. NPDC051102. The sequence continues at coordinate 701,665 of NZ_JBFBBT010000002.1, forward strand.
GGGAGATCGGCAGCCGGCTGGTCGCTGAGGTGGCGGTGTCGTCCATGGCCCGAGGCTAGCTCATCTTGGACTGTTCGGTTCAAGATAGGATGACCAAGGTCACCGGAAGAACGAAGGAGCTGCGAATGGCCGGCCGGAAGCAGTTCGACATGGAGGTCGCGCTCGACGCGGCGATGGTCCGGTTCTGGCGGGCCGGCTACGCCGCCACGTCGGTGGACGACCTGTCCCGGGCAACCGGGCTGAACCGCAGCTCGATCTACTCCTCGCTCGGCGACAAGGACTCGCTGTACCTGCGTTGCCTGGACCGCTACGCCACGCGGTACGGCGACCGGTACGACCAGGCCCTCTCGGACGCGTCGGCCGAGCCGCTGAGGGCCGTGCGCGCCTTCTTCGACGTCACCTTGCAGCGCATCGCCGACCCGGCCCTGCCCGACGGATGCCTCATCGCCCAGACGGCGATGGCGATCCCGGTCCTGAGCCCCGCCATCGCCGCGCGCGCGGTCCAAGCGCTCGACGCCCAGCAGGCACGGCTGCGGACCGCCCTGACCGCGGCGAACCTGCGGGGTACCGACGTCGACGACTTCGCCGTCCACCTCGCCGCGGTGAACCAGTCAGTGGCAGTGATGAGCCGCGCCGGCGCCAGCCGGCAGCAGCTCCGCACGATCATCGACGTCAGCCTGGGCGCGCTTTCCCACGCTGTGCGTTCCCGGGACTGACCGGCTGCGCTCGATTTCCGCACAAGTGCCACTATCGGGCGTTACCAAATTCGTCGCCTCATTTTGCCGCGATATCACGGTCGAAGATTCCTCAGCCATCCGGGTGACGCCGGTAACAAGACCATTCCCGGCGGCGACCCAGTGTGGGCGCACCATCCGGTATCGCACAGATGGAGGACGGAATGAGACGGAAAATCGTCGCGGCCGCGTTGATCGTGGGCATCCAGCCGGTGCTCGTCGGCCTGGCCACCGCGGGCCCCGCGTTCGCCGACTGCCCCGCCAACACGTTCTGCCTGTACCAGACCCACGACTACCAGGACGGCGAGTACCGCTACGCGCCGACCACGACCTGCACCAACCTCGGTGCCGGCATCGACAACAACGCCAATTCCATGCGCAACTACCGCAGTTACCGGGTCCGGCTGTGGGATCTTCCCGGCTGCGGTGGCTCCCTCATCTACACCGCGCTGGCCTTCTCGTACGATTCGGACTTCGGCAACAACGGCTTCTCGAACAAGGCCAGTTCGCTCAAACGCATCTGACCGTCACGGAAAACGCGGATGGCCGGTCGTTCGCCCGGCCGGCCATCCCGCCGCCGATCCCGAAACGCCAGAAGAGGAAGCCCCGATGCCGCGGTTGACGTCTCTCGCCTGCTTCGCCTTGCTCGTCACCGGCTGCGGCGCGCCCGCCCCGCCCAGCCCCGCGCGAACCACCGAGCCGTTCCCGCCCACCGAGCAGGTCAAGGCCCTCCGGTTGCCGCTCGACGCCTACTCCTTCTCCGATGCCGAGCTCTACACGATCTCGAACGCCGAGGACGTGCTGATCGCCCGGTGCATGCGCGCCAAGGGGTACACGTGGCAGCGCATCAACCGGCCCGCTGATGCCCCGGACCTGCGCAACCGCCGGCGCTACGGCGTCGCGGAGGCGAAGATCGCCGAGTTCGGCTACCACGTCCCGGCCGGGCTGCTGACCCCCATCAGCCTCGAACGCGCTTACGACGAACAGGAGCGGACCCTCAGCGACGAGGCGAAGGAAGTGGCGTTCGGCGCCGACGGGTGCGGGCGGGCGGCGGCCAAGGAACTGGGGGCGGACAACAACGCCGACCAGGCCGTGCTGGCGCAGACCAGCCGCTCCTCGCTGTACGACTCGCTGAAACAGCCCCTGGTGTCGGCAGCGCTGAGCTCATGGCGCGCCTGCATGCACCGAGCCGGCTTCGACTACCCGGACCCGCTCGCGGCGATGGCCGACCCGCGGTGGTCGTCGAACGACTCCGCCGGCCCGTCGAAGCCGGAGATCGCGACGGCGACCGCGGACGTCACCTGCAAGGACAACAGCGGCCTCGTCGACGTGTGGCACGCCGCTGAAGTCCAGTACCAAACCCAGGCGGTGGAGCAGCATTCGAGCTATTTCAGCGGGCTGCGCACGACGATGACCAAGCAACTCGCCGCCGCTCGGGCCGTGCTCACGCACCCGTAGTCCACCGGCGCTGCAGCGCACTCGGGCATGACGTCACGATCGTCGAAGCGGCGCTCCGGATCCTGGCCCGCGGCGTGCGGGTGCCGTGCGGGCGCGGCGTGACCGCGACCCGCGGCGGTGCCGGAACCGAGCGGCGGATCGGCTGAGAGCCTCAACCCTGCCGGGTGGGCCGGATGGTCAGGTCGCCGATCTCGACGTCGTCCGGCTGCTCGATGGCGAACGCGATCGCCCGCGCGACGGCATCCGGGCTGATGCCGAGTGTCGCCATCGCCTGCTGGGCCTGCTCGCGCTGCGCCGGGTCCTCGACGTAGTCGACGAGTTCGGTGCGCACGAACCCCGGCGAGATCGACGTCGTGCGCAGCACACCGTCGGTGGACTCCTGGCGCAGCGCCTCCAGCAGGGTACGCACGGCGTTCTTGGTTCCCGCGTAGACGGCTTGGGTCGGCACGATCTTCAGTCCCGACGTCGAGACGGTCGTGACGAAGTGACCGCGGCCCTGCGCGCGGAACACCGGGAGCGCCGCGGCGATGCCGTGGAGGACGCCGCGGAGGTTGACGTCGATCATCGCGTCCCACGCGTCGACGTCCAGGGCGGCCACCGGCGCGATCCGGGCGACGCCGGCGTTGCCGACCAGGACGTCGAGGCGGCCGAAGCGGTCGACGGCGAGCGCCACGAGCCGCTCGAGGTCGGCGCGCCGCGTCACGTCGACGTCCAGCACTTCCGCGCGGCCGCCGTCGCCGCGGATCTTGTGCGCGAGCGCTTCCAGCCGGTCGGTGCGCCGGGCGCCGAGCACGACCGCCGCGCCGCGACCGGCGAGTTCCCGCGCGGTCGCTTCGCCGATCCCGCTGCTCGCGCCGGTGATCGCGACGACCTTGTCCAGTCCGTTCATCGTGCTGCCTCCGCTAAGCTGACAAGTGTCCGGTTAGCTCCGACTGTACCGGACACTTGTCCACTTAAGCGAGGAGAGTGCCGTGCCCGGACGTGAGCGCCGTTCGGACGCCGTCGCCAACCGCGACCGGATCGTCGAGGTCGCGCGGGCGGAACTGAGCGAATCCAACGGCGCGACCGACGACCTGAAGCTGCACCGCGTCGCCAAGGCCGCCGGCGTCGGGCAGGGCACCCTGTACCGGCACTTCCCGACGCGCGAGCACCTGCTGGCGGAGGTGTACCGGGCCGAGCTGACCCAGCTCGTCGACACCGTGGCGCCCCTGCTGGCGGAGCACTCGCCGCTCGACGCACTGGCCCGCTGGCTGGACCGGCTGGTCGAGTACGCCCGCGTCAAACGCGGCGTCATGGCGGCGATCGAGGTCCCGGCGTGGCAAGACCTGTACTCCGGCCAGCACCACCGGCTCGACGAAGCACTCGAAACCCTGCTGGAGCAGGGAAAGGCGGCCGGGGAGATCCGGGAAGGCGTCGACGCCGCCGACGTCATCCTGCTGCTCGGGGCCCTGTCGCGGATCCCCGAAGCCGAGTGGGACGAGCGGGCGCCCAGGATCGTGGCCGTGATCGTCGACGGCCTGCGCGCCTGACCCTGCGCCACCGAGCCGGGCCGGCTTCGTCAACGGCCAGGACAGCCTCGCCGCAGGACTTTCTTCCCGACCTCACGCTTTCCCGGCGTTCACTGTTCCGCGCCGGTGCCGCCGCCGCGCTCGGCAGCGGGGCGCTGCTCGCCGGGGCCGACGGTCAAGGGCGCGGCGGGCCGCCGACGCATACGCACTGGCGGTTGAACCCACCCGCCACGGTGGCCGTGCAGTAACGGCGGGCGATCGAATCGTGCGAGTCCTGGGCGTGCGGGCACGTCACGCACGCAACTGCGGGCCCCGTCGCGGCACCGCCGGCTTCTTCGATGGCCGGCGCGGAGGACCGCGCCTGGATTCCCGACCTCGACTTCGCGCTCACCTTGGCTGCGATGACGGCGGAAAACCACGCCCAGCCTGCCGGTAGGAGGCCCTGTGTCACCGGCGGGCGCGGCGTCCGGACGGGTCGTGAGCCCACGTGCTCCCCGCGCCGGGCCGTTGCGCGGCGGGTTCGGTCCCGCCGTCGGTGGGCGGTGCCGGGGTGTACACCGGCTGGCGGAACAGGCTGCCGTACCGGTAGTCCGGGGACGTGGTGAGCGTTCCGGGCCGGGGCTGCGCGGCGATGGGGTGACTGAACAGCAAACTGTCTACTGTGGACGTAGTGATCGGAAGGTTCCTCTCGTGGGGTACCGCGGGTGGGCGGCGTGGTTCATGACAGCACTGGTATGCCGCCGGGGGTCTGCTCGCGTCCGGTGGGGGCGGCTGCGAGCAACTGTGCGTTGTCGTCGGTGTTGCCCGGATCCGCGGCGGTCGTGAGAACGCGCTCCGCGACATCGGGGCTGGTGGCCGGCGGAACAACCGACAGGGTCGTGCGGTGCCGGTTCCAGCCGATCACCGTCACACTGCCGGACGGCTGCGACCGGAATCCCTCGAGCCGGACGACGCCTTCGTCGAAGGTGACGCGCCGGGGAGAAGCCGGCCAGTCGCCGAGGGAGTAGGTGACCCGATCGATGCGTCCCAGCCGGCCGACCAGCGCTGTGAACAGCGCGGGCAGCTCGGCGGTCAGGTCGCTGGTCCGGGGCCACCAGGCGCCGTCGACGTGTCCGGCGGCGGCCGCTGCCGGCTTCAACCGTACACGTGGCCGGGTGGCCGGTTGCGAGGAGGAGGAGTTCGGGCCCGACGGCATGTCGGTGCTCCCGTCTCCGGCCGTTCGAACCGGCCGGACTGGGGTCCGAGGACGGCGTGGGCTCGATCACTCACGCACGAAATGCTCGCGGACACCACCGACAGTACACGACGGCTGCACTGAGTGCGCGAAGGTGTGTGCCGGACGGCCGGACGGCACGCCGAGCGGAGGCCCTCTAGCGTGGCGGGCATGGAGCACCCCGAAACCGACGCCCGGACCCTCGAACGCGGCCTGGGCGAGTACGTGCGTGCGGTCGCCGCCGCGGTCGGTGTCCCGGACGAAAGCACCACAGTGGAGATCAGCGACACTGCCACGGCCTACCTCGGCCTGCCCCGGCGGTGGCCGGACCGGCCCGACCACGACGTCATGCTGGTGTGGAGCGAACGACGCGGGTGGTCACTCGCGGTGGAAACCGACCCCGCCGACGCCCCGGTCGTCATCGCGCGCCACGGCGGCGACGACCTCGTGCCGCCCCCGGGCGCGGTCGCGCGATTCGTCGCCGACACGGTCGCCGGGCGCCACACCGGCCAGGAGAGTCCCGGCCCGGCGACCGCCGCGACCCGCCGGTCGCTGGCCGAGCGGCTGAAGCCCTACGTCCACCACCCACGGTGACCCCGGGCTGAGCGGTCAAACTCCGCCCGGCCGCGCGGTTGTGGTTGCCGGACAACGCTTTCGACCTGCAACACGCCGCCGACAAGGCTCAGCACGCAGCCGTTCGTCGCCCGCGAACCCGTCGTCACCGGCGTCACGGCCGCGGTGAACTGCGGCGTCCGTCCGGTCTTGTCCCCCACGAGAGCCACATCCAGGTGCCCGCTCAGGAGTGACGTTTCCGGCTCTCCGGATCACTAGCGTCCGACGCATCCGCGGCGAGCCGGCCGCGGTGGCACACGGGGAGTGGTCATGCGATCGGTTCACCCTGGTCCTGGGCATCGCCATCGCGGCGCTCACACCGACGGCGAAAGCTCGGGCGATGCGGCGGAACGCCGGGGGACGGTGATCGGCGTCGGGAAGTGATTCATCGCCACGGTCATGCCTCGGCCAGGGCCGGCTTCTCCCGGCCGGCGAGCGGGGTGGTGTAGACCATGCCGGAGAACGGCGAGTTGACCATGCGGGAGACGCTGGCCGACTTCCTGCGTCGCCGGCGTGACGCGTTGTCGCCGCAGACGGTGGGGTTGCAGGCCGGTCCACGGCGCCGCACACCGGGACTCCGCCGAGACGAGGTCGCGCGGCTGGCGAACATGTCCGCCACCTACTACGAGCGGCTGGAGCAGGGCCGTGGCCCGCAGCCCTCCACCGCCATCCTCGCCGGGCTTGCGCGCGCGTTGCGGCTGGACCCGGACGAACGCGCCTACCTGCACCTGCTGGCCGGGCACACCGCACCCGCGGTGGTGGCGCCGGACGGGGTCGTCGACAGCCGGCTGCTGTCGGTCATGCGGGCGCTGGAAGAGACGTCGCCGGCGTTCGCCGCCGACGACCTGGCCACCGTCCTGGCGCAGAACGAATTGCACACCGCGCTGTTCGGCTCGGTCGCGGGCCTGCCCGGCTGGGAGGGGAACCTGTTCTGGTGCTGGTTCGTCTCCCACCGCTGGCGGCGGACCATGCTCAACCCGCCGGACCAGCAGGAGGCCATCGGCCGCGCCTACGTCGCGAGCCTGCGTGTCGTCGTGGCGGAGCGTGGCTGCGACGCGGCCGCGACCGCACTGGTCGGCCGGCTTCAAGCGGCCAGCACGGAGTTCGCGCGGATGTGGAACGAGCATCGAGTGTCCAAGCCTCCGTCCTCGCCGCTGGTGACCGTCATGGACGAACGTGTCGGCCGGCTGGACTTCGACCACGCGCTGCTGGTGGGTCCACGGTCCCGTCAGCGTCTGTACTCGCTGCACGCCGCCGCCGGGACAGCCACCCGGCAGCGGGTGAGCAGGCTCATCGAACTCGTCCGGCGGCACTGATGTCCACGCATCGATAGTGCGTGGCTCAACCCACCGGCCGGACGTAGCGTTCGAGGAGGAAGCCCACGGTCCGTTCGGAGTACGGCAACTGATGCTTTGGGGTGTCGAGTTTGGATGACGATCTCCTCGATCGGGCGTTGCGCTGCGCACATCGGCCGGGGGTGCTGTCCATCGAAATCGAACACAGCACGCTGCCGGCCATGCCGCAGCCGCTGGACTGGTGGAGACGAACCCCTGGCGTGCGCGAACCCATCGACACCGAAGCCCTCGACTGGGTGCAGGGCGGGTACGTCATCGATGCCGGGTGCGGGACGGGTCGTCATCTGGAGATGCTCGCGCGCCGAGGCGTGCGCGGACACGGAGTCGAGGTGAGCCCGGCCGCGGTGTCACTGGCGACGGCGGCCGGTGTGCCGTGCGTCCAAGCGGACGTGTTCTCCTATCACCCGCCGCACCCGGTCGACGCCGTGATCGCCATCGGCGGCAACGCCGGGCTGGCGGGCACCCTCGAGGCGTTTCCCGGGTTCCTGCTCCGGCTGTCATCCTGGCTGAACGAAAGCGGCCGCATCGTCCTCACCTGTTCGGACTGGAGCAAGTTGCCGCCGGAAAGCCTGAACGGGCACGACTCGCCGGCTCGCGGCTACCCGGGAGACGTGCGGATGAGGTTCCGGCTCGGCGACGAAGCCGGTGCGTGGTTCCCCTGGTTGCTCGTCGACACCGGAACTCTCGAGCAGGCCTGCACCTCCGCCGGACTGCGGATCGCCGAGCGCAAGGAGTGGCTGGGTGGCGTGGTCCACGGCGCCCTGATCGAACGAGCTCCCTCCGCCTGACTGCCCGCGAAGAGCCGGCTCCCAAGTTTCCCTGCACCGCCAGGGAAAACCGTGAAAATGCGGCAACGGAAAGGAAACATGCCATGAACTCGCTTGTGCTTCCCACGGCTGTCGAACTGGAAGAGGACATCGCGGACACGCGTCCCGAACAGTTCTCGGCCTACATTTCCGTCTTCACCGAGGCGGCGTACGAGAACAGCGAACTCTGCGGCTCCTGAGTCGCGCAGGGCTGGTGGCACCGCGCATCACGGCGGGGCCGCCAGCCCGTTCCGCAGGTGCCGGACGAAGCAAGAACATTCGCCCGCACGACCGAATGGGAGGGAAATGACGCGACAGATGGCTCGTGCCGAGGGAGCGACGGCCGGCCGGGAAGCCCCCGGCTCGGTCAAAGTGGTGTTCGACGGAACGCATCGGAGCCGCCTCCCCGAACAGACGTGGCAGTGGATCGAGCCGAAGCTGCCCCGGCTCGGAATCACCCGTGTCGCGGACGTCACCTGGCTCGACGAGATCGGCATCCCGGTTTTCCAGGCGGTCCGGCCCAACGCCCTCACCCTGTCGGTTTCGCAGGGCAAGGGGATGAGCAAGACGCTCGCCCGGGTTTCCGCGGCCATGGAGGCGGTCGAGCTGTGGCACGCGGAGCACCCCCTCGCCGCCCCGGTCCAGGTGGGCACGGTCGAGGAGATGGAGCGCGTTGTCGGCTATCGCGTGCAGGACCTCCCCCTGACCGCGCGGCATCATCTCAATCCGGACTTGCGGTTGTCATGGCGGACGGCGCACCAGGTCGACGGCAACGACACGTCCCTGGTGCCCGCGGATCTGCTCCGGCTGGACTACCGGTTCGACCGGCGATGGCTCCCGCCGCTGTTCCGAGCCAGCAGCAACGGGCTGGCCAGCGGGAACACCCTGGCCGAGGCGCTGTTGCACGGAATGTACGAGACCGTCGAGCGCGATGCCATGGCACGCGCGGCGTCAGGCGGTCAGCCGCGGGCCGTGAATCCGGAGACCGTCGGCAACGCCGGCCTCGCAGCACTTCTGGAGCGATATCGGGCAGCACGCGTGCACGTCCAAATGCGCTTTCTGGACAACCCGTTCCGCATTCCGGTGTTCGACACCCGGATCTGGAGCGACGCGTTCCCGGCAACGTTCGCCGGCGCCGGCGCTCACCTCGACGCTGCGGTCGCCCTGTCACGCGCGCTCACCGAAGCAGCACAGTCTCGCGCCACGGCCATCGCGGGGGCGCGGGACGACATCGGCAAGGCGCCGTACCGGGAAGCCCGTGTCTTCGGAGTCCGGCGCTCGTCGGAGTCCCCGCCCTTCGCCGGCCAGGGCGATGCGGATCTTCCTTTCGACACGATCGAGTCTTCGCCGCTGCCCACCTTGGACGCGGAGGTGAAGCATGTGGCGAACAGAATCCGGGAAGTGACCGGTCACGCCCCCTTGTACGTCGACCTGACGCAACCGGACATCGCCATACCGGTGGTGCACGTCGTGTGCCCGGGAACCGCGTTGCAGGACCATTGACCACCACGCCGACCTGAATTTCCTCCAGCAGAGCGGACAATTCATGCCCCGATGTGTTCTCTTCGCCGGCCCGAGCCTGCCGGACGCCGCCGATCTCGTGCGCAACTCGGCCGTCGAGGTGTTGCCACCCGTGTCCGCGGGCGACCTCCCGCGGCTGTCCTTGACCGCCGGTGACGTGGTCGGCATCGTCGACGGCTACTTCCACCAGATCGGCGCAGTCCGGCACAAGGAAATCCTGGCGTTGCTGAGCGAAGGGGTCCGCGTTCTCGGCGCCGCCAGCATGGGCGCGCTTCGCGCGGCCGAACTGGACTCCTTCGGCATGGAAGGAATCGGCCGGATCTACGCGGACTACCGCGACGGACGATTGGAGGCGGACGACGAAGTCACGCTGCTGCACAGCACTCCGGAAGAGGGTCACCGGCCGCTTTCGGAACCGCTGGTGTGCATGCGGGCCACCCTTTCCCGGGCGGTGGAAGACGGTGTCTGCGACAGCGCGACCGCGGACCGGCTGGTCACCACACTGGCCGGCTGGCCCTTCGGACGTCGCTCCTACGGCAGCCTCGGCGCGGCCGGCAAGGAAGCGGGAATCGACACCGGGACTGTTCGCCGCGTCCGCGAGTACTGCGTGACCCACCGCCTCGACCCCAAACGCGACGACGCGCTCCTGTTGCTCGACGCCCTGGACCGGGCCGGCCGCGGCGAGCGCTCCACACCACCCACGGTTCCGGCAGTCAACCGCACCTCCTTCCTCTACCTGTGGCAGACAGCCGCGTCAGGCCTCGACATCGGCGACTCCCCGCACCACGGTCACCTCGGCGCGCTGCGCGCCTGCCAGCTGTTCGCGGACGACTACCCCCGGTTCCACCGGAAGGTCGTTCTCCAAGCACTCGCGGCGGCCTGCGCCGAGGAATGCGGGCCGATTCCACCCGCCGCCGACGACGCAGCGCTGGCGCACATCGCCCTCCGGCACGGCGAGCACCGTGGTCTCTACCGGTTCCCGGCCGATCCGGCCCGGCTCGGGTTCCTCGCGCACTGGCTGACCGGCACCGAGCGTGCCACCCTGACCCTCGCCGAGCAGCTGATCACGTTCCTGGTACGCAGTTTCCGGGTGAATCCCGGTTTGACCTGGGAGGAACTGTCGATTGAGCAGCTGCGGGACCGGCCTTGCTGGAAGGACGCGCGACACATCGTCCAGCTCGCCTGGGAGGTCAACGATCGCGTGTTCACCGAGCACCAGGAGCGCCACGTGAACGACCTGTCCTCGGAGAAGATCCTCGGCTTGATCGCGCAGCGATGGGGCGTCGCCCGCGCCGACCTCGAGCCGGCCGCGATGGACCGCGGCCTCGAATCGTCGGACAGCTTGACCATGGCGGCTCGCGCCTTCCACCTCCTGGCGCGCTACAACCCGGAGCTCGTCCGGCTCGAGATCGAGGCAGGAGCCGGCTGACGGGCCGGCTGCGCTCAGGGGCGATCGTCTGCGTCGAATTCGGTGAACACGTCCCGGTTTCGCCGTCGGCCCAGCATCGTCAACGCGATGAGGGCGGCCGCCGCGGCGGCTATGCCGCACACCAGGTAGCCGATGGCGTAGGCGTGGGAGAGGGCGTGGAACGCGACGTCCTTGAGGGGGTTGAACGGGATCGGTGTGCCGTTGGGCCCCGGCACCTGCGCCGGGACGCCGTTCTGCCCGAGCGGGCCGGACTTCACCGCGTGGACGGCGGCTTCCACCGCCGGGCGCTGTGCGGCGGGGACGTGCTCCGGTGCGGCGTAGAAACTGTCCAATGCGGACTTGAGGGAAGGGGACGAGGCGATTTGGGCGTTGATCGCGTTCGCGGCGTTCGTCAGCGCGATCGCGCCCACGATGGCGGGCCCGAGCGTCAGGCCGCCGTCGCGCAACATGCTCGTCGCCCCGCTCGCCATGCCGGCTTTGGACGTCGGGACGCTGTTGACCGCGACGACGGTGATGGAAGTGACGGCCAGCTTGAACCCGGCGCCGACGACCAGCAGCGGAGCCGCGACTGCTCCGATGGAGAGGTTCGTGGCCGGAATGGCGGCGAGCACGAAGTCGCCGATCCCGATCAGCGCCATCCCGGTCCCGAGCACGACGCCCGGGCTGAAGCGCTCGACCACCCGGGTGCTGACCGGGAACAGCACCACGCCCATCACGTTCAGGCAGAAGAAGCCGAGGGACGTGGCGAGCGGGGTGTACTCCTGGATGGCCGACAGCCGGATGCTCGTCGCGTACGCGGTGCCCAGGTAGGCGAACATGCCGACGACGGTCACCACCGCGGAGACCGTGAACATCCGGTTGCCGAACAGGTCCAGGCGGATCAGCGGCCGGTCCACCCGGCGCTCGATCACCACGAACAGCACCATGAACACGACGGCCACGACGAACCCGCCGATCACCGGAAGGCTGCCCCAGCCGTCGTCGGCGCCCTGGATCACCGCGTACAGCAACGCGAACAGGGACACCGCGATGGTGATCTGGCCCGGCCAGTCGAGCGACCGGCCCACCGGCGCGGCGGAGTTCTGCGCCCCCACCAGGGTGATCGCACAGCTGACCACGGCCAGGACCGCCATGGCGAGGAAGGCGTAGCGCCAGCTCGCGTACTCACCGCCGGAATGGGGGATGCGGGCCAGCAGGCCGGCCAGCACCGGAGAGATGAAACCGGCGCCGGTGAGGGCGGCGGCCCAGATCGAGATGGAGTGCGCGCGCTGCCGGACGCCCTGCGTCCCCGCGGCGAGCATCGCTATCGACGTCGGGAAGATCGCCGCGGCCCCGATGCCGGAGATCACCTGGCCGGTGATGAGCACCCCGGTGCCGCCGCTGGGCGTGAAGAAGCCGAGGAGGCCGCCCACGGCCATCAGCGCGGCGCCGGCGGCCAGCAGCCGCTTGCGTCCGAAGAGGTCGCCGACCACGCCGAAGGACAGCTCGAGCAGCGTCACCGGAACCAGGAAGGCGTCGGAGATCCAGGTCAGCGTCGTCGACGTGGTGTGCAGGTCCTGGTTGATGAAGCCGTTGATGACGGCCGGGATGGACAGGCCGATCTGGGCGATGGCGACGGCGGCGGCCGCGGCCACCAAGGTGCCCCGTCGGAGCTCCACTGGTGCAGCCGGGCCGGAAGGGGCGACGGTCTCACTCACGATTGTGAAGCAAACCACACCGAAAACCAGATGTACAGGTTTCCTTACTATCGCCGGAAGGCCGGCTTCTACCGGGACTTTTCGTCCACCGGGCGTGGTGATGGGTCACTTTCCACCCCGCGCTCGAGCAGGGCACGGCGACACAGTTCCAGCGAACGTTGCAGTTCACCGGCCTGACCGTCGGAAAGCAGCGAGAGCATCCGGTCCTGCAACGCGGCCACCTGCGGCCGGAGCCGGTCGAGCAGCCGCTGGCCGGAGGGCGTCAGGGCGATGACGAGGCGGCGGCGGTCGGCGGGGTCGCGATGGCGCTCGATCAGTCCCCGGTTCAGCAGCGTCGTCACCATGTCGGCCATGCTCTGGTCGGTGACGAACGAGTGCCGGGCCAGGCGCGCGGCGGTGAGGTCGGGGTGGCGTTCGAGAACGGTCAGCGCGGTGTACTGCAGCGTCGTGATGTCCGCCGGCCGGACGAGCGCGTCGAGTCCGGCGCGCACGGACAGTTCGACCTGCTTCACCAGGTACAGCAAAGTCGACGACGTCGCCGCCGGATCGCCCGAACCGGCCCGGTGCACCTGAGTGTCACTAGTGTCCATAGTCAGCCAGGACCTCCCTGGACAACCATCGTAGGCGCCCCGCCCGGCGCACGAACGAGTCGCCGAGCCACGTGTGGATGTCCTCGAGTGCCGCCTGTGCCATCGGGGTGGGATGGCCGGTGAACCCGTGGGGTGAGTCGGGGTAGACGCGGACGTCGACGTCCGCCCCGGAGGCCGACAGCCGGGCGGCCATGGCCAGGTTGTCGTGGAGCAGGATGTCGTTCTCTCCGACGACCATGAGGATCGGCGGCAGGTCGGACAGGTCGGCGTAGATCGGCGAGAGGTCCGGGTCCGTGCGGTCCGGTGCTGTCCCGGCGTAGGCATCGAGGAAGTACTCGTCGGCGATCAGACGTCCAGCCGGTGTCCGGGCGCTCAGGTCGTAGGTTCCGCACTGCAGCACGGCACCGGTGCATGCGGAGACTCCCCGATCGCGCAGGCGCAGCAGCGTCGTCATCGCCAGTGTTGCACCGGCCGAGAAGCCGCCGACAGCGAGCTTCGCGGTGCCGAAGCGGCGCTGGGCGTGCTCGACGAGCCAGAGCGCGGCGGTTTCGCAATCGTCCGGAGCGGCCGGCCACGGATGCTCCGGCGCGAGCCGATAGTCCACGCTCGCCACGACGACGCCGAGTTCGTCGGCGAGCCGGCGGTTCCGGATGTCGCTGCGGGCGGCCGATCCCATGAAGAAACCGCCCCCGTGGATCTCGAGGAACACGCCGTTCACCGCCGTGTCCACGGGAGTGTGGATCCGCAGCGGGACGCTGCGGCCGCCGGCGGTGACGAGTTCTTCGACAGCGGGCGGGTTCGCGGGGGCAGGCTTGGCGGCACCGGCTCGGACCGCGCGCAGCTCCTCCACGCTGCTCGGACCTCGTCCGGCCGCGCGGTTTTCGTAGAAGGCGCGTGACTCCTCGACGAGAAGCCGCAGGCGAGGGTCGATCAGCTGGGCCAGTCCGAGGCGCATGGATACTCACCGTACAGAGTGCCCTTCACGGCCTGCTGAGCGGCGACGTGCGTCGGGACGTCCACCGCACGCGTGATGTTCCGGATCCGGGGCGCCGCTCAAGGTGCGGTAGGTGGCGGCGTCGATCGCGGGGCCCGGCAGCGGCAGGTCGAGGTAGGCGAGGCGGGTGGTGTCGCCGGGGAACTGGGCGGCGTACTGGAAGGCCACCGCGGCGCCGAAGTCGTGCCCCACGACGGCGGCGTGGCGGAGGTGGAGCCGGCCGGCGATCAGGGTGTGCACGTACCGCGCCAGGGTGGCTTTGTCGTAGCCGGCCGGAGAGCGGCTGCTGTCCCCCAAGCCGGGGAGGTCGACCGCGGAGACGGTGTGGTGCCGGGCGAGCGCGGGCATGACCGGCCACCAGCCGTACCAGGTCTGCGGCTTTGCCGGGCGCACGCCGGTCCGGCACGGAATCTTGCCGGTTCGGCAAGACGACGAGAGCGGCCGATCGGGTTGTGTCAAGATCAACCGCACGGGACGCGACGGCCGGACGGACGGGAGCAGGACGTGAAGACAGTGGACGCGGGAGTCCTCTCGGTGGCCTACCTGGAGGACGGTCCCGGCGACGGGTGGCCGGTCGTTCTGGCGCACGGGTTCCCGTACGACGTGCACGCCTACGACGAGGTCGTCCCGCTGCTGGCCGCCGAGGGCGCCCGGGTCATCCGGCCGTGGCTGCGCGGCTTCGGCCCGACGCGCTTCCTGACCGACGCCACGCCGCGCAGCGGGCAGCAGGCGGCGCTCGGCTCCGATCTCGTCGCGCTGCTGGACGCCGTGGGTGTGGACACCGCCATCCTCGCCGGGTACGACTGGGGCGGCCTGGCCTCCTGTGTCGCCACGGCCTTGTGGCCCGGACGCGTCGCCGGGCTGGTGAGCCTGGCGAGCTACGACGTCATCGACATCGACCGGCAGAAGCGTGCCTTCGAACCCGCTGTCGAGCACGTCGTCTGGTACCAGCATCTGTTCCAGACCGAGCGGGGGCGGCAAAGCCTGGCCGCGCACCGCCGGGAGCTGTGCCGCATGCTCTGGCAGCAGTGGTCCCCGCACTGGCGGTTCGACGAGGCGACCTTCGACCGGACCGCCGAGGCGTTCGCCAACCCGGACTTCGTCGACGTGGTGATCCACGCCTACCGCCACAGCTTCGGCCTGGCCGACGGCGACCCGGCCCACGCCGAGCAGGAAGAGCGGCTCACCCGCCGTCCGAAGATCACCGTGCCGGCGGTGACCCTCGACGGGGCGAGCGATCCGCTCAAGCCCGGCGGCACGGCGGACCAGGCGGGGATGTTCACCGCCCGCCACGAGCACCGGGTCATCGACGCGGGCCACAACCTTCCCCAGGAGGCGCCCGCCGCCTTCGCCGACGCCGTCCTGACCGTCCGGAAATGGCTGCGCGAGGAGGATCACGGGCAGCAGGCGCCCTCATCCTGAAGGCGGCTGCGCCCGCCGCACGGCCTCAGATCTCGTAGAAGTCCGTGTAGTGGTTGGGCGAGAACCACACCACGCCGGTGGTCAGGTCGACGATGATCCGGTAGGCGTCGCGCGCCGCGCCGCACGTCCGCGGATAGACGTCGAACTCGCGGTACGAGTGGCCGGCCGGCAGCTCGCCTTCGCGGTTGGAGTAGGTGCCGCCCGCGTAGTTGCACTTGCCGCCGGGCCAGTCGTACCAGCCGCGCGTGCCGGGGTAGCCCATGCTCTGCCAGGTCGTGTCGGCCGAGCGGGCGTCCGAGCAGCGGGTCTGCGTGCAGGAGCTGTACACGGCGGCGTCGGCGACCGTGGTGCTGGCACCGAGCGTGGCAGCGACCGCGGTGATGGTCACGGCGAGCCGCTGCGCGGTCCGGGAAAGCAGGGAAGCGGGCACGGAACCTCCTCGTCTCGTACGGGCACCGGAATGGTGGCTGCCGCAGCTCGCCGGAAGGCGACCGGGACCGTGCCGATCCGGTGAACTTCCGGCAACGGGCGCGGGCCGAGCTCACCCGAGCGGAGCGGACACCAGCGCTTCGGGCGCGAGCAACGCGTCCAGCTGCTGCCCGCTGAGCAGCCCCCGCTCGATGACGATGTCCGTGACGCGGCGCCCGGTCTTCAGTGCCTCCGTGGCGACGTCGCTCGCCGCCGCGTACCCGATGTGCGGCGTGAGTGCGGTGACGACGCCGATCGACCGTTCCACGGTGGCGCGCAGGTGCCCGGCGTTCGCGGTGATCCCCGCGACGCAGTTGCCGGCGAGGGCCCGGCATACCTCGGTCAGGTGGGTCACGGACTCGAACAGGCTGTGCACGATGATCGGTCCGAAGGCGTTGAGCTGCAGCTGGCCGCCTTCGGCGGCGAGGCTGACGGTGACGTCGTTGCCGACCACCTCGAACGCGACCTGGTTCACGACCTCCGGGATGACCGGGTTGACCTTGCCGGGCATGATCGACGACCCCGCCTGGACCGGCGGCAGGCCGATCTCCGCGAACCCGGCGACCGGCCCGGAAGCCAGCAGCCGCAGGTCGTTGCAGATCTTCGACAGCTTGAGGGCGGTGCGCTTGAGCACGCCCGACAGCTGGACGAACGCCCCGACGTCCTGCGTGGCCTCGATCGGATCGGCCGCGCGGGTCACCGGCAGTCCGGTGATCTCGCGCAACCGGGCGCAGGCGAGCCCGGCGTACCCGGGCGGCGCGTTGAGGCCCGTCCCCACGGCCGTGCCGCCCAGGTTGACCTCGGCGAGCAGGGCACACGCCTCCCCCAGCCGCTCGACGTCCTCGCCGGCCATGGTCGCGTAGGTGCCGAACTCCTGGCCCAGCGTCATCGGGACGGCGTCCTGCAGCTGGGTGCGCCCCATCTTCAGCACGCGAGCGAACTCGCGGGCCTTCCCGGAGAACGCCGACGCCAGCCCGGTCATGGCTTCCTGCAGCCGGGGTACCGCGAACAGGAGGGCGACCTTCACCGCCGTCGGGTAGACGTCGTTGGTCGACTGGCTCAGGTTGACGTGGTCGAGCGGGTGCACGGTGGCGTAGTCCCCGCGCGGCCGGCCGAGGATCTCCAGCGCCCGGTTGGCGATGACCTCGTTGGCGTTCATGTTGGTCGAGGTGCCCGCCCCGCCTTGGATGACGTCGACGACGAACTCCGCGTGCAGTGCCCCGCCCCGGATTTCGGCGCAGGCGGCGTCGATCGCAGTGGCGATGCCCGGGGCCAGCACCCCGGTCTCCGCGTTCGCCCGGGCCGCGGCCTGCTTGACGCACGCCAGCGCGACCACCAGGTCGGGGTAGGCGCTGATCGGGATGCCGGTGATCGGGAAGTTCTCGACCGCCCGCGCGGTGTGCACGCCGTAGTAGGCAGAAGCGTCGACTTCCCGGTCCCCCAGCAGGTCGTGCTCGCGGCGGTTCACGCGGTCACGCCCGCTTCCGCGACCACGGGCACCTGCGAGCGGATGTGCGCGGCCGACCTCGCCCGCCCCCACCGGTAGCACAGCACGGCGACGACCGCGACCAGCACCGAACCCCACGGCTCCCTGATCCAGCCGAGCCCGCCGTAGGTGCCGAGCAGGGAGATCAGGACATCCGCGGCGAGGAACACGCCGAACCAGGCGCCGTCGCGGATTTCCCGCCACGGCCGGCGGTGGGAGCCGAGGTGGTTGGCGGCGAGGTACACCAGGAACAGCACCGCGAGGATGATGAAGCCGTCGCGCCCGTTGCGCCAGCCGGCCCAGAAGATGAGCAACGCCGACACGATGAACGAAAGCCCGGAGAACACCGGGGCGTACCGCAGCCACGGTCGCTCGTCGGTGCGGCCCGGGTGCAGGTCGATCGTGCCGGCCGCCACGGAAGCACCGGCGTAGACGACCGCCAGGAAGAATCCCGCGACCTTCACCAGCTCGTGCCACGACTGGAAGACCAGGAGGAAGAAGATGGCCACGGCGAGGTTGACCAGCAGGGCCCGCCGGGGAATTCCGGATCCACTGTGGACACCGCTCACCCGTGACGGCAGCATGCGGTCTTCCGCCAGGCCGTAGGTGACGCGCGCTTTCCACCCCGTGCTGGTGAACAACGTGCCGGCGGGGGCGACGACCGAGTCCACCACCAGCAGGGTGCCTAGCCAGTGCAGGGAAAGCAGGACGGCGATCTGCGCGAACGGCGACCGGAAGTCCACCCCCGACCACCCGGTGGCGGCCACGAGACCCGGCGGCACGCCGACGAGGTAGGCCACCTGGAGTCCGATGTAGAGGGTCAGGACCGCGGCGATGGCGGCGAACATGCCCAGCGGCACGTCCCGGCGCGGGTTCCGCGCTTCACCCGACATCACCGCGGGGGTCATCACCCCGGCGAAGGAGAAGAGCAGGCCGGCGCTGGTGATGGCGGTCAGCGTGGCGCCCATGCCGTACGGCGCCCAGCCGCCCCCGGCGTCGATGCTGTGCGAGCCGAAACCGCTGGCGAGGAACAGCACCACCGTCACCAGGGGTACCAGGACCTTGAACACCACCAGGACGTTGTTCACCCGGGCCAGCAGCACCACGCCGAAGTAGTTCAGCACCACGAACACGACGAGGAGCACGACCGCGAGGAGCAGCCCGAGCGGGGTGAGCCGCCCGCCGGCGAACAGGCCGGGCCAGTAGCTCGAGACGTACTGGATGATGGCCGTCGTCTCCCCCGGTGTCGCCACCGAGATCTGGACGAACGCGGCCCAGCCGACGATGGCGCCGACCAGCGGGCCCGACGTCAGCCGCGGCCACCGGACGTTGCCCCCGGCCAGCGGCCAGGCCACGCCCAGGTGCGAGTAGACGAGCCCGACGAGCGCCGTCGCCGCGCCGGCGACGAGCCACGAGACGAGCGCGAGCGGGCCCGCGGTCTGCGCCGCGTAGTGGGACGCCAGCAGCCATCCCGAACCCATCATGGTCGTGAACGCCATGGAAGCGAGGGAAAACCACCCCAGCTTCTTCTTGAGCCTGGCGTCGTTGATCCCCCGTGCAGCCGGTGCCTTCATCGTCACGCCTTCCTGGGCGGTCAAGGCCGACCGGTCCCGTGGTTGTGGTGGATCGTCTGGACGGAGGACAGTTCGGTGATCGCGAAGGCGGGTCCTTCCCGCCCGAGCCCCGCGTTGCCGTCTCCGCCGAAGGGCATGCCGTCGAAGCGCAGGTCGGTGTCGTTCACCACCACGCTGGGGTGCGGCAGGACCGCGGTGGCCGCCGACACGGTGTCCAGCCGGCTGGTGAACACCGAAGCCTGCAGCCCGTCGGTCCCACCCGCGATCTGCAGCGCCTGGGCGAGGTCGGCGACCGGCCGGATCGCGGTGACGGGGCCGAAGACCTCCTCCCGCCAGATGCGGGCCGACTCGGGCACGTCGCGCAGGACGAGCAGCGGGCGATGGCGGGGCGAAAGGGGCGACGGACCGTCGAAAAGCCGCTTGGCGCCCCGGTCGAGCGCGTCCGCGGCCAGCCGGTCCACCCGGGCGACGGCGTGCTCGTCGATCATCGGCCCCAGGTTCGTGGCCGGATCGGCCTTCCGGCCGGCCACGGTTTCGGCGAGCCGCTCCTCGAGCCGGGCGAGGAACGCCTCGTGGACCGGCTGCTCGACGAGCACGGCCTGCGGGTGGAGGCAGTTCTGGCCGGCCGCTCCGCGGGAAGCGTCCGCGAGCCGGGCGGCCGCGAGGTCGAGGTCGGCGTCCCGGGTGACGATCGCCGGGCAGACGCCGCCCAGTTCCAGGACCACGCGGCGGGTGCCGGCCACCGCCTCGACCGTCCGCCGCAGCCGCGGGCCGCCGGTCCCGGTGATCGCCCGCACCCGCGGGTCCGACACCAGCGCCGGCACGACGACCTCGCCCCGGCCGAGGACCACCTGCAGGCCGGCCACCGGTGCGCCCGCCCGCCAGAACGCGTGGCAGAGCAGGAGCGCGGACACCGGGGTCCGCTCGTCCGGGCGCAGCACGGTGCGGTTGCCCGCCGCGAAGGACGGGCCGATCTTGTGCGCGACCAGGTTCAGGGGGTCGTTGTACGGCGTCAGCGCGGCCACGACACCGAGCGGGCGGTAGCGGAAGAGACCCGAGTGCGTCGCGAGGCGGCTCGTCGAGTCCACCGGGATCACCTGCCCGGCCACGGTCCGCGCCGCCACGACGCTCAGCTTGAGCGTCTCGAGGCACCGGTTCACCTCGGCCCGGGCTTCCCGGACCGTCTTGACTCCCTCCGAGGTGATCGCGTGCGCGAACACGTCGAACTCGTCGCCGACGATGCCGATCACGTCTTCGAGCACGCGGATGCGTTCGTGCAGCGGCATTTCCGCGGCGCCGGCCGCCGCGGCGACGGCCGCGTCCACCGCGCGCGCGTCGTGCCGCGGGAGGCGGGCCACGGTGGATCCGTCGTCCGGATCGAGCACCACCAGCTCGTCCTCGCCGGTGACGTCCATCGTCTTCACCGCGGCCTCGACGTGCCGCAGCAGCTCGGCGCGCACGTCGGCCGCCCCGGTCATCAGCGCGATCCGCTCTTGTCGAGCGCGGCGTACACGTCTTCGATGACGTCTTCCTCGTCCTCGATGCCGACGGAGAAGCGGATGAGCCCCGGATCGACGCCCGCGGCCCGCAGTTCCTCGGTCGTCATGGCGGCTCCCCACATGGCGGCCGGGTGGATGACGAGGGAGCCGACGTGGCCGAGGCTCGAGGCGTGGCGGGCGTACTGCAAGCTGGTGACGAAGGCCGACGCCGCCTCGTACCCGCCTTCGAGGGTGAACGACAGCATGCCGCCGAAGGCCGACATCTGGCGCGCGGCGATCTCGTGGCCCGGGTGCTTTTCCAGGCCGGGGTAGTTCACCGCCGTCACGGCCGAGTGCTCTTCCAGCGCCTTCGCCAGCGCCAGGCCGTTGGAGTTGTGCCGCGCCATGCGCACCGACAGCGTCCGCAGCCCGCGCAGCAGCAGCCACGCGTTGAAGGGGGCGAGCACCCCGCCGAGCACTTCGTGGGTGTGCCAGACCCGGTCGATCAGCTCACCGGTCCCGACGACGGCTCCGGCCAGCAGGTCGGAGTGCCCGCCGAGGTACTTGGTGCAGCTGTGCCAGGAGAAGTCGCTGCCCAGGTCCAGGGGCTGCTGGTTCAGCGGGGTGGCGAAGGTGTTGTCGGTCGCGACGTACGCGCCGGCGGCGTGCGCGATCTCCGCCACCGCGCGGATGTCCGTGATCTCCAGCAGCGGGTTGCTGGGCGTCTCGAGCAGGACCAGCCGCGTGGTGTCCCGCATGGCGGCTTCGAACGCGGCCGTCGAGGTCTGGTCGACGAAGGTGCACTCGACGCCGAGCCGCGGAAGCACGTTGTAGCAGAGGTTGCTGACTCCGGCGTAGATGCTCTTCTGCACCACGACGTGGTCGCCGGCCTTGAGCAGGGCGAGCGCCAGCGTCGACACGGCCGACATCCCCGAAGCGGTCATCAGGGCCCGCTCCCCGCCCTCCAGGCGGGCGATGATTGCGGCGGCCTGCTCGTGGTTGGGGTTGCCCTTGCGGTTGTACATGTAGGGGTACAGCGGCTCGGTGGCCACCTCGGCGAGCACCGCCGCGCTGGGCAGCTCCCAGTTCGAGCCTTGGGCGATGGACGGCGTCACCGCGGCGTCCCAGTGCAGGGAGTCGTCCCCGTGGATGAGTGTTGTCGTGGTCTTCACGGCGATGACGCTACGACGCAACTGGCCTGTATCAGGAGAGGTCAGTTGGCATCTTCTGGTATGTTTTTTCCATGGTCGCTCCCGCCGAGCCGCGCGCACTGACCTCCATCAGCCGGTTAAAGGAGGTGATCGGTCCATGGCAGAACAGGCCAGGCCCGCTGTATCGGCGGCTGTCGCTGGCCCTCACGGACGCCATCCTCGACGGCCGGCTGGTCCCGGGTGACCGCCTGCCCTCGCACCGCCTGCTCGCCGACGGGCTCGGCCTGAGCCGGAGCACCGCGGTGCGCGCCTGCGAGGAGCTGCAGGAGTCCGGTCTGCTCAGTGCGCACGCCCGGTCCGGCAACTACGTGCAGCTGCCGGAAGGCAGCCGGACCAAACCCGGGCCCTGGCTGCCCGCCGCCGGACCGCTCAGCCGGCCCATCGACCTGTCGAAGGCGACGACCCGCGCCGACGACGACGTGGTCGCCGTCCTCGGCCGGGCCGCGGGCGACGTCGCCGCGCTCAAGGACCGGGACGGCTACGACGTCCTCGGCATCGCGGAGCTGCGGGAGGCCGTCGCCCGCCGGTTCACGCGCCGCGGCCTGCCGACGAGCGCGGAGCAGGTGCTCATCACCTCCGGTGCCCAGCACGGGATCGACCTCGTGACGCGGCTGCTCGTGCACGCGGGTGAACCCGTCCTGGTGGAGTCGCCCGCCTACGCGGGCTTGCTCGACCGGCTCCGCCAGGCGCGCGCCGACCTGACCGGTCTCGACATCAGCGAAACGGCGTGGGACGTCGAGCGGTTCGCGGACACGGCGCGGCGCACCCGCGCGCGGATCGCGTTCCTGACCCCGGACTTCCACAACCCCACCGGCCGGCTCATGGCGCAGCCGCTGCGCGAGGAGTTCGCGGAAGCCGCCGCGCGGGAACGGATCACCCTGGTCGTCGACGAGACCAACGCCGAACTCGCCCTGGACGACGACTTCGCGATGCCGGCCCCGCTGGCCGCGGTTTCTTCGGCGCAGGGCGCGATCACGGTGGGTTCGCTGAGCAAGTGCGTCTGGGCCGGGCTCCGGATCGGCTGGGTGCGCGCCGAACCGACCACGATCCAGCTCCTCGCGAACCTGAAGGTCACCTCGACCCTCAGCACGCCGCTGCTGGAGCAGCTGGCGGCGACCCGCCTCCTCGAAGACGACGCACTGGACCGCTTCCTGCGCGGCCGGCGGCCCCACCTCGCGCGTCGGCGCGAACTGGTGCTGCGGACCGCGCTCGACCTCGGGTTCACCCCCACCCGCCCCGTGGGCGGGCTGTCCAGCTGGGCCATGCTCCCGGCCGGGTCCAGCAGCGAGTTCGCGCGGACCGCGTTGCAGCGCCAGCTGTTGCTGCTGCCCGGAACGAGGCTGTCGCCGCACGGGGTGCTGGACCGGTTCATCCGGCTTCCGTACTCGCTCCCGGACGAGGAACTCCGCACGGCCTGCGCCACCCTCGAACTCGCCTGGCGAAGCTATGCCGGCTCCCGGCACGGCCCGGCCGGCTACCCCGATCCCGTGGTCTGACCGATGGGCGTCGTCCGACAGCCGCGGTGGTACGAAGAGGGCGAAGAGCCCGACTACCGGTTCACCCTCGCCAACGAGCGCACCTTCTTGGCCTGGCTGCGCACGGCGCTGGCCTTGACCGCCGGGGCGGTCGGCCTGACCCAGCTGGTGCCGGCCTTCCCGAGCGCCGGTCTGCGCACCGGCCTGGCCGCTCTGCTCGCCGTGACGGGCACCCTGCTGGCCACGTTCGCCTACCGCCGCTGGGCCCGGGTGCAGCGAGCCATGCGGAACAGCCGCCCGCTGCCGGCGGACCGGCTGCCCGCGCTCGCCGGCGGGGTCGCCGCCCTGGTCGGGGCCGTGGTGCTGATCGTCGTCCTCGTGAGCGCCCGGTGACCGACCCCGGGCTGCAGCCGGAGCGCACCGCGCTCGCCTGGCAGCGCACCGGCCTGACCGCCGCGGTCGCCGGCGTCCTGCTCCTGCGCACCGGCGTGCAGACCGGATCGGTGGTGGCCACGGTCGCGGGCTGCAGCGCCACCGGCGTGCTGCTCCTCGCGTGGCACGCCGCCCGCCGGCGGGATCGGCTACGGACGCGCCGGATCCTGGCCGCGACGGCGTTGACCACCGGCCTGGCCGGGGCCCTCACCGCCGCCCACGTGTTGTGGACGTGACGCGGGTCACTCTCCGATCGTGTCGAGGTGGCGGACCCGGCCGCTACGTATCAGGCACCTGAGAGGAAGTGGCCACCATGCACAAGGAGTTCACCGAGACGCTGCGGAAGAGCCCCGAGAAAGGCGGCTGGACCTACGTGGTCTGGCCGGGATCAGCCGAATTCTTCGGAACCCGTGGCCTGGTCAAGATCCGCGGCACCATCGACGGGCACCCGTTCCGGGCGTCCTTCATGCCGCTCGGCGACGGCACGCACAAGCTCGGCATCAAGGCGGAAACCCGCAAAGCCATCGGCAAAGAAGCCGGCGACACCGTCCACGTCGTCCTGCTCGAGCGGTTGTGATCCCGGGCCGGCCGGCATCGCGCCGTGACGGTCAGCCGCCGACGGCCGTCACCAGCCGGCCGGTGGCCACCAGGGAACCGGCCTGCTTCACCGGCCGGACCCGGACGCTGACCTCGTAACCGTCGATGGCCCGGATCGACGCGATGCGCGTCGTCAGATAGCGGTAGAGCGCCTCGGGGTCCCGGCAGATCACCACCGCCATCAGGTTGTCCGGTCCGCCGACCGCCACGGCCACGGCGACCTCGTCGTGCCGCGCGAGCTCCTCGCCGACCTCTTCCAAGTGCCGCGGGGCGACCCGGATCCAGATGGTCGCGTGCGAGCGGTAACCGAGCCGCTCGGGTAACAGGTCCACGTCGTAGTACAACGCGCCGGAACCTTCCAGGACGGCCAGCCGGCGCGCGACCCGCGCCTTCGTCGAACCGGTCTCGCGCGCAAGCCGGGCGTGCGTGGCGCGGCCGTCCCCCGCCAGCACAGCCAGGAGCGCGGCGTCCTCGGCGGACGGTTCGGCCGGCGGCCCGGCGACCTGCGGCAGTTCGCCGCGCAGCTCCTGTTCCTGCTCGGGGCTCAGGCGGCCGTCGTAGCCCGTCCAGTCCGACTGACCGCGCGGCCCGAACCGGTGCAGCAGCATTTCGATGCGCACCCCCAGCACCGAACGGACTTCGGCAGCTGCTGCAGCAGCACGTCGTTCCCACCCGCCGCGCCCCCGGCACGCAGCAGGCACATGACTTCCGCGCCCCCCGAAGTGATGTGGGCGAACGAAACCTCAGGACGCCGGGCGAGCGCGTCGGCGACGGCGTCGACGCGGTCGGGCCGGCACCGGATCCGGGCCACCCACTCGTCGTGGCGGTGCGCGGCGGGCGCGCTGCGCGCCAGCACCCGGACCACCCCGTCGCCGCGCATCGCGCCATAGCGGCGGGCCACCGTCTGCTCGGACACCCCGATCAGCTGCCCGACACGGCGGAAGGCGGCCCGCGGGGAGCACTGGAGCGCGTGGAGGATTTGCGTGTCAATGAGGTCGAACACGACTGAACTGTCGCAGATATCCCCGCTCGATGGCAGTAGATGACGGATACCGGCCTTTGTTTGGTGGGTCGGCGTGGTCGGCGGGCAGGCTGGTGATCACCGCCGGACAAGGAGAAGACACCATGACCACTCTCGTGATCGGGGCTCGGGGAAGCGTCGGCCGCCACGTCGTGACCGGGCTGCGGGCCGCGGGCGAGACCGTCCGCGCCTCCGTGCGCGCCCCGGCGCCGACCGGGCTGCCGCCGGACGTTCCGGTGGTCGTCGCGGATCTCGCCGCCCCCGAGACCCTGCGGACGGCGTTGGCCGGAGTCCAGCGGGTTTTCCTGTACGCCACGGCGACGGGCACCGCGGAGTTCGGCCAGGCCGCGCGGGAGGCCGGCGTCGAGCACGTCGTGCTCCTGTCCTCGGGCAGTGTGCTGCTGCCGGGCGCCCGGGGAAACCCGACGACCGAGCACCACCGGGCCGTGGAACGGACACTCGCGGACGCCGGAGTGCCGTGGACACCGATCCGTCCGCTGGTGCTGGCCGGCAACGCACTCGGCTGGGCGCCCTCCATCCGCGCGGAGGGCGTGGTCCGGTTGCTGCACCCGGACGCGTTGACCGCGCCGATCCACGAGCGGGACATCGCGGCGGTCGCGGTCGCGGCGCTGCTCGACCCCGGCTTGCCGGGTGTGTCCGAGATGCTGACCGGCGGCGAGCGGATCTCCCAACGGCACCAGGTGGCCGTGCTGGCCGAGGCCGCGGGCCGGCCCATCCGGATCGAGGAGCTCACGGCTTCCCAAGCGCAGCGGCACTTCGAGCGCTTCGAACCCCGGAGGTCGCGGCCTCGATCGTCGGCTTCATCACCTCCGCGGCGCGCGGTGGGTCACCGGCGACCCGCACCGCGCACCGGGTCCTCGGCCGCGAACCGCTGCCGTTCGCCCGGTGGGCCGCCGAGCACGCGGCTTCGTTCGCCTGAAACCCCTTGGGAGGAAACAACCATGGACGTCAGCATCGGCAAGGTCCTGCTCACGCTCACCTCGGTCTGGTCGGCGTGCGGGTCCTACCGCTTCGACTGGAACGAAACCCACATCCACAACCCCGATTGGCCCCCGCACGCGAAGTTCCACAACGCGCAGTCGATGAGCACCGGCGCCGTGCTGGGCAACGCCTGGAGGTGGCCACGGCGGCCGCGTCGATCTACTGGGTGACGCAGCTTTCCGCCACCCTGTACCCGGGAACCGCGCTGTTCGACCAGGCGCGACCGGGAACCGGGCAGACCACACCGCCGCGGTGGCGCGGCCCGCAGACGGTCGTGGCCGGCACCGCCTTGCTCGTCAACGCGCTCTCCTACGCGCTGGAACGCCGCCGGGTCGGCCCCTGACCGGCAACACCGAGGTCAGTTCACAGGCCGCCCATCTTCACGGGGAACTTCCGGATGGTCGCGGTGGTGGTGTCCGGGTCGTCCGGCAGCACCAGGTCGACCGGGTTCTGCAGCTGGTGCAGGTCGCCTCGCGGGGGGTACTGCGTGAGCCGGCCGACCAGCAGGGCCGGGGTCTTGGTGACCAGCACCAGCGGCTCGCGTCGGGAATCGGGCTGGTCGATGGTCATAGTGAACGGCAGGCTCAGGATGTGCTCGTACCGCGGCGGGTAATTCTGGGTGAGCTTGAGCATGCTCGCCGCGTCGGCATCAACGTCGTTCTGTTCCAGAGTGATCGTGCCGCCATCGTCGCCGGGCAGTTCGGCGCTCATCCTGAACCCGACGATCCGCAGCCGCCTGCTGTTGATCGGATCGTCCGGGTTCTGCTCGACCCGCACCTTCATGCCGCCTCGGAAATCCACGCTGACCAGCGCGGTCCTGATCTGCAGCGGCGTGTTGATCGCGAGCATGCTCATCGGGATCTCCGCCCCGACCGGCGGCAGGCCGGTCTGCCGGGGAGTGACAGCCTGAGCAGCGGACGCCCCGCCCACCAGCAGCACGGCGGCCATCCCGGCCGCCGCCACCGACCACGACCGCGCAAAGCGCTTCACCTGGCCAAACACCACGTCTCACCCTTCTCTGGAACTGGCCTTCCGACCCCTCCACCCTCGGGCACCCCACACCCGCACACCAACCGGATTCACCCCGCTGTGGAATGACCGCCGCCGCCCTCGGACGTCGGCTCGGTGGGGTAACCGACGAAGCGGAGGCCGGCCGGGTGGTCGCCGTCGGCCAACCGCACGACCTCGTAGACGGCACCCGGTCCGCCGGGGCGGAATGGCGGCAGCAAGGAGGTACCACGGCTTCCCAGCTCGTTGACGGCGTATCCGCGCTCTCCGGCAAGCGGACCGTCCAGGTGAACTGCCGAGCAGAAGGCGACATCCGGCATGCGGACCACCCGGTCCACGCCATGCAGGCGGGCGATCTCTTCGGCGGGCATGCCGGGATCGACCAGTACCCGGCGTCCGTCGGAGATCGTCATGCTCACCCGCCCGTCAGCGGTGCAGGGCCGGCTGCCGAGCACGCCTACGAGGTCGTCCATATCCGGTCACTCTTCCATCCGCCGCCCCGGAGCCGGCCTCGGCCACCGGCCCGGGCCGATCGGTGGGTTAGCCGGAGGGCCGAGGGGTAGCCGCCCCGGATCGGATGCGTCCCCGGGGCATGGCACACCTGGCCGGCGACAGGGCGCAGGCAAAGGAGATGCCGTGGAACTGACAGCAGCGACCACCATTCGCAAACCCGCGCCGGACGTTTTCGCGTTCTGGCGCGACCTGGAGAACCTCCCGGCGTTCATGGCGCACCTGGAGCAGGTCCGCACCACCGGAGACCGGACAAGCCACTGGTCCGCCAGTGCCCCCTTCGGCAAGGACGTCGAGTGGGACGCGGAAATCACCGAGGAAACCCCGGGCGAACGGATCGCCTGGCGCTCGACCGGAAAAGCCACCGTGCCCAACGCCGGCACCGTCTGGTTCACCCCCGCCCCCGACGGGGAGAGCACCGAAGTCAACGTCGTCCTGGTCTACGAGATCCCCGGCGGCGCGGCGGGCAAAGCGGTCGCCAAGTACTTCGGTGAGGAGCCGCACCAGCAGCTCGACGACGACCTGCGCCGGCTCAAGCAGGTCCTGGAGACCGGCGAGGTCGTCCGGTCCGACGGCGCTCCGTGGGGCAAGCGTGCACGCGAGGAATTCCCGCAGCGTCCCGCGCAACCGCTGTCGGACGCCGAGCTCGAGAAGGGACCGGACGCATGAGGGCGAACACCTGGGCGGGCCGCAACAAGGTCGAGGTCCGCGACGTCCCGGACCCGAAGATCCTCAACCACCGCGACGCGATCGTCCGGATCACCTCCACCGCGATCTGCGGCTCGGACCTGCACCTGGTCGACGGGTACGTCCCGACCATGCAGGACGGCGACGTCCTGGGCCACGAGTTCATGGGCGAAGTGCTCGAGGTCGGCCCGGGCGTCGATCCGGGCCGGCTGCGTGCCGGGGACCGGGTCGTCGTGCCCTTCCCGATCGCCTGCGGCGCGTGCGCCGCCTGCGCCGCGGACCTGTACTCCTGCTGCGAGAACTCCAACCCCAACGCCGGGATCGCCGAGAAGATGTTCGGTCACCCGGTCGCCGGGATCTTCGGCTACTCGCACCTGACCGGCGGCTTCGCGGGTGGGCAGGCGCAGTACGCGCGCGTGCCGTTCGCCGACGTCGGCCCGATCAAGATCGAGTCGGACCTGAGCGACGAACAGGTGCTGTTCCTCTCCGACATCCTGCCCACCGGCTACATGGGCGCCGAGATGTGCGACATCCGGTCCAGCGACGTGGTCGCGGTCTGGGGCGCCGGCCCGGTCGGCCAGTTCGCCATGGACAGCGCCCGGCTCCTGGGCGCCGCGAAGGTCATCGCCATCGACAAGGAGCCGTACCGGCTGGAGCTGGCGGAACGGGCGGGCCATATCCCGGTGAACTTCGAGGAGGTCGACGTCCGGTCCCGGCTGCTGGAGCTGACCGGTGGCCGCGGACCCGACAAGTGCATCGACGCCGTCGGGCTCGAAGCCACCCACGGCAGCGCGCACATCGCCGCCTACGACCGGATCAAGCAGGCCGTGCGATCGGAGACCGACCGCCCGCACGCGTTGCGCCAGGCGATCCTCTCCTGCCGCAGCGGCGGCGTGGTTTCGGTGATCGGGGTGTACGGCGGTCTGCTGGACAAGTTCCCGGCCGGTGCGTGGATGAACCGGTCCCTGACCCTGCGGACCGGGCAGTGCCACGTGCAGCGCTACATGAAGCCGCTGCTGCAGCGCATCGAACGCGGCGAGCTCGACCCGACCCGGATCATCACCCACACACTGCCGCTGGAGGAGGCCGGCCGCGGCTTCGAATTGTTCAAGAACAAGCAGGACAACTGCGAGAAGGTCGTCCTGAAGCCCTGACAGCACCCGGGTCCGGCCACCGCCGAGCCGGTGACCGGACCCGGGGGACGACCCCGGTGACCGCTCAGTCGTCTTCGGCTTCCTCGGCGCGTTCGCGGTTGCGCTGCTGCCGCTCCCGCTCACGCCGACTGTAGGTCGCCCGGCGGACGCGGTCCTCGTCTTCGACGCTCGAACCCAGCGCCCCGGCGACGATGCCCACGGAGGTCGCGAGCCACACCAGCTTGAGGTACGAAGCCGGTCCGGCCGGATGGCCGAGGATCTGGCCGAAGTAGGAGCCTTCGATCAGCACGATCGACGCCAGCAGCGCCAGCACGAAGAGGATGGCGTACATGCAGGCGACGCCGATCGACAGCGTCAGCGCGGTCGAGACGTTGTACAGCACGGCTTTCTGCCGTTCGAGGTGCCCGGACGGGGAATCCCAGAGGCGGTTGTGCACCATCAGCCAGCCCGACATGACCACGATCGCCAGTACCGTGATCCCGGCCAGCCGCAGCTCGGGCAGGGCTTCGGCGAGCTTCCAGAACGAGGTGGTGATGATGCCGTACGCGGCGGTGCCCGCCGCGGCCGCGGTGGCTCCGGCGAGGTTGGGCACCAGCCGCCACGGGCGGTTGTCCCGGATCATCCCGGCGAGCAGCCGCAGGCGGCCGCGCACCCCCACCAGGGCCAGGTGCTCGTCGGCGGCGCCGCGGCCGCGGATGTGCCGCGTCGGCGCCACCAGCTCCCGCAGCCGGTCGAGGAACCCCCGCGGCGGATCGGCCTCCTTCGCCGAGCGGCGCGCCACCGGGTGCCGGACCAGGTGGACGACCAGGCGGGACGCCCGGCCGCGCAGCCGCAGCGCACCCAGCGCGGGCAGGGACACCATCGCCACGCCGTGGTCGCCGTTGTAGTCCGACGCGATCGGCACCGTCCCGGCTCGCCGCGGCAGGTCGGTGATCAGCACCAGCAGGTCCCAGCCGTGTTCGGCCCGGCGCTCCTCCGCCAGGTCCAGTATGGGGATGTCGCCCTCCTCGTTCAGCGGGAGGGACTGCGTCTCGTGCTCGACGCGCCAGTCCGTCTCCTCGCCGAGGTCGCGGGCCAGGCGGGCGGGCAGGTCGTCCGCGATTCTCCCGGCGAGCTGCCCGGGCAACCCGTCATCGGTCAGCAGCCCCACCACCAGGGCCTCCGGCGCACGCTGAGCAGTCATGCTCGAGCCTTTCCTCGGGTCTCGAAGCGAACACTCCGGGTTCCCGGCCCGGCCCCCGGCAACCGGCCTCCTCCGCCCGGACGTTTGCCGCCCGGAACACCGGGTACGGCCGTTCCATGACCGAAAAGGACGACACGACGACCGACGACGACCTGCGCGCCGAAGAATTCGACCGCGCCACCGTGCGGACGGTGCTGGCGGCCGGCGACTGGGCGGGCTGGGACGACCTGCTCGACTGGCTGCGCACCGAAGGCCCGGGCGTCCCGGAGCTGTCCCCCGGCGCGCTGCGCGGCATCCGGCAGGACGCCGAACGGGCCTGCGCCAAGGGATTCCCCTTCACCCACGACCCCGACCACCTCTACGCCGTCCTTCGCGGCCAGCACGAGGCGCGGGCTCGTGACTGAGTTCGCCCTCGGCGCACAGCATGCCTGTGGATCGGCTTAAGAAACCCCTGACAGCCTCGCCGCCGGGCCGTTCCGGGCGGCAGCATCGACGGCATGGTGGTGCTCTCCGAACGAGCCGCCGTCCGGCGGCTGCACGACCGGCTCGGCTTCGGGCCGCGGGCCGGTGATCTCGATCGCGGGTTCGCCGAGACCCGCGACCGGCTGCTGGGCGGCGGACCGGACCTCGGGGCGGCCGCGACGCCGATGCCCGATCCCGGGCCGCCGCCGGACAAGCCCGGCAAGAGCGCCGACCAGGCCGCCAAGCAGCAGGCGCGCAAGGCCGTTCAGGCGCAGGCCACGCAGGCCGCCGGGTGGTGGCTCGACCGGATGGTGGCCGCCGACCTCGCGTCCGTGGAACGGCTGACCTGGTTCTGGCACGGACACTTCGCCACCGGTGAGCAGAAGGTGCGCAGCCCGCGGCTGATGCTCGCGCAGAACCAGACCCAGCGCGACCACGCGCTCGGCAGCTTCACCGACCTGGCCCGCGCGATGGTCGTCGACCCGGCGATGTTGCTGTGGCTCGACGGCAACAGCAACAAGGCCGGCAAGCCGAACGAGAACCTCTCGCGGGAATTCATGGAATTGTTCACCCTCGGTATCGGGCACTACACCGAGGACGACGTCCGCGAGGCCGCCCGCGCGCTCACCGGCTGGACCGCCAAGCGCGACGCCACCAGCGCGCAGCTGGTCGCCAAGCGGCACGACAACGGCGTCAAGCGGATCCTGGGGGCCAGCGCCGATTTCGACGCCGAGTCCTTCGTGGACCTCGTCCTCGGCCGGCCGGATTCGGCCCCGTTCGTGATCGGGCGGATCTGGGCCCGGCTGGTGTCCACGACCCCGCCACCGGCGGACACGCTCAACCGGCTCGTGGCCGCCTACGGCAGCCGGCGTGACATCAACGCCTTGCTGCGCGCCATCACCGGCGAGGCGGCGTTCCACGACAGCGGGACCTCGCTGGTCAAGCAACCGGTCGAATGGCTGGCCGGGCTGCTGCGCGCGCTCGGCGTCCGGCCGGGGAAGCTCGACGAAAAGGCCCGTGGCCGGCTGCTGGCGGCGTTGCGCGGGATGGGCCAGGTGCCGTTCCAGCCGCCGAGCGTCGGGGGCTGGGCCGCGGGCGGGGCGTGGCTGACGACGTCGGCGGGCGTGGCGCGGCTGCACGCCGCGCAGCTGGTCGCCGCGCACGCGGATCTCGGCTCGGTGGCGAAGGCGCGGGACAAGGTCGCCGCGATCGGTGACCTGCTCGGCGTCGACGCCTGGTCCGACCGCACGCGGGGCGCGCTGGCCGGGGTGGCCGGCAACGTCCGCCAACTGTCCACTGTGGCCGCTTGTGCCCCCGAATACGTAGTGAGCGGGTGACGATCGTGCAGCAGGTGAACCGTCGCAGGTTCCTCACCGCGACCGGCGTGACGGCCGCCGCGGCCCTGGCCGCCGGCGCCACGCAGGTCGACTGGGGCCGGCTGATGTCGGCCGCGCAGGACGACCCCCTCGACCCCGGCGCCGGCGTGCTGGTGGTCGTCACCCTCTACGGCGGCAACGACGGGCTCAACACCGTCGTCCCGGCGAGCGATCCCGCCTACCAGAAGGCGCGGCCGGAACTCGCGTACCGGCCGGAAGAAGTCCTCGACCTGGGCGAGGGGCTGGGACTGAACCCCGGCATGAAGGGGTTCAAGTCCCTTTGGGACGGCGGGGAGCTCGCCGTGCTGCGCGGAGTCGGCTACCCGAAACCGGACCACAGCCACTTCCGCTCGATGGCGATCTGGCAGACGGCTTCCCCGGAGACGTCGGTGCCGACCGGCTGGCTCGGCCGCTGGCTCGACGCCACCGGTGACGACCCGCTGCGCGCGGTCTCGGTCGACCCGGTGCTGCCGCCGCTGCTCGCCGGTGAGCGCACCGCCGCCGCGTCGCTGCCGGTCGGCGGGCTGAAGCTGCCGGAGGGCGCGCTCGGCAAGGCGTTCGCCGGCCTCGGCGCGGCGCAGCCCGGCGAGGGTTTCTGGCAGGCGCGCGCCGCTCGATCGGTCACCGACCTGCACCGGGCCGTGCAAACGCTCGGCAAGCCGGCGAAGGACGGGCAGAAGGCCAAGGGCGAGCTGGCCGCTCAGCTCGACGTCGTCGCCGGGCTGCTCGAAGCGGGCGTGCCGACCCGGGCGTACTCGGTGTCGCTGGGCGGCTTCGACACCCACGCCGACGAACGCGGCACCCAGCAGCGGCTGCTGACCGAGCTGGACGGCGCGCTCACGCCGTTCGTGCAGCGGCTGGCCAAGACCGACCGCGGCAAGCAGGCGACGGTGCTGGTGTACTCGGAATTCGGCCGCCGCGTGACGGCGAACGCCAGCCAAGGCACCGACCACGGCACGGCGGGCCCGGTCTTCGTCCTCGGCTCGAAGGTCAAGGGCGGCTTCCACGGCGCCGAGCCCAGCCTGACCGACCTCGACGACGGCGATCTGAAGCTCACCACGGACTTCCGCGACGTCTACGCCTCGCTCGTCGAGAACGTCCTCGGCACGGACGCGGGCCAGGTCCTGCCCGGGCACAGCGGCCGCCTGGACGGCCTGTTCGCCTGAGCGTCACGGCACGGCGGGCAGGCCGGCCAGCCGGAACCGCGCTCCCCCGCCCGGCGCGGCCTCGCACCACAGGTCACCGCCGTGCGCCCGGGCGAAACCCCGGGCGATCGGCAGGCCCAGCCCCGAACCGGCCTGGCTGCGGGCGGCGTCGAGGCGGACGAGACGGTCGAAGATCCGTTCGCGTTCCGTGCCCGGGACGCCCGGGCCGGTGTCGGTCACCGTGACCCCGTCCGCGGTGATCTCGAGCGTGATGGTGCCCCGGCCGTCCATGGCGCGGACGGCGTTGCCGGTCAGGTTGGCGAGGATCTGGGTCAGCCGGGCCCGGTCGCCGAGCACGGTCGTGTCCGGCCCGGTCACCTCGACGGCGACGTCCGGCGCGGTCAGCCGCACCTGCTCGGCCTGCGCCTCGGCCAGCTCCCGCAGCGGCACCGGGGCCCGCTCGAGCTCGGCGCCCGCGTCGAGCCGGGCCAGGTCCAGCAGGTCGGCGACGAGCCTGCCGGCCCGCTGCGACTCGCGGACCACCAGCAGCTGCAGCCGTTCCCGGTCCTCGTGGGGCGTGTCCGGTGACTGCTGCAGCAACGCCTCGGCCGCCGCCTGGACACCCGCCAACGGCGTCCGCAGCTCGTGGGCCGCGTCGGCGACGAACCGCCGCGTCCGCTCTTCGGAAGCCCGCGCCGCGCCCTCCGCGCCTTCGAGCGCGTCCAGTGCGGAGTCGAACGCGACCGCCGCGCGCCCCAGCTCGGTTCCCGTCCGCTCGGGAGCGAGCCGGCCGCCGCGCTCACCGGACACGATCGACCGCGCCAGCCGGGTCATCACGTCCAGCGGGGCGAGCGCGAACCGGACGGCCAGCAGCAGCGCACCGGCGGCGACGGCCAGCGCAGCCAGCCCGGTGGCGAGCAGCACCCACCGCAGGCTCCGCTCGGCGGCCGCGATCAGCGACTCGTCGGCGGTGAGCGTCAGCTTGGCGCCGTTGATCCGCGGCGGCCCGGACAGCGTCGCGCGCACCAGCCGGATCCGCGCGTCGGCCGGCGGCGTCGGCGTGCCGAACAACGCGCCACCGGGCAGGGACAACGAGCCCGTCACGCCCCTGGTTTCGACGCGCCGCACCAGCGTCTGCGGCGACACGTTCTGCTTGGCCAGCTGCTGCGCGAGCTGGACCCGGGTGGTGAGCACCGTGTTCACGTCCCGCTCGGCCTGCGCGCGGAAGACCGCGTCCACCACCAGGCCGACGGCGACCAGCACCACCGCCAGCACCACCAGCACGGTGACGGTGACCCGGCGGCGCAGCGACGCCGTCCGCAGACTCACGGCTCGCCGCGCAGGACGTACCCCTGACCGCGCACGGTGTGCAGCACGCGCGGGCCGTGCGCTTCGAGCTTGCGGCGCAGCGTGCTGACGTTGACCTCGACGAGGTTCGGCGCGGAGTCGCCGTAACCCCACACCGCGGTGAGGACCTGGGTCTTGGACACCACCCGGCCGCGGTGCTGGGCGAAGTACATCAGCACCTTCCACTCGGTCGAGGTCAGCTCGACGTCAGCGTCGCCGTAGCGGGCGCGGCCGCCTTCGACGTCGATCACGAGGTCCCCGACCTCGACGGCCGGCCGGGTCCGCCCGGTCCGGCGCAGCACCGCGGTCACCCGGGCGACGAGTTCGGCGAGCACGAACGGCTTCACGATGTAGTCGTCGGCCCCTTCGCCGAGCCCGCGCAGCCTGTCCTCGACGCCGTCCCGCGCCGTCAGCATCACCACCCCGGCGGCCGAGGTCCGCCGGATCACCCGCAGCAGCTCGAACCCGTCCCGCCCGGGCAGCATGACGTCCAGCACCACCAGATCCGGCCGGGTCCGGACCAGCTCCCCTTCCAGCTCCGCACCGTCGGGCCGCGAACGCACCGAAAAGCCCGCATCGGCCAAAGCGGACTCGACCGGCACCCGGATCGCTTCGGCGTCCTCGATCACCAGCACGCGCGGCGGCGTCAGCTCATCCACCCCGCCAGCTTAAGGCCGGCGTCACCGGATGTTGTCAGGCCGCCTGCGTGGTCACGGCGGTGACGCTGTTGCCCGGCAGGCAGGTGCCGGTCGAGGTGTCCGGCGCCGTCACGACCGGTGCGTACACCACGTAGTCCTGGCCCGTCTGGACGTTGTGGCAGGCGAGGCGGGCCTGGTACCGGCCGCTGTCGCACTGGGCGCTGCCGCGGCCGTAGTACATCGTGCTGCCCTGGACGATCCAGGCGCTCCACGTCATGCAGCCGGCCAGTCCCGCGGCCGCCGGATCGGCGACCGCCTGCACGATTTGGGCCGTGTTGCCCGTGTTGCAGGTGATCGAGACGGCGTTCGGCGCGGTCACCGCCTGAGTGCCGTACACGATGTAGTAGTCCCCGGTCTGCTCGTTCTTGCACAACGATTTGACGCGGTACTGCCCGGTGTCGCACTGCGCCTGCCCGCGGCCGTGGAACAGGTTGCTGCCCTGGCTGACCCACTCGGTCCAGGAGACGCAGCCGGTGAGGCCGGCATCCGGCGGATCGGTCACGGCGAACACCGACAGCGCGGAGTTCCCGGTGCGACACAGCACCGTGGCCGTCGCGGGCGCGCTCACGACCTGGGTGCCGTAGATGACGTAACCGGCCCCGGTCTGGTTGTCGAGGCAGACTTCTTTCGCCTTGTACCGCCCGCTCGTGCACTGCACGCTGCCGAGCCCGTCGAAGTAGTCGCTCCCCTGCTGCACCCACTGGATGGAGGTCGTGCACCCGCTGGGCGCGACCGCCACGGCCACCGGAGCAAACCCGGCCAGCCCGAGTGCCACCACTACGAAGACGACAAGCCACTGCTTCACCACGAACGCCCCCAGAGCCGGATTCCCCCACCGACCGTGGACGCTATCACCGGAACGAACGGCGATCGACGCTCTCACCGGGCATTCAGCCCTCCAGCGCAACCGCTGCGCCACCCAGGTGACGGCAAACGTCAGTGCGCCCGGCGTATTGCCCGGTTGAGCCGGACCCGCTCGAAGAACACCTTCCGCCGCCGCAGATCGGCGATGGACGACGCCTTGCGGTCCACTTCGTTCCGGGCCAGCTCAAGCCACCTGCGCGCTTCGCTCATCTCCCCCGCCGCGACCAGCACGTCATGTCGCGCCAAATAGACTTCCTCTTTGCGCAGGGCCGGCATCGTGCCGCTGACCTCCAGCCGGCGTACGGCGCGCTCGCTCAGTCCCAGCGCCGTTGGCACGTCGTCGCGGGCGGCCGCGACCCGTGCGCCCAAAGCCAAGGCGGCTATCTCACTGCGCTGGAAGCCGGTTCGAGTACATTCGGCCACCGTCTCGTCCAGCAGTGCCGCGGCACGGGACAGGTCCCGTCCCGGGAATTCCTCGTCCATCAGCAGTTCGGCCAGGAAGTTCCGCACCAGAGGCAGCAGCGAGACGTTCCCGGATGCGCGTACTTGCCGCCACCCCTCGACCAACGGGCCTTCCGCGTCCGCCGGCCGTCCTGCTTCGAGGTACAGCTTGCCGAGCTGGGCGAAGTTGTACCCTTGGTGCCCGCTTTCGCGCGAATCGGGGCCGAGCAGTGCCAGTGCGGCCCGCAGCACCTCCTCGGCTTCCTCGAACCGGCCTTCGGCGGTGAGCAGCTGACCGAGGTAGTTCGACATCATCGCGCGTGCGTCGACAGCGACCAGCTTGTCCAGAGACTCGCGCAAGTGCAATTCGGCTGCGCCGAACGAGCCTTTGTCGAACTCGGCCACGCCGATGTACCCGACGAGCCGGGTCCGGATGCCCTCCGACAGCATGATGTCTTCCGGGTGACGGAAAGACCCGGGCAGTTTCGCAAGTGCGTGTGCCTCGTGCAGGAGCTTGAGACCACGAGCAAGGTTCCGCCCCACGGTGTGGTGTCCCAGCCGGGCGAGTGCCGCCAGCTCGGTGAACCGATCCCCCGCCCGCCGGGCGAGTTCCACGGCCGCGTCCAAGGTCGCCACCGACTGCGTCAGGCTTTCGGCGGTGACCTGCGCCGTGCCCCTCAGGTAGTGGACCACCGCCAGGTCTGCCGGATCGCCAGTGCGTGCGGCGGCCTCGTCCGCGCGCTCGATCAGTTGTCGCACTGGGACGTAGCGATCCGAGACGACGGCGTCCCGCCACCACATTTCCGAAGCGCTCAGCAGCAGGCGAATGACGCGCAGCTCCATCGCGGCGTCTTGACCCGAATCGCTTGCGCCCAGGTAATCCGTGCTCCACCGGATGACGCCCTCGTAGTCACCCCGGCGGAAACTGGACAACGCCGTCGCGAAATCGCCGGCCACCTCAGCTTTCATCGTCTTCTGCCCCTTGTCCCGATTTTTCTCCGGACTGCCGGTTGTCCGCGATCAGGGCCGCTTCGGCTTCCAGCCACTCCGCCGGGACCAGGTCGGCGTTGCCACGGGAACTGGTTGCGGCGGCCAGGAGGCCGCTTGCCGCTGCCGCCCGGTCACCGGCGACCATGGCTCGCGCGGCGTCGGCAAGCCGGTTCATGGCGGCCAGCTCACGTGCGCCCGCCCGGCCGAGCGCCTGCCCCGCGTCGCTCGCCGCAGCCGCAGCCGCGGCGTGGTCACGGCGCCGCCAGGCGAGCCACCCGAGGTTGTACAGGCACATCCCGGCGATGCGCGGTATCTGCTGCTCGAGCCCGCACTCATGACCGCGCAGCAGATTCTCTTCCGCCTCACCGTATTGACCCAGAGCCAGGTGGGCGATACCCATCACGTTGTATGCGTAACCGAGTGCCTCGGTGATCCCGGCTTTCTCGTAGTGGTCCAAGGCCAGTCCGGATGCGTCGATGGCCCGCTGCCAGTTCTGGGCCACGACGGCGGCAAGTGCGTCAGCGTCGTGTGCCTGTGCCCGTCCACCGTCGTCATCGGCCTTGTCGGCGTGCACTCGCATCCGCTCGGCGACTCGCTGTGCCTCGGACACGTTCCGTCGATAGCTGTGCGTCAGGCTCAGGCTCAGCAGCGTCCGGCTCAGCAGCTCGAACTCCCCGATCTCTTCGGCGAGCCGCTCGGAGCGGGTGAGTGGCGCTACGGCGAGGTCCAGCTCCCCCAGTTGCCGGTACACATCGCCCAGGGCATAGGTCGCCCGCTGCCGCAGACGGATGTCGTCGACCTGTTCGGACAACTCGACCGCGGCGCTCAGGATGTCGGAGGCTTCCTCCAGCGAGCCGCTCA
Source organism: Amycolatopsis sp. NPDC051102 (assembly GCF_040682815.1). NCBI lineage: Bacteria > Bacillati > Actinomycetota > Actinomycetes > Pseudonocardiales > Pseudonocardiaceae > Amycolatopsis > Amycolatopsis sp. NPDC051102. The sequence continues at coordinate 740,474 of NZ_JBFBBT010000002.1, forward strand.
GCATGAGGCTCAAGCCGTATCCGACCAGGTGGCCCAGCTTGATATCGCCGGTCAGCCGGTCCAGGAGCTGTTCATGCATGGCGACGACCGCGCCGGCCGCTCCCCGCCAGATCAGGAACTCGTCAACTTCCGCGAGCACCTGTGCAGCCACCTCGTGATCGCCTGCCCGCACCCGGTGCGCGAACTCGCGGCGCTGGGGAAGCACATCGTCGGCGGTCCGCCACCCGTCACGAGCCGATTTGGTCGACGCGTACCAGTCGGCCACGTGGCGGTCGAGCTGCCTCCTGCCGAGCAGCCCGTCGGGACTGAGTTCCGAGAAGACGAGGTCCGCGTCCAGCGGGTGCAAGCGGAAGCAGTGATTGACGCGATCCACGGTCACCATCCGCCCACGCGCCGCCAGCCTGGCCAAGGCGGCGGCCACATCCAGATCGGGGGCGATGGGCCGCAACACCGAAGCGACCGCCTCCACCGGGGTCGGCCGCCCGAAAACGGCAAGCACGTCCAGGACGAGCCGCGTCTCGTCGTCCAGCCGGCGTACGCCCTCTTGAGCGAGGTTCTTCACCATGTCACCCCGGGTGGCATAGGTGTCGAGCAGCCTTTGCAGCGTCGGCAAGGTCAGGTAGTCCTCGACCAGCGCCCCGAAGGCCAGTTCGATGGCGCGCGGCACGCCGTGCAGCCGGCTGACGGCTGTTGCCAGCTCGGCGTCGGACATTCTTTCCAGCCCGGCCTCCCCGTCGCGATCGAGTTCGCGGAGGAGGGCGACGCCGTCACCCGGCGGCAGTCCGTCATCGAGGTAGATCCGGGTCTCGTACCGGCGCACGGCCGGGGGCAGCGCGATCGGCACCTGCGTGGTGACCAGAACCTGGACCAGGTGGCGAGTCCGGAACAGGGCCTCGAAGAAATCGCGCAGGTCTCCGTCCAGCGGTTCGCCGACATCCGTCAGCCGGTCCTCGAGGTTGTCGAGCACGAGCAGGCACCGGTGCCCGGTGAACGCGTCGAGCAACTCGGCCACCTTGTCGACCACCGCACGGGAGCCGGTCCACGCGGACAGCAGGTTCTCCTCGGCTTCGCCGCCGAGCAGCCGCGCGCAGTCCAGAAAGATGCGTTCCAGCGACAGGCCGCTGGTTCGGCTGCTGATGTTCGCGATCATCCAGGGAGCGCGATCGTCTTCGATTCGCGCGACGATCCGTGCGGCCAGCGCACTCTTGCCGATACCGCGCCGCCCGACGATCGTCACCAACCTCGTCCGTCCGTCAGTGAGTGCACGCAACACTTTCTCCTGCTGGAGCGTCCTGTCCTTGAACGTCTCCAAACCGTAGGCGACCGGTGTCCCGACGACTCGCACCGGACGCTTGACATCTGCACTCAAGGGTCGCTCCTTTGCCAGTCCCCGTAACACCGGCCAGGTGGACGGCTACTAAAGAACGTCGAGTCTTCCAGTTCCGGAGCCGGGTTGCAGCCACCAACCCGGCAATTGCGCGTAGGAGCCTGCCGATGTCACGGAGAGTTGTCGCAGCTGCCCTCGCTACCGCGCTCGGGCTGGTCCTCGTGATTTGGGGGTGGTTGATTCAAGGCTGGGAGTACGTGCCGGGGTTGCTGCTGCAGGTGGGCACCACGCTGGGGCTGGCAGCCCCGCTGATCGTGCTGACTCGCATGATCGAAGAGCGGGTGCGCCGCACGGAGAAGCGCGTGGCCGACGTCAGCGCGCAAGTGCGGGAAACGCAGGACCGCCTCGACAACATCGGCGAAGTCACCCGGGAAGGCCTCCTGAACCGACAACATCGGCGTTTGGCGCTGCTGCGTGAGGCTTCGCGGACCCCCACCGCCGAACGACTGGAAGTGCTGCTCCGCGAACTCACCGCGATCAACTCGATCGATGCCGGCGGAGTTCGGGTGCGGCTCCCCGGCACGACGCGTTGGCTGCGCTTCACGACGACTGGGAGCGACGGTGGCGTGCGCGTCGTCCGGGAACAGCGCGACGGCAAGCCGGTGGTCACGGTCGATTGGCCGGACGGTGGAGCGATCGGCGTGGTGGCCAGAGGATTGGAGTGCCCTGACGCCCAGTTCGAAGCTGCCTGCCGGGTATTGGTGGACACCCTGGCTGCCGCGTTGTCCGCGGAGGTCGGCGAGACCGAGCTGAAGCTGGGACGGGTGATCGAGGTGCCCAACGAGCAGTGGGTCATCTCCAGTGACGGGCTGCGCTGCACTCAGCGGTACGTGCACATTTCGGTCGATCAACTGCTGGACTCGCACCAGGATTGGCGCAGCCATATGTTGACCAAACCGTGGGTGAATCACGAAATGTTCAAAGACGCCTACCGGACCGCCTCGGAACTCCTGGCTGCACGGCGTCGTTCGGACTAGTTCTCCGGCACTCTCGCGATCATTTTGCCTCCGCGAGGCCCATTACCGGTCGGATGAACGTCCCTGTCGTGTCCTCGAACCGGATCGGTCTCCGCCCATGCGCAGGATCAAGGCGACCGCGTCTTCAGAGTGAGCTCCCGGCGTCAGAACCTTCTGCAGGAGCAGGCCACGTATCGCGGCGACGGTGACAGTGGCCGAGTTCAGCGCTTCCTCGGTGCCGAGCCCTTCGCGTTCGGCGAGCGAGGCCAGCATCCTGGTCAGGTCGTCGAGTGAGTCGATGAACTCGCGGAAGTCCTCCGGGTTGTACGCGGCGAGTCCTACGACGTGGAAGAAGCCGCGGACGCGCGACAGCTGATCCGGGCTCGTGTAGGCGCGCCAGATCGCCACGACCAGGTCGTCGAAGGTGCCGTGGCGGGCAGCCTCCAGCAGTGCCTCGTTGTCGCGGGTTCGCTGCGCCTTGAGCATGGCCGCCAAGACGCCCGGGAGTGACCCGAAGTGGTACCGCAGAAGGGCGTGGCTGGTCTCGGCCCTGGCCGCGACCTCGCGCAGCGACACCTCCGGCGCGGGAAGGGCGCCCTCGAAGGCGTCGAGGAGCCGGGCCAGGAGTCGCTCGCGGGCGTCGCCGTTGCGTTCGCTGCTTGACAGGACCACCGCCGCAGTTTATCCATTGGAAAAGAGATGCGCCAGCCGGAGGGGACGACTCGTGGGACGGTTTCAAGTGGCCGGTGCGACGGTCGTCGACGGATCGGGTCATGACCCGGTCGAGGTCGACGTCGACATCGAAGACGGGCTGATCACCCAGGTGGGCGCCTCCGGTACCCGCGGCGAACGCCTCGACGCCGCCGGTCTGACGATGACGCCCGGCCTGATCGACGCGCACGTCCACTTGGGCTTGTCGAGCCCGATCCAGCCGCAGTTCTCGTTCCGGATCTCCGCCGCCGAGCTCGCGGCGGACATCTTCGCCACGGCCGGCGCGACCCTCGACGCCGGCTTCACCACCGTCCGGGACACCGGCGGGGTCGACGGCGGCCTCGTCACCGCGATCGCGAAGGGCAAGGTGCGGGGGCCGCGGGTGCTGTCGTGCGGACCGGTCCAGTGCCAGATCGGCGGGCACGGCTACTACGGCGCCGACTGGGAGCCCACCGAGCTGTGGAGCAGTCACCACCTGCCCGGCCTGTGCGCCCTGTCCATGATGTCCGGCAACGCCGACGAGCTGCGGCACAACGTGCGCGAGGCCTTCCGCCGTGGGGCCTCCTTCCTGAAGCTCTGCGTGACCGGCGGGGTGGTGGGCGCGCACGACCGGCTGACCGACACCCAGTTCACCGTCGAGGAGATCGCCGTCGCGGTCCAGGAAGCCGCGGCGCGGGGCACCTACGTGACGGTGCACGCCCACAACAACGAGGGCATCCGGAACGCGGTCGAAGCAGGAGCGCGCTGCGTCGAGCACGGCACCGGCCTCGACGAATCCACGGCCGCCCTGATGGCCGCGCACGGGGTGGCCCTCGTGCCGACGTTCGCCGTCGTCGAGCAGCTGCTGCACGACACCGCCGGAGCGGGCCTCGACCCATCGACCCGCGACCGGGTGCTGGGGGTTCGTGAGCGGATGACCGAGGCGCTCGCGGCCGCCAAGGAGGCCGGAGTGCGGATCGGGCTGGGTTCCGATCTCATCGGCCCGGCTCAGGGCCGCCGCGGCGAGGAGCTCCGGCTGCGCGCGAAGCTCGAAACACCCATGGAAGCCCTCGTGGCGGCCACCAAGACCAACGCCGAGATCCTCGGCCTGTCCGGCCGGGTCGGGGTCATCGCCCCCGGCGCGCAGGCCGATCTCGTGTTGTGGAACGGCAACCCGGTCGAAGACCCCGAGCTGTTCGCTGATCCCGCCAATGCCGTCCTCGTTCTCCAGGCCGGCCGAATCGTGAAGGACCTCCGATGAGCACCATGTGGCAGGGCTGCCTCGCCGACACCGACTACTTCGAGCTGCGGTCCGGCAGCGGTCACGACTACGGCGTCTGGGTCACCACACCACCGGGCTACGACCCCGCCACCGCGCAGGCGCCTGCCGTGTACGTGCTCGACGGCAACTGGGCCGTGGGCATGACGGCTCCGCTCATCGTCACCCAGAAAGACCCCATGCAGCAGATCCGGCCCTACATCCAGGTCAGCGTCGGCTACGCCGGCGAGGACGCCCAGCACTGGGCACGGCTGCGCAACCGGGACCTCGTGCCGCCCGGCGAGCCCATCGCCCCGGAGTTCGTCGACGCCGTGGAGGCCGGAATCCGGACGGGCGCGATGACCCGGGAGGAAGCCGACGCCTACCTCGCCGAATTGAAGGAAACCCACGCCGACGCGTTCCTGGGCTTCCTCACCGGGGAACTGCACCCGCGGATCGAACGCGACTACGGCACCGCCGCGAGCGGCCACGGCCTCTTCGGCTACTCCTACGGCGGGCTCTTCAGCCTCTACGCCTGGCTCACCGGCAGCACACTCTTCGAGAGCATCGGAGCGGGCAGCCCCGGTGTGGTCGGTGAAGACAGCCAGATCTTCGCCATGCTCGAAGAACGGGGCGACAGCCTGCCTGCCGCCCAGCTCCACCTGACCCTCAACGACCGAGAGCTCCTCGGGGACCTGCCCGTCTACCAGAACCTCACGAAGAACGCGGCCACCGTCCTGCACCGCCTGACCGCCCGCGGCGGAGCGGTCACCAGCGCGGTCCTGCGCGAAACACACGTGACCGGTCTGCAGGCCTCGTTCCTCAGCTACCTCAGGACCTGCCGTGCCCGGTGAGCGCCCGAACGCCGATGCCGTCGTGATCGGGGCGGGGGTGATCGGATCGTCGATCGCCCTCGAGCTCGCGCGGGCGGGGCACCGGGTGCTCGTGCTCGATCGGGCCGCCGGAGCCGGCCAGGGGTCGACCTCGGCCTCGAGTGCGGTCGTCCGGTTCAACTTCTCCACCACCGCCGGAGTGGCGACGGCGTGGGAAGCGCACTTCGGCTGGCTCGACTGGGCCGGCCACCTCGGCCACGACGTCGGCGACCTCGCGGTGTTCCGGCGCAGTGGCCTGGTCATGCTGGACGTCGAGGCGGCGCCGCGCGAGTCATGGCTTCCGTTGTTCGACGAAATCGGTGTTCCCTACGAGGAATGGGACAGCGCGACCTTGGCCGAGCGCGTGCCGGGTATCGACACCGGCCGCTATTGGCCGCCGAAGCGGCTCGACGACGAGGAATTCTGGGCGGACGCGGAACACTCGCTCGGCGGCGTGTACACCCCGGACGCCGGTTACGTCTCGGACCCGGGCCTCGCCGCCGTGAACCTCGCCGCCGCGGCCTCGGCGTGCGGCGCGGAGTTCCGCTTCCGCAGCACCGTGACCGCGGTGGAAGAGTCCGGCGGGCGCGTGACGTCGGTGCGGCTGTCGGACGGCACCCGGATTCCCTGCGCCATCGTGGTCAACGCGGCCGGACCGTGGTCGGGCGCGCTGAATCGCCTGGCCGGCGTAGGTTCCGATTTCACGGTCGGGATACGCCCGATGCGGCAGGAAGTGGCGCACGTGCCGGTCCGGGAGGGGTACGGCGGGCCGGTGGTGGCGGACATGGATCTGGGCACCTACTTCCGCGCAGAAGCAGGAGGGGGCCTGCTCGTCGGCGGAACGGAACCGGAGTGCGATCCGCTGCAGTGGACCGACGACCCGGACGCCGTCGACATCCACCCGACGGCCGCGGTCTTCGAGGCCCAGGTGACGCGGGCCGCGCGGCGGTTGCCCGATCTGCCGGTCCCCAACCGGGCGCGCGGTGTGGTGGGCGTTTACGACGTCGCCGACGATTGGACGCCGATCTACGACCGCACCGAACTCGACGGTTTTTACGTGGCGATCGGAACGAGCGGCAACCAGTTCAAGAACGCGCCGGTCGTGGGGCAGCTGATGACGGAGCTGATCAACAAGGTGGAGAACGGCGCCGACCACGACGCGGTGCCCGTCCGGTTCCGGGCCCCGCACACCGGCCTGGAAATCGACCTGGGTGCGTTCTCCCGCAAGCGCACCCGGAACACCGCGAATTCGGGCACGGTGCTGGGCTGAAGCCGGACGAGAAGTTGCCGGCTCGGAGACGCGCACCGGAGTCTTTGATCATCAACGCCGGAACATGATCACGGACAGACCTCGAGCTTTGCATTTCTGGATGAGTTGTAGCAGGTTTGGTGATCGAAGCGACTGAACAGGATGAGATCGGGAACGCGGCAGGAGGAGTGGGTCGGTGCGAGAAGCTGTCGAGCTCGTGGCGGCCTGGGCTGCCCAGCGCGACCACGCCGTTCCCGGTCTCGCCGCGCGGGTCGGCGAACTGGTCGTGGAGGTTATCGGGGACGACTCCGCGGTCCGGCAACTGCTGTCCGAAGCAGCAGCGGGAGTGGTGACCGAGCGGACGCTCGTGCGAGCGGCTCTCGCGGTGGAGGACGAGATAGAGCGCAACTTGGTGTTCGCCCGCGACCTAAGCACCGCCCTGGGTTCAGCGGACGGTGTCAACACCATGCTGGTGTCCCCGGTTCACCCGAGCTACGCGGCCGTGAAGGTTGTCGGAGCGGTCAAGGATGCCGTCATCTCAGACGATGTCGACGTCGTGGGGCGCCTGTTCTTCGGTCGCGACGACGCCGAACACGACATGGCGGACGGATTGCTCCGGAACGGCTTCGTGCCGACCGCGGTCTACGCGGAAGTCACCGCGGGCCGGAAGAACCTGATCATCGGCCGCAAGGGAACTGGCAAGAGCGCGATCTGCATGCGACTGGCCATGAGCAACGGAGAACCGAACGGAACCTATTTGATCACGCCGGACGACGCCGCAGGCGAGGCCTTCCGGCGCTTCGCATTGGAAGGACTTACCGGCCCCGCTGCCAAGGCTCTGCTCTGGCGGTACGTGGTCGCGGTCCACGCTGCTCGTTTCCTCGTCCGGCACGCAAGCAGTGCGGCGACCCGACGGCGGCGCCCCTCGTCGGTCGGAGTGCTGGAACGGTTCCTGCGGGACAACAATGAACTCGCCGACCAGAGTTTCTATCACCGGGTCACCAGCGCCGGCCGAGGGCTTGTGTCGTCGTTCTCCCTGGAAGCCTTCGGCGTCAGGGTGGCTGTCGACGCGAAGAACGCGCCGGCCGGCGCGCATGCTTCACGGCAATTGGAGGTCGTCGAATCGGGTGTACGCCAGGCATTCGACGATCTTGAGTGGACAAAGAAGCACGGCACGCTTCTGGTTTTGGTGGATCAGCTGGAACAAGTCTGGTCGGGCGAGCCGGAGAGCGCGGCGCTGGTCGTAGGGCTGTTACTGGCAGGGAAGCACGTGGCGCTCACTTACGGGAAGTCGCTGCGCTGTGTCTCTTTTGTGCGTTCGGATATCTACGACACGCTCGACTTCGGCGACGCGGACAAGTTCCACAGTGACGAAATCCGGATCAGCTGGACCACCCACCAGCTCCGCGAACTCGCGATCGCGAGGGCCGGCGCCGCTCTCGGGAGGAAGCTGGCGCCGGACGAACTGTGGGGTGAGATCTTTCCCGAAGAGGTCCTTGGCCAGCCGACCGCGGACTACCTTTTCGAGCGCACCCTTCCGCGCCCTCGCGACGCGATCCAGTTCCTCAACCAGTGTCGCGATATGGCTTTCGGCAACGGCCACAATCGAATCACCGAGGCAGACGTCGTCGACGCGACGCTCGTCTTCTCCCGATGGAAAGTGCTCGACCTGGCGAAGGAGTACGGGATCCGATTCCCGTTCCTGAGCTCCCTGTTGTCCATCTTCCGAGACTCCGGGCACGAGCTTTCTCGCACCGACATCGCACGGCTCTTCCAGCCGTTCTTGAGAGACTTGAAAAGACGCAACGGGCAGTATTTGCAACTTCTCGATTCCGACGTGATTATCGAACTGTTGTTTTCGGTCGGCTTCCTGGGAGTCCACCGGGGATCAGGCTTCGTCTACGCCGGAACGACGGAGACATCGATACAACCGCATGAGTATTTGTTCTGCATCCATCCTTGCTTTCGCCCAGCACTCAATGCGGTGCAACCATCAGTGGGGCCCCTGACCAATGTGATCACCGGCCTCACTATCGGCACGGCCATCCAGCTGGGTCACATTCACGGCGATATCACAACGGACAACGTGGTGGCCGGAGGCGACATCAACCTGCAACCACGCCGGGGAACATCCCCGCATGCCAAGCCAGCCGGTGAATGAATCTCCGATCCGCCGGTGCCTGCACGACCAGGGCACGTTCAGCCCACGGACAGCCTTCGCGCGGGTCCGGCCATGAGGCCGAACAGGCGCTCGCCCGGCCGGAGCACGGCCGGGACGACCGAGTGCAGCATTTCCGACCTATCGTTCTATTGTGTGATTCAGCTCACAGCTCTAGCCTGAGGTGGGCTCCACCACCGAGCAGCAGCCCGGAGGAAGTACCGCGATGCCGTGGTCACCGAATCACCCGGACTCCGTCGACGCCCTCTTCGAGCGCCGGAAGGCGCCGGTGCTCGCCCTGGCCGAGGACGCCGGGACGGTCGCCGCGGCGTGTCACGGCATGGCGCGCCGGTTCCAGCTCGGGGGCAAGCTCGTGGTGTTCGGGAACGGCGGGCCCAGCACCGATGCCCAGCACGTGGCGGTCGAGTTCGTCCACCCGGTGATCGTCGGCAAGCATGCGCTGCCCGCGCTTTCGCTGACCGCCGACGTCGCGACCGTCACCGGCGTCGCCAACCGCGTCGGCCTCGAAGACGTCTTCGCCCACCAGCTGCGGATCATCGGGGAACCGGCCGACATCGCTCTGGGCATTTCGGCCGACGGCGAGTGCGCCAACGTCCGCCGGGCGCTCGAGACGGCCCGCGACCTCGGGATGCTCACCGTCGCGCTCACCGGTCGTAACGGTGGCGCGATCGCCGCGACTACGGGGCTGGACCACGTCTTCGTCGCCCGCTCGGCCGACCCGCGGATCGTCAAGGAGGTGCACGTGACCACCTACCACGTGTTGTGGGAGCTGGTGCACGTCTTCTTCGAACACCCCGGTGCGCTGACTTCGGAGGTGGCGTCGTGAGCGCCGGTGACGCCGACAGAGCAGCCGGCCCCGTCTGCCACGACGGGGTGTGCATCACCTGCTCCGACACCGCGGTCGAAGTGACCGTCGTCGAACTCCTGGACCTCGGGTTCGCCGTCGTGGACACCGGCTCGGGCCGGGAAGAAGTGAGCGTCGCGCTGGTCTCGGCCGGCGTCGGCGACCGGGTCCTGGTGCACGCCGGGGAAGCCATCGCCCGCTTGGAGAACCCCCAGCCGAGGAGTTGACTCGCGATGACACGGGAACAGTCCCCCGTGGGCGCGGACGGTCTCGAAGCGCTGTACCCGTTCCTGTACTCGGGGAAAAGCGACCTCGACGCCGTCCTCCGCCAGGTCGATCAGTCCACTGTGGACAAAGTGCACGAGATCGTCGCGCTGCGGGCCGACGTGCTCGCGGCCGACCGCGACCGCCTGTTCGCGTGTGCGCAGGACCTCGCGCGCGCGTTCGCCGCCGGCGGCCGGCTGCTCGCCTTCGGCAACGGCGGCAGCTCGACCGACGCGCAGGACCTGGCCAGCCTGTTCCTGAGCCCGGCCGGCGACGCGCGGCCGTTGCCCGCCTTCGGGCTGACGAACGACATCGCCGTGGTGACCGCCCTGTCCAACGACATCGGGTTCGACGTCGTGTTCGCCCGGCAGATCGGCGCGTTCGGGCGGCCCGGCGACATCGCGGTGGGCCTGTCCACCAGCGGGAACTCCGCGAACCTGGTGCGCGCCTTCGACGAAGCCGCCCGGCGCGGCCTGGTGACCGTCGGCATCGCCGGCTACGACGGCGGGAAGATGGCCGAGCTGGACAGCATCGACCACCTCTTCGTCGTCCCGTCACCGTCCGTGCACCGCATCCAGGAAGCCCAGACGACCCTTTACCACGCGCTGTGGGAGCTGACCCTCGGCGCACTCGACGAACTCGGGGTTGATCAGCCGTGACACAGACCGAGACCGAAGTACAGCCCATCCACATCCTCTGGATCAACGCCGGTCTGTCCTGCGACGGCGATTCCGTCGCGCTGACGGCCGCCACGCAACCGAGCATCGAGGAAATCGTCCTCGGCGCTTTGCCCGGCCTGCCCAAGATCGCGGTCCACTGGCCGCTGATCGACTTCGAATGCGGCCCCGACAAGGGGGCCGACACGTTCATCGAGTGGTTCTACAAAGCCGACCGCGGTGAGCTGGAACCGTTCGTGCTGGTCATCGAAGGCTCGATCCCGAACGAGGCGATCAAGGAAGAGGGCTACTGGTGCGGGTTCGGGAACAACCCCGAGACCGGCCAGCCGATGACGACCAGCGAGTGGCTGGACCGCCTGACGCCCAAGGCGCTGGCCGTCCTGGCCGTCGGCACCTGCGCCACCTACGGCGGCATCCACGCGATGGAGGGCAACCCGACCGGCGCGATGGGCGTGCCCGACTACCTGGGCTGGGACTGGAAGTCCGGCGCCGGCATCCCGATCGTCTGCGTGCCCGGCTGCCCGACCCACCCGGACAACCTGTCCGAGACCATCACCTACCTGCTCTACCAGGCCGCCGGACAGGCGCCGATGATCCCGCTCGACGACCACCTGCGGCCGCAGTGGCTCTTCGGCGCGACCGTGCACGAAGGCTGCGACCGCGGCGGCTACTACGAGCAGGGCCAGTTCGCCGACGCCTACGACTCCCCCAAGTGCCTGGTCAAGCTGGGCTGCTGGGGCCCGGTCGTCAAGTGCAACGTGCCCAAGCGCGGCTGGATCAACGGCGTCGGCGGCTGCCCGAACGTCGGCGGCATCTGCATCGGCTGCACCATGCCGGGCTTCCCGGACAAGTTCATGCCGTTCATGGACGAGCCGCCGGGCGCGCAGGTGTCGTCGTTCGCCAGCGGAGCCTACGGGTCGGTGATCCGGCGGCTGCGGAAGATCACCGAGCGCAAGCTCGACAAGGAGCCCAAGTGGCGGCACACGGGCAAGAAGCTCAAGACCGGCTACCAGTCTTCGTGGCGCTGAAAGGGGTCGGGACATGACGGAGACGCAGACCGACAAGGGCATCAGCACCAAGGGCCGGACCGACCTCGTCGAAATGGCGTGGGACCCGATCACCCGGATCGTCGGCAGCCTCGGTATCTACACGAAGATCGACTGGGCCGCCAAGCGGGTCGTCGAGTGCCACAGCACGTCGTCGGTGTTCCGCGGCTACAGCATCTTCATGAAGGGCAAGGACCCGCGCGACGCGCACTTCATCACCAGCCGGATCTGCGGGATCTGCGGCGACAACCACGCGACCTGCTCGGTGTACGCGCAGAACATGGCCTACGGCGTCCGCCCGCCGCACCTCGGCGAGTGGATCCTCAACCTCGGCGAGGCCGCCGAGTACATGTTCGATCACAACATCTTCCAGGAGAACCTGGTCGGGGTCGACTACTGCGAGAAGATGGTCGCCGAGACCAACCCCGGTGTCCTGGAGCAGGCCAACCGCACCGAGGCACCGCACGCGCGTGACCACGGGTACAAGACCATCGGCGACATCATGCGCTCGCTGAACCCGCTGGAGGGCGAGTTCTACCGCGAGGCCCTGCAGGTCAGCCGCAGCACGCGGGAGATGTTCTGCCTCATGGAAGGCAGGCACGTCCATCCGTCCACTTTGTACCCGGGCGGCGTCGGCACGGTCGCCACCGTGCAGCTGTTCACCGACTACCTGACCCGGCTGATGCGCTACGTCGAGTTCATGAAGCGCTGCCTGCCGATGCACGACGACCTGTTCGACTTCTTCTACGAAGCCCTGCCCGGCTACGAAGAGGTCGGCCGGCGGCGGGTCCTGCTCGGTTGCTGGGGCAGCCTGAACAACCCGGAGTACTGCGACTTCAGCTACGAGAACATGGAGTCCTGGGGCCGCAAGATGTTCGTGACCCCCGGCGTGGTCGTCGACGGCAAGCTGGTCACGACCAGCCTGCTCGACATCAACCTCGGCATCCGGATCCTGCTCGGCAGCTCGTTCTACGAAGACTGGGCCGACCAGCCGATGTTCGTCACCCAGGACCCGCTGGGCAACCCGGTCGACCAGCGCCACCCGTGGAACCAGCACACCATCCCGCGCCCGGCCAAGCGCGACTTCGACGGCAAGTACTCGTGGACGATGTCGCCGCGCTGGTTCGACGGCACCGACCACCTGGCCCTCGACACCGGCGGCGGCCCGATCGCGCGCCTGTGGGTGACCGCGCTCGCCGGGCTGGTCGACACGCCCTACGTCAAGTCGACCGGGCACAGCGTCACGATCACCCTGCCGCGCACGGCGACCAAGCCCGAAGCGAACTTCGAGTGGAAGATCCCGCAGTGGAGCAACGCCCTCGAGCGCAACCGCGCCCGGACGTACTTCCAGGCGTACGCGGCCGCGATGGCGCTGCACTTCGGCGAGCAGGCCCTCGGTGAGGTCCGCCAGGGCCGCACCAAGACGTGGGAGCCGTTCAAGGTCCCGGACGAAGGCGTCAGCTGCGGCTTCACCGAGGCCGTCCGCGGTGTGCTGTCGCACCACATGGTGATCAAGGGCGGCAAGATCGCGAACTACCACCCGTACCCGCCGACGCCGTGGAACGGCAGCGTGCGCGACAGCTTCGGCACGCCGGGGCCGTACGAGGACGCCGTGCAGAACACGCCGATCTTCGAGGAGAACACGCAGGAGAACTTCAAGGGCATCGACATCATGCGCGCGGTCCGCAGCTTCGACCCGTGCCTGCCCTGCGGCGTCCACATGTACACCGGCAAGGGCAAGGTCATCGAGCGGCTGCACACCCCGCACGCGTTCGGCGGGGAGCTCGGCTGATGACCGACGTCGACCGGGTCGGCGAGCGCATCGAGCAGCTGCTGGGCGAGTTCGACGGTGCCGACGCCGAGCTCGCCGAGGACCTCGTCCACACGCTGATCGAGTTCTACGGCGCCGGCCTGGCCCGGATCGTGGAGCTCGTCGAGCGGCCCTTGCTCGACCGCCTCGCCGAGGACGAGCTCGTCCGCGGCCTGCTCGTGCTGCACGACCTGCACCCCAGGTCGACGCACGAGCGGGTCACCGAGGCGCTCGACAAGGTCCGGCCGTACCTGGGCTCGCACGCCGGCGACGTCGAGTTCGTCGGGATCGACGACGGCGTCCTGCGGCTGCGGCTGCAGGGCACCTGCGACGGCTGCCCGTCTTCGACGGTCACCGCGAAGTACGCCATCGAGCGCGTGGTCCGGGAGGCGGCGCCGGAGATCTCCGACGTCGTCGTCGAAGGGGTCGTGCCGGAGGAGATCGGTCCGGGTGGCCGGACGCTGCTGCCGCTGGTGCCCTGCCCCGTGGAGGTTCCGTGACCGGCGGCCTGCGCAGGTTCCGCACCCCCGCCCCGCGCGCCGCGCCGGGCGAGAAGTGCGAGATGTGCGCGGAACCGATCGGCGCGGAGCACGGGCACGTCATCGACCTCGAATCCCGGACGATCCTGTGCACCTGCCGGGGCTGCTACCTGCTCTTCACCCACCGCGGGGCGGGCGGGAAGCGGCACCGGGCGGTGCCGGACCGGTTCCGGCACGCTCCCCGGTTCGGGCCGGGGACGGCGCTGTGGGAGTCGGCCGGGATCCCGGTGAAGACGGCGTTCCTGTTCCGCAATTCGGCGCAGGACCGCCCGGTCGCGTTCTACCCGAGCCCGGCGGGGGCGACCGAGTCGCTGCTGCCGCTGGGCACGTGGGACGAGCTGCTGGCGGGCACGCCGGCGTTCGCCGACATCGCCGACGACGTCGAGGCCCTGCTGCTGAACCAGCTCGACCTGGGTTTCGAGTGCTTCCTGGTGCCGATCGACGTCTGCTACGAGCTGGTCGGGCTCGTCCGGACGACGTGGCGGGGCTTCGACGGCGGCACCGAGGCGCACGAGGCGATCGACGGGTTCTTCGCGCGCCTGCGGGCGCGCAGCGAGGTCGTGGCCGATGACTGAGCTGACCTTCGACTGCATCGACGTCCGGCCGCTGAAGTACGCCGCGTCGCCGACGCTGGCGTTCAAGCTGCGGATCTCCGAGCTGACCGGGCAGCCCGTGCACGCGATGGTGCTGCGCGTCCAGATCCGCATCGAGCCGCAGCGCCGCCGGTACAGCGACGACGAGTCGGAGCTGCTCACCCACCTCTTCGGCGAGCGGTCCCGGTGGGGCGAAACGCTGAAGCCGTTCCAGTTCACGTCCGTGTCGGTGACCGTGCCCGGGTTCGCCGGCGCCACCGAGGTCGACGCCGAAGTGCCGTGCACCTACGACCTGGAGGTCGCGGCCGGCAAGTACTTCCACGCGCTGGCCGACGGCGTCGTGCCGATGGTGCTGCTGTTCAGCGGGACGGTGTTCGGCAAGGGCGGGCCGGGGTTCTGGGTCGAGCAGGTGCCGTGGCACACGCAGGCCGAGTGCCGGATGCCGGTGGCCGTCTGGGACGAGCTGATGGACCGGTACTTCCCGAACGCCGGCTGGATCAAGCTGCCGCACGAAACGCTCGACGCCCTGCTCAAGTACAAGGCGGAGCACGCCATCCCGACCTGGGAAGCCGCGATCGAGCAGCTGCTGGCCGGTGGGCCGTGAACGTCATGGACCAGGCCCGCGCGGTCGGGGACGCCGTGCTCTACGAGGGCTACCTCCTCTACCCGTACCGGGCGTCGGCGGGCAAGAACCGCGTGCGCTGGCAGTGGGGCGTGCTCGTGCCGCCGTCGTACGCGTCGGCCGAGATCGGCGAGCACGCGTCGGCGCGCGTCGAGTGTGTCATCGAACCCCTCGAACGCACGATCCTGCACGTCAAGCTGCGATTCCTGCAGGCTCGGCCGCGGCTCGTCGACGACACCACGTGGGACGAAGGCGTCGAGCACGAGATCGACTTCGAGCTGCCCCTTTCCGCACTGCCGGCCGAGCGGCCGTTCGACGTGCGCGACGAACTGTCCGGCGTCCTCGTCGCCAGGGCCGACCCGCTCGACGGGCCGTTCGGCGGCACCCGGCTGCGCGTCGAGGTGCACAACACGACGTCGTGGCCCTCCGACGGCGTCCGCGAGCACGCCCTGCGGCACGCGTTGCTGGCCGCCCACCTCGTGCTCAGCGTCGACACCGGGCACTTCCTGTCGATGCTGGACCCGCCGGAGTGGGCGAAACCGGCGGTCGAAGCCTGCCGGCAGGAGCGGCTGTGGCCGGTGCTGATCGGCGACACCGCCCGCAGCACGGTGGTGCTCGCGTCGCCGATCATCCTCTACGACGATCCGGCGATCGCGCCGGAAAGCCCGGGTGACCTGTTCGACGGCACCGAGATCGACGAGATCCTCACGCTGCGCACGATGACGCTGACCGACGAGGAGAAGCGAGAGGCCCGGGCCACCGACCCGCGGGCGGCGGCCATCGTCGACCGCGTCGACACGATGCCGCCCGAGCTGCTGGAGCGGCTGCACGGCGCGGTCCGGTCCCTGCGGCCGGTCGAGCCTTCGGTGGTGGTCGCCGGCGTCCGCGTCACGGCGGGGTCGAAGGTGCGGCTGCGGCCGGACCTGCGCGGTGCGGACGCCCAGGACATGTTCCTGGCCGGCAAGACCGCCACCGTGCGGGTCGTGCTGTCCGATGTGGACGGGGTCGAGTACCTCGCGGTCACCCTCGACGACGACCCGGGCGCCGACCTGCAGCACTCGCACGGCCGCTACCGGTACTTCTCCCCCGACGAGATCGAGCCCCTGGAGGTCGCGGAATGAGGCCACGAGTCCTGGTCGCCGGCGTCGGCAACATCTTCCTGGGTGACGACGGTTTCGGCGTCGAAGTCGTCAAGGAGCTGGCGGGCACCGACCTGCCGGACTGGGTGCAGATCGCCGACTACGGCATCGCCGGCATGCACCTGGCCTACGACCTGCTGGGCGGCTACGACACGACGATCCTGCTGGATGCGACACCGCACGGACGGCCACCCGGCACGCTCTCGCTCATCGAGGCCGACACCGAGGACCTGGCAACGGCGTCGATCGACGCGCACGGCATGCAGCCCGAAGCGGTGTTCCGGCTGCTGCGGCTGCTCGGCGGGGACGCGGGCCGGGTGCTGATCGTCGGCTGTGAACCGGGGTGTGTCGACGAAGGGATCGGACTGTCCCCCGAAGTGGCCGCGGCCGTTCCGGCCGCGGTCCGCGCCGTCACCGAACTCGTGTGGGGCACCCGCCCCGAGCTGCCGGTCCAGGAGAAGACGGAGGTCTGAGCCATGTGCCTCGGCATACCGGGCGAGATCATCGAGATCAGCGAGGAGCGGCCGGACCTCGCGAAGGTCTCGGTCAGCGGGGTCAAGCGGCAGATCAACATCGGCCTGCTCGAAGACGATCCGCCGAAGCCGGGCGACTGGATCCTCATCCACGTCGGCTTCGCACTGTCCAAAATAGACGAAGCGGAGGCGGCGGCCGCGCTGGAGTTCCTCGAAAGCATCGGGAAGGCGTACGAGGACGAAATGGCCGCGCTGCTGCAATCCCAGATCGAATAGGAGTCGCCATGCGTTTCGTCGACGAGTTCCGCGACGCCGAGAAGGCGCGGGCGCTGTCCGCGAAGATCACGTCGCTGTGCGAGCCGGGCCGCCACTACAAGTTCATGGAGGTCTGCGGCGGGCACACGCACACCATCTACAAGCACGGCCTCGAGGACTACCTGCCCGAGAACATCACGCTGGTGCACGGACCGGGCTGTCCGGTGTGCGTGATCCCGATGGGCCGCATCGACGACGCCATCCACATCGCCCGGCAGCCCGGCGTGCTCATGACGTCCTTCGGCGACATGATGCGCGTGCCCGGGTCCGGCGGGAACTTCTTCGACTCCAACGCCGAGGGCACCAACATCCGGATGGTGTACTCGCCGCTGGACTCGCTGAAGATCGCGCGGCAGAACCCGGACCTGCGCGTGGTGTTCATGGCCATCGGGTTCGAGACGACCACGCCGTCGACCGCGATGACGCTGCTGCGCGCGGCCGCCGAGGGCATCGGGAACTTCTCGGTGTTCGGCAACCACGTCACGATCATCCCGGCGATCAAGGCCATCCTCGACTCCCCCGACCTGCGGCTCGACGGCTTCATCGGGCCGGGGCACGTCTCCACGGTGATCGGCTGCCGTCCGTACGAGTTCATCGCGCGCGACTACGGCAAGCCCGTGGTCGTCGCCGGGTTCGAGCCCTTGGACATCCTGCAGTCGATCTACATGTTGATGGTCCAGCTGTCGGAAAACCGGTCGGAGGTCGAGAACCAGTACTCCCGGGTGGTCCCCTGGAACGGCAACCTCAGGGCGTTGCAGGTGATCAACGAGGTGATGCAGCTGCGGCCGTACTTCGAGTGGCGCGGCCTCGGGTTCATCACGCACTCGGCGATGGCGATCCGCGAGAAGTACGCGCAGTTCGACGCCGAACGGATCTTCGAGATCCCCGGCCTGCGCGTCGCCGACCCGAAGGCGTGCCAGTGCGGTGAAGTGCTCAAGGGCGTGCTGAAGCCGTGGGAGTGCAAGGTGTTCGGCACCGCGTGCACCCCGGAGACGCCGATCGGGACGTGCATGGTCTCCCCCGAAGGCGCCTGCGCGGCGTACTACAACTTCGGCCGGTTCAGCCGCCAGCGCGTCCGGGAGGCGAGCCGCGCATGACGACCACCGAACGCGAGCAGCAGGTCCTCGACCGCATCGAGCGGGCCCGGCGCCGGCGCGCGAAGGTGCGGGAAGAGCGCATCACGCTGTCCCACGGCGCGGGCGGCAAGTCGACGCACACGCTCATCGAGGCCGTGTTCCTCGACGCGTTCCGCAACCCGCTGCTCGAGCCGCTGGAGGACGCGGCGTCGCTGACCATCGGCGACGCCCGGCTGGCCCTGACGACCGACTCCTACGTCGTCTCGCCGCTGTTCTTCCCTGGTGGGAACATCGGCGACCTGGCGGTCAACGGCACGGTCAACGACCTCGCCGTCTCCGGCGCTCGGCCGCTGTACCTGACCGCCGGGTTCATCCTCGAGGAGGGCTTTCCCGTCGAGGACCTGCTGAAGATCGTCGACTCGATGAAGACGGCCGTCGAAGCGGCCGGTGTGCAGATCGTCACCGGCGACACGAAGGTCGTCCAGCGCGGCAAGGCCGACGGCGTCTACATCAACACCGCCGGGGTCGGGGTGCTCACGCGCACCGGGCTCGGCGTCGCCACCGTGAAGCCCGGAGACGCCGTCCTCGTCTCCGGGCCGATCGGCGACCACGGCGTCACGATCATGCTGGCCCGCGGCGAGCTCGACATCGACGCCGACCTGGCGTCCGACACCGCGCCGGTGCACGAGCTGGTGGCCGGGCTGCTGGCCGCGGTGCCCGGCGTGCGCGCGATGCGGGACGCGACCCGCGGCGGCGTCGCGACGATCCTCAACGAAATCGCGAAGGCCGCGGAGGTCGCCGTGGTCGTCGACGAGAAGGCCGTCCCGGTCCGGGAGGAGGTCCGCGGCGCGTCGGAACTGCTCGGCATCGACCCGCTGTACGTCGCCTGCGAAGGCCGGATCGTGGTCGTCGTCGACGGCTCGCAAACCGAAGACGCGCTGGCCGCGTTGCGCGCGCACCCGCTCGGGGCGGACGCCGCCGTGATCGGGCGGATCGCCGGCGACCCGCCCGGGATCGTGCTGCTGAACACCGCGTTCGGCGGCACCCGGATCGTGGACCTGCTGGTCGGGGACCCCCTGCCGAGGATCTGCTGAAATGCACGAAATGGCGATCACGCAGTCGGTCGTCGACGCGATCGTCGCCAAGCTGGGCGACGCGACGGTGACGAGCGTGCGGCTGGAGATCGGGCGGCTGTCCGGCGTGGTGCCGGACAGCGTCCGGTTCTGCTTCGACGTCCTCTGCACGGGGACGTCGCTCGAAGGCGCCCGGCTGGACATCGCCGAACCGTCCGGGCGGGCGCGCTGCCGCGACTGCGGCGACGAGTTCGCCCTCGACGATTTCCTCCTGCTGTGTCCCTGCGGCAGCGCCGACGTCGCGGTGCTCGCCGGGCGCGAACTGCGCATCACCTCGGTGGAGGTCAGCCATGTGTGACACCTGCGGCTGCTCGGATTCGGCCGTCCGGATCACCGACCACGCCCACACGGTGGTCATGGAGCAGGACATCCTGGCCAAGAACGACGAACTCGCGTCGCACAACCGCGCGCACCTATGTGACTCGGGTGTCTTCGCGATCAACCTGATGAGCTCGCCCGGCGCCGGCAAGACGACACTGCTGGAGCGGACCATCCGGGACCTCGGCGTGCCCTGTGCGGTGATCGAGGGCGACCAGGAGACGCTGCTGGACGCCGAGCGGATCAAGGCCACCGGCGCGCCGGTGGTGCAGATCAACACCGGCGCCGGCTGTCACCTGGACGCGTCGATGCTGCATCGGGCGCTGCATTCGCTGTCGCCCGCGCACGGCTCGACGCTGTTCATCGAGAACGTCGGCAACCTGGTCTGCCCGGCGTTGTTCGACCTCGGCGAGGCGGCGCGGGTCGTGGTCCTGTCGGTGACCGAGGGGCCGGGGAAGCCGCTGAAGTACCCGCACATGTTCGCCGCGACGGATCTCGTTCTGCTGAACAAGGTCGACCTGCTGCCCTACGTCGACTTCGACGTCGAGGAGTTCGAGCGGGACGTCCGGCGCGTGAACTCGTCGGCGACGCTGCTCCAGGTCAGCGCGACCCGCGGTGACGGCCTCACCGAGTGGTACGGCTGGCTACGGCGACCTGACCGAAGCTGATCCCGCCGTCGTTGGTGGGCACGTTCCGGTGGGTGAGCACGCGGAAGCCGCGCTGCTCCAGGCCTTCCACGGTCCGGTCGAGCAGCAGGACGTTCTGGAAGACGCCACCGGAGAGGGCAACCGTCGTGCTGTGGTCGCGGAAGCGGTCGCAGGTCCGCACGATCGCGTCGGCGACGCCGTTGTGGAACCGCGCGGCTTTCCGCGCCCTCGTGCCGGAGTCGTCCAGGAGAGCGGCGATGAGGTCCTCGCCGTGGACGACGTCGTCGATGCGGGCCCGGTAGGCGGACTTCTCGGCGGGATCGGCCAGCTGTTCCAGCTCGATGGCCGCCTGGCCTTCGTAGGTGATGCTGTCGCGGACGCCGAGCAGCGCGGCCGCGGCGTCGAAGAGCCGTCCGGCACTGGACGTCAGGGGTGAGTTGAGGCCGCTGCGCTTGAGCCGCACGACGTCTTCCCGCGCGGGCCGGCCGAGTTCGTCCACATAGGACGCGGCCATCCGCCACGGCTGCCGGATGGCCATGACTCCCCCGGGCATGGCGACCGGCCGGAGGTGGCTCAGCCGCCGATAACTCGCGAGGTCGGCGAGGAGGAACTCACCGCCCCAGACGGTGCCGTCGGGGCCGAAGCCGGTGCCGTCGAAGGCGACGCCGAGGACCGGGCCGTCCTCGCCGTTGTCGGCCAGGCACGCGGCGATGTGGGCGTGGTGGTGCTGGACGCCGAGCAGCTCGACGTCCAGCTCCTGGGCGTATTTCGTGGACAGGTACTCGGGGTGCAGGTCGTGCGCGACGAGCACCGGGTCGACGGCGAAGAGGTGCTTGAAGTGCTCGATCCCCTCGGTGAACGCCGTCAGCGTCTCGTAGTTTTCGAGGTCGCCGATGTGGTGCGAGACGAAGGCGTGGCGGCCCTTGGCGAGGCAGAACGTGTTCTTGAGTTCGGCGCCGCAGCCCAGGAGGTGCTTCCGCGCCGGGTGTTTCAGGGTGACGGGCTCGGGCGCGTAGCCTCGCGAACGCCGTTGGAGCTGGGGTTTCTTCCCGACGATGCGCACCACGGAGTCGTCGGTGCGGACGTGGATCGGCCGGTCGTGGGTCAGGAACGCGTCGGCGATGTGTGCCAGGCGGCCGAGGTCTTCGTCGCGGTACACGATGGGCTCGTCGGAGACGTTCGCGCTGGTCAGCACGATCGGGCCGGTCCGCGCCAGCAGCAGGTGGTGCAGCGGGGTGTAGGGCAGCATGAGCCCGATCCGCCGGTTCCCGGGTGCGACGGCGGCCGCGAGGTCCGCCTTCTTCGGCAGCAGCACGATGGGCCGTCGCCGGCCGCTGAGCGCCTCTTCGGCCGCCGCGTCGACGTCGGCCAGTTCCCGGGCCTGCGCCAGGTCGGCGACCATGACGGCGAACGGCTTGTCCTCGCGGTGCTTGCGCTGCCGGAGCCGTCGCGCGGCTTCCTCGTGCCGGGCGCCGACGGCGAGGTGGTAGCCACCCAGCCCCTTCACGGCCACGATCGCGCCGTCGCGCAGGGCTTCGGCGGTCGCCGCGATCGGCTCCCCGCCACCGGGCTCGAACCGCAACGTGGGCCCGCAGGCCGGGCAGCAGACGGGCTGGGCGTGGAACCGCCGGTCGGCCGGGTCCTCGTACTCCTGCTTGCACTCGGCGCACATCGCGAAGGCGGCCATGGTGGTGAGCGGCCGGTCGTAGGGCACGCCCCGGACGATGGTGAACCGCGGGCCGCAGTTCGTGCAGTTGACGAAGGGGTACCGGAACCGCCGGTCCGCGGGATCGGCGAGTTCGCGGAGGCAGTCGTCACAGGTGGCCGAATCGGCGGAGATCAACGTGTCTGCACCGCCGGCCCGAGGGCTTTCGACGATCCGGAACCCGGCCCCGCCCACGGCGGGGATCTCCCGCACCTGCACGTCGTCGACCCGGGCCAAGGGCGGCGCTTCGGCCTCGAGCGCGCCGACGAAGCGGTCGACCCCCGACGGCGCCCCTTCGACCTCGGCGAAGACACCGTGCACGTCGTTCCCGACGAACCCCCTGAGCCCGAGCCGCACCGCGAGCTGGTGGACGAAGGGCCGGAACCCCACGCCCTGAACCACCCCGACGACCCGGACCGCGACCCGCACGCGCTCAGTCTGCGCCGGAGTCACCCCATCCGGCTAGGACGGCTACCACAGGGGCTGTGCCCGCTGTTCGATCTCCGCGAACAGCTCGCCGACGCGTTCGTGCAGCTCGGGACCGCCGTCGCCGCCGGTCCAGTACCGGCGGACCGCGCCGGCCAGCCGGTAGCAGACGTCGACGGGCACGAGGAAGCAGTCCGTGCCGCACGCACGCCCGCGGAACACGATCGCTTCGACGTCCGGCTCGGCCGTGGCCAGCAGCGGGTGCGCCGCGGCGAGTTCCGCCCAGAGGCCGGGCGGAAGGGTCGTCTCGACCATCCCGGCCGGTCCGGGCTGGAACGCGGTGACACGGGTGCCGCAGTGCACGAAGAACGCGAAACGCGCGGGGATCCCGAGCTCGCGCCAGTCGAGGCGGGCGATCGGGCGCCGGGGGTCCCACAGGTAGCGCTCCGGCACCGCGCGGTACCGCGTTTTCCCGGCCGGGCACAGCAGGAAGCACGCGCGGCACGCGCACAGCAGGCCGCGGCGGCCGGTGTCGACCAGGTGGCCGTGCCGTGCGGCCACCGGCGTCCCGCAGAGCTCGCACCGCTCCTGCCGCGCGAAACGCCGGTCCCGGGCGGCCGCGGGAGGCCTGGATCCGGTGTCGACACTCACGACGCTCTCCCTTCCGGTCCCATCCCGATCCGGTACAGCACCGGGGCGGCGACGATCTCGACGCCGGTGAGCTCCGGAGCGGCGTCCCGGACCGCGTTTTCAACCGTCGCGCGGGCCGCGGACGAGCAGCCCCGGCTCGCGCCGAGGCTCAGCCGGACCACGCCGTCTTCGGTGCCCAGATACCCGACCACGCCCACCTGCGGGCGGATCCGGTCCAGGGCCCGCCGGACTCGCGCCGGCGTGTCGAGGGGGTGCAGGTCGTGCAACGCCAGCAGGTCCCCGACGACGTCGTCGGCGGCGATCGCCCCGACCGACGCCGGGGCGTGCTCGCGCAGCGTGCCGACGATCCGGGTCAGGCCTTCGCCGTAGAGGTCCGTCAGCTGCCGGACGATCTCTTCGGCGGGCCGGCGGCCCGGACCGGCGAGCAGGGCGCCCAGAACTGTCCCGAGACGTTCGGCGGGGCCGGCGGGCACGCTCACCGGTCCGCCGCCGTGCGGATCTCCCGCAGGATGCGGATCGCGGAGCCGGACACGCTGCTCGTGGCCGTCGGGCCGCCGGCGGCGGCCGGGTCCTCCATGAACGGCATGAACTTGTCCGGGAACCCCGGCATGGTGCAGCCGATGCAGATGCCCCCGACGTTCGGGCACCCGCCGACGCCGTTGATCCAGCCCCGCTTGGGCACGTTGCACTTGACCACCTGGCCCCAGCACCCCAGCTTGACCAGGCACTGGGGCGAACCGTGCTGGTCGGCGAACTCGTCCTGCTCGTAGTACCCGGCCCGGTCGCACCCTTCGTGGACGGTGTTGGAGAACAGCCACTTCGGCCGCAGTGCCTCGTCGACGTCGATCTGCGGTGCCCGCCCGGCCACCTGGAACAGCAGGTGCAGGATGGTCTCCGAGAGGTTGTCCGGCTGGACCGGGCACCCCGGCACGCACACGATGGGCAGCCCGGCCCACGACCGCCAGTCCCGGCCGAGGTACTCGGGCACGCCCATGGCGCCGGTGGGGTTGCCGGCCATGGCGTGCACGCCGCCGTAGCTCGCGCAGGTGCCGACGGCCAGGATCGCCATCGCCTTGGGGGCCAGCCGGTCGAGCCACTCGCTCGCCGTCACGGGCTGACCGGTCGCGGGGTCGGTGCCGAACCCGCTCCAGTAGCCCTCGGCCTTGTTCGTCTCGTCCGCGATCGAACCCTCGACGATCAGGATGAACGGCTCGAGCTCGCCGCGGTCCGCGCGGTGCCACCATTCGATGAAGCTGCCGGAACCCCCGTCGGGCCCGCTGTGGAAATCGAGGAACGGCCAGTGCATGGCGACCTCGGGCAGCCCGGGGAGACCGCCGAGAATGATCTCTTCGATACTCGGCTGGGTGGCCGCGGTCAGCGCGACCGATTCACCGTCACAGCTGAGCCCGCCATTCATCCACAGAATATGGACAGTCGGTGAGTTGTTCTCGGATTCGTCCGCCGGGCCATTACCGGTCTGCGGAGCCCTGGCCATCGACGGCACCCTTCCCCGCGGCCGAGGGCCGCGCGCGACGCCCACCGTAGACCCGTCCGGCGACAGCGGCAAGACTGCCGTGCCGGCGTTCCGGACACAGCTGCTCGCGAACGGCGGACAATACCGGCCGCGTCCGGAGGGGCAGCCGGAAATCGCGTCGCCGACTACACTGGACGTTCGGCGGAAGGGACAATGATCGTGGTGGAATCGGCGGGCCGGTCGGCCGGCAAATCGATCGAGGTCGTGCCGGTCGAAATCATCACGAAGATCTTTCCCGCCCGCCCGTCCGCCGTTCCGGGAATCCGGGGATTCGTCCAGGAGTGCCTCGCGGGTGCACCGCTCGCCGAGGCCGAAGAACGCGAGGTGGGCAACACGATCCTCCGGGCGCTGCTGGCCGCGGCCGGCCCGTCCGGCGTGCTCGAGGTCTCCTGCCGCAAATATCCCCAGCGCGTCGAGTTCGACGTGCTCCCGTCCCGGAGCGAAGCGCGGCTCCCGGTGCCCGCGCGGCCGGCCGGAGCGGACGCGCCCGCCGCCAGCTTCGCCGAGTGGCTGGCCGAAGCACTGCGCAGCCGCGGGATCACGAAGGAGGCCGCCGCCGAAGAGCTGGGGGTCTCCCCGAAGACGATGAACCGCTGGCTCGGCGGGCAGACCGAGCCCCGGCTGCGCGATCTGCGCCGCGTCGAAGACCGCTTCGGCGACGTGCGGCTGCACTGACGGACAGATGTGTCCCCGGCCGGGGTTCAGCCGGCGGCCCGATCCCGCATGGCCAGTTCGATGGTGCAGCCGGCCGCGTCGGAGCTGACGTCGAGCCACTCGCAGATCCGGTCGGTCATCCACAACGTGGTGCCGGGGCGGGCGGCCGCCCGGGGCCCGTAGAACGCCGGGCCGTCGACGGGCCGTTCGCTGTGCAGCGTGCACACCACCCGGCCCGCCGCCGGGCGCACCCACACGGCCGCCCGGTCGATGCCGTGCTCGATCAGGTAGGTGACGGCCTCGCCGACGGCGATGCCCAGCAGCGTCGCGGTGTCCTCGGACCGCAGCAGGGCGCTCGCCCGCTCCAGCACGTGACGGCGCACGGCGACGAGGTCGCCCTCGAAGCGGAAGGGGTCCTCGGCGGCGCGCGACGGCGTGGCCGCGGCGGGTCCGCCCGCCTCCTCGGGCGCCCTGAACTGCGCGGACGGCCGGATTTCGCCGTTCACGACGTACTCGGGGTGCGCGCGGCGCGCCACCTCGACCACACCGGGACCGGTCGTCCTGGTGTCGTAGGGGCAGATCATCCAGATCCGGGTCCCGGTCAGCGCCACGTTGAACGCCGCCTCCGCCCGCTGCCAGGCGGCTTCGTCGCCGGACCCGCCGGCCCGGGCGGGTTCGGCGAGGACGCGGACCGTGCCGGTCGGCGCGGTGGACCGGTGGCGGTCCCAGTAGCGGTGCAGCGCGTCGGCCAGCCGGGCCGGCCGCCGGCCGAAGTAGTCCGACTCCGCGAAGGCGATCCGCCCGGCGTCCGCGCCCATCACCGTGTGCAGCAGGCCGCGGTTGGCCGCGGTGGTGGTGACCAGCACCGGCTCACTCCTGCGCAAGCCGTCTTCCGCGAACGGAACGGCCATCGCGAGGAACTCGGCGTCGCTGCCGTAGAGGCAGCCCTGGTGCCGGAAACCTGACTTCACCGCGCTTTCCTGTGCCGCGGCAACTGCCGGGGTGTTCGTGCACACCGAGCCTCCTGAGGGTTTCTTCACCGATTGTCCAGGCGATCACGTTCCCCCCGGAACGCTTGCAGACCGCTGGGAGCGTACTCGCACCAGCTCGGTTCAGCTATCACGAGACGAATCGATTACACCCGTTCAGAGTATTTGGCTCCACCAGGCTCGACGGCAGACACAACCGTCATCGCGAAGCCTTCCGGCCCGGTCGGCCAGGCCAGCGAAAGCCCTGGTGCGCAGGGGATCCAGCGCACAGATGTGTCCCGCACACGAGGGTGTCGGACAGTACTGTCCGACACCCTCCAGGAATGATCTCACGCCCATTTGTTCGAACCAATTCTCCTTCCTTTCGAACCGGCCGCCGTCCCTGTCCGAAATTCGCATGGAACAATTCCGCCGGTCTCCGCGACGAGTTCCCCGGCGGCCCGCGCTTCAGTTCCGGTGCTCGGGTGGCACGTACTCGAAGGTCGGGCCCGCGGTCGTCGTCCCGTCGCCGGTGGGCAGCTTCATCAGGGCCAGGCCCTGCTTGCGCAGGCCGAACATCGTGCCGACCGCGTCCGTCATCCCGGCCGGGTTGCCGGTGAAGGCTTCTTCCAGCTGGTAGAGGAGCAGGCTGTAGGTCTGGTTGAACTCCTCCTGCGCGACGCGGACGGGGCTGCCCTCGGGGTAATCGGCGGTCCGCGGGTTGTGCCGCATCGGCAGCACCCCGTCGAGGTCGACCGCGATTTCCTCGCCGGTCGGGCCGGACTGCGGGGTGTCGCCGGTCCGGTAGCGGCGGCCCACCTTCAGCTCGTGGAACCGGTAGTAGTGCGCGACCTCTTCCCGGTCGGGGTGGAAGACGTCGTGGTCGCCGTCCCACACGTCCGTGCGAGCGGCCCCTTCGCCCTGCTCGACGATCTCCGCCAACGCGGCCGACGCGGACTTCAGGTCGTGGACCGGCAGCACTCCGCCACCGCCGCCGCGCAGGTGGAACTCGCCGATCTGGCGGGCCGGGTCACCGGTGAAGACCCGCTCCTCCCCCAGCTTGTCGCACAGGGTGCGCAACCCCTGCTCGATGGCGGCGTAGAACTGCCCGATCGTGCGGTACTCGTCGCTCTGCGGCGGCGCGTCCGCCGACGCGGGCTGCTCGATGCGCAGGAACAGCTCCAGCGCTTCGGGGCCGAACGGCGCCAGGTGGACGTGCACGGACCGGTCGCCGTGGGGCAGCGGGTGCGGGTACGGCGGCAGCAGCTCCGGCGTGTCGAGCTTCGGCGAGCCGCCGACCGCGTTGAGCAGGTTCGCGGCCAGGGCCAGGTGGATCATCTCCTCGGCGAGGACCGTGCCCACGACCTGGGTGGCTTCGGGGTTGCGGGCCGGGTCCAGCGAGTACAGCGCGCACAGGTACGGGGGAATCGTCGCGTGCTCCAGTTCGATCGCCCACTGCAGGTGGCGGCGCAGATCGTCGATCGTGTCGATGGCGTGGGTGCCACGGGTGTCCATGCGGTGCTCCGGTTCGTCAGGTCGGTGTCACCGGCCAGGACAAGACGCGATCGCGGTTTGTGACAGCCGGGCTGTCACAAACCGGGCGCCTGTCCGGTCCTGGTTGCGGACGACGTTCCCGGAGCGGCCGGGACGCAGGACGGAAGGCACCCCATGAAGATCGTCGTGATCGGCGGCAGCGGGCTCATCGGCTCGAAGCTCGTCCGGAAGCTGGCCGCGCACGGCCACGAAGCGGTCCCCGCGTCCCCCGAGTCGGGTGTGAACACGCTGACCGGCGAAGGGCTCGCCGAGGTGCTGGCCGGCGCTCAGGTGCTGGTCGACGTTTCGAACTCCCCCTCGTTCGCCGATGACGCCGTGCTGGACTTCTTCCGCACCTCCACCGGGAACCTCCTCACGGCCGGGGAGCAGGCCGGGGTCGGGCACCACGTGGCGTTGTCGGTCGTCGGCACCGAACGGCTCGCCGAAAGCGGCTACTTCCGCGCGAAGATCGCGCAGGAGAAGCTCATCAAGGAGTCCGGACGCCCGTACTCGATCGTGCACGCCACGCAGTTCTTCGAGTTCGTGGGCAGCATCGCCCAGTCGGCGACCGAGGGGAACACCGTGCGACTGGCGGACGCCCGCATCCAGCCCATGGCGGCCGAGGACGTGGCCGCCGCGGTCGGCCGGGTCGCCGCCGGCACCCCGCTGAACGGCACCGTCGAGGTGGCCGGTCCGGAGCAGTTCGGGCTCGACGAGCTGATCCGCACCGGGCTGGCCTTCCGCGGCGATCGCCGCGAAGTCGTCACCGACTCGGAAGCGCGCTACTTCGGCGCCCTGCTGGACAAGGACATGCTCCTGCCCGGCCCCGGCGCGCACCTGGCCGGCACCCGGTTCGCCGACTGGCTCCCGCTCAACCCGCCGCCGGCGAAGTGACCAAGCTCGTCGATGAGCGCCCGGAGGCGATCTAGAGTGGCGCGCGAGACGACGACGGGACGTGCGGTGGCGGATTCCGGGGCGAGTGCCCAGCTCGGCGGGGCGGACGAGCTCGAGGCGGCCACGGCCGTGTTCACGCAGCTGCGGCCGCGCCTGTTCGGGATCGCCTACCGCATGCTCAGCAGCGTCGCCGAGGCCGAAGACCTGGTGCAGGAGGTCTGGCTGCGCTGGCAGGCCTACGACCGGTCCACCGTGGCCAACCCGGAGGCGTTCCTGGCCACGACCACCACGCGGCTCGCCATCAACGTCCTGCAGTCGGCGCGGAACCGCCGGGAGACCTACGTCGGGCCGTGGCTGCCCGAACCGGTCGACACCAGCGCGGACCCGTACCTGGGGGCCGAGCGGGGGGAAGCGCTGGAATTCGCGGCCCTGCTGCTGATGGAGAAGCTCACGCCGGGCGAACGCGCGGCCTACGTGCTGCGGGAAGCCTTCGACTACTCCTACGCCCAGATCGCCGACATCCTGTCGTCGACCGAATCCGCGGTGCGCCAGCTGGTCAGCCGGGCCCGCAAGCACATCGCCGGCGAACGGCGTGCCCCGGTGCCCGCGGCCGAGCAGCGGGAACTGCTGACCGCGTTCCTCGCCGCCGCCCGTTCGGGGGACATGGCTTCGCTCGAAAGGCTGTTCACGCCGGAGGTGACCAGCCTGTCCGACGGCAACGGCCGCAAGGGCGTCGCGCGCACGCCGGTCGTGGGCGCGGGGCGGGTGGCGAAGTTCCTGCTGGCGATCTCCCGCTGGTTCTGGGACGACATCGACGTGCGGTGGGTCCAGGTCAACGGGCAGACCTCCGCGGTGCTGCGGCAGAACGGTTCGGTGTACGGCCTGCTCACCGTCAGCGCCACCGCCGAAGGCATCGATCAGGTGCTGTGGCTGGTCAATCCCGCGAAGAACACCGCCGTGTCCGGCTGGACCGAGCATGTTCGACCGGCATGACCAGATCATCCGCAGGCTGGCCGAGGCGTGCCGCCGGACGGACGTCACCGCACTGGCCGCCGTCCTGCACGCCGATGCCGTCGCCACGTGTGACGGCGGCGGATTCGGCCCCGTGCACGGTGCGGAGGACGTCATCCGGCTGGTGATGACGTCGCTGGGTGGGCCACCAGGTGGCGAGCTGACCGTCGAGTCCGTCAACGGCCGCGCCGGGCTCGCGCTGCGCCGGGCTTCCCGCGCTGTCGCGGTCGTCGCCGCCCGGACGGCCGGATCCAGGGTCGCCGAGCTCTGGATCGTGCTCGACCCGGCCAAGCTGACCGGCTGGCACCGCGGTTGACCGGGCCCGCACCGCGGTGCGGGCCCGGTCCCCTCATCGCGCCAGCCACTCCCGGTAGGTGGTCTTCGCGATGACGGCCCCGTCTCCGGCGATGAGGGCGTCGCCGGAGACGGCCGCGAACAGGCCGGCCTGCTCGTCGGTGACGACCGGGCGCCGGTCACCCTGGGCGGCCAGGGTGATCCGGCCCAGCTCGTCGAGGGTGAACACCTCCGGCCCGGCGACGTCCCGGGTGCCCCGCAGCGGAGCGCCCATGCTGACGTCGGCGACCGCCTGGGCGACGTCATCCGCGGCGATGGGCTGGATGCGCGTCGCGGGCAGGCGGACGCTGTGCTCGTCGGAGGTCCAGGACATCGTCGCGGCCATGAACTCGAAGAACTGCGTGGCGCGCACGATCGAGTAGGGCACGGGCCCGGCCTTGAGGATGTCCTCCTGCAGCACCTTGGCGCGGTAGTAGACCAGGTCCGGCACCAGGTCGGCGCCCACGATCGAGAGGATGACGGCGTGGCCGGCCCCGGCCGCGGCGGCCGCCGCCAGCAGGTTGTCCATGGTCGTCCGGAAGAACGCGGGCGAGGCCTCGTCGAACGTCGGCGAGTTCGTCAGGTTGACGACGACCTCGGCCCCGGCCAGCGCCTCGGGCAGGCCGTGCCCGCTGAGCAGGTCCAGCCCGGTGGACGGCGAGTGCGGGACGGCTTCGTGCCCGTTCCGGTTCAGGATCTTGACCACGCGGGAGCCGATGAGCCCGGTCCCGCCGATGACGGCGATCTTCACTTCCTCGACCATCCCTTCGCGCGGAGTTCGTCCTCGGTCACGAGGTCGACCATCGGCTTGCCCGGTTCGCAGAGCATGGTCACGGTGAACCGCACCGGGACGTCGTCACGGTGGTTGCCGTCCTGGTAGTGGATGACATCGCCACCCGGCTCCCAGAACGCTTCCCCGGCGCGGACCACCCGCGGCGGCTCGCCTTCCAGCTCGAACACCATCTCGCCCTCGAGCACGTAGCCGAAGGCCGGTCCGGGATGGCGGTGCGGCGGGGTGCCGGGATCGCCCGGCGGGTACTCGATGACGATCGTCATCGCATGCGCCCCCTCCGGCACGAAGGGCGGTTTCGCCTCCTGCAGCACGGTCAATGCCATGAAAAGACCTCCTTGACGAACGGGTACACCGGCTAGGACCGGACAGCGGCGCGTTTTGTGACACCCCGGATTTCGCGCCCGGACTGTCACACGCCGCCGGGCTGTCCTGTCTGGACTGGCGCCGGGGTCGAACGAGACCCGGCGGACAGGAGGTATGCCGTGACGACCGTGGTGACAGCCCTCGCGGAGCCGGAAGCCGGGCCGAGCCGGTACGGGCGCATGTTCCCCGGCCTCGCCCCGCTGGTCACCGATCCGCGGCGACTGGCGCGCGCGGGCGGCCACGGCGGGATCTGCGACGCGGGCGCAACGCCCGGGCCGGGCGACGACGCGGCCGGGGCCGCCGGGTGGCCGTTCTTCGGCCAGCTGATCGCGCACGACATCACCGCCGACCGCTCGCCCATCACCGGTGACCGGCACCCGGGAGCGCTCCGCAACGCCCGCGCACCGCGGCTCGACCTGGAGATGCTCTACTCCGACGGCCCCATCGGTTCGCCGTTCCTGTACGACTCCGCGGACCCGGCGAAGTTCCTGCTCGGCCGTCCCGATGGTGGCGACGTGCCCCGCAACCAGCAGGGCGTGGCCCTGATCGGCGACCCCCGCAACGACTCGCACCTGTTCGCGCTGACCCTGCACACCGCGCTGCTACGGGCACACAACCACGTCGTGGACCGGCTGCGGGACGACGACGTGACCGAGGTGTTCGACCGGGCGCGGCAGACCCTCACCTGGCACTACCAGTGGATCGTGGTGCACGACTTCCTGCCCCGGCTCGTCGGCCCGCTCCTGGTCGAAGAGGTGCTCACGACGGGCGGCCGGTGGTTCGCGCCGCCACCGGGACAGGCCTGGATCCCGCTGGAGTTCTCCCACGCGGCCTTCCGGTACGGCCACAGCCAGATCCGCCACAGCTACCGGCTCACCCGCGGCGGCCCCGGCCTCCCGCTCTTCCCCGACCTCGCCGGCTTCCGGCCGGTGCCCGCCGGCCGCCGCCTCGACCTCGCGCTGCTGTTCGACCTCCCCGGCCACCCACCGGCGCAACGGGCCAAACGCATCGACGGCCGTCTTCCGGCCAGCCTCATCGCGCTGCCCGAGCAGCTCACCGGAACCGTCGACGTCGCCGCCCACCGCTCGCTCGCGGTCCGCGACCTCCTCCGCGGCGAGCTCACCGCACTGCCCAGCGGCGAATCCGTCGCCCGCCACCTCGGCGTGCCGCCGCTGCCCGCGGACGAGCACACCTGGCCACACGGAACTCCACTGTGGAGCTACATCCTCGGCGAAGCCGGGCACCGGGGCGGCGGTGACCGCCTCGGCCCGGTCGGCGGCCGCATCGTGGCGGAGGTCCTCATCGGACTGCTGCGCGCCGACCCGGCGAGCTACCTGAACCGCGAACCGGACTGGCGTCCGACCCTGCCGGCCGCGGGACCGGCCTTCGGCCTGGCCGACCTGCTCACACCGGCCCGTTGACCGCCCACCGATCAGCTTTCCGCGCCGCACCCGTCTGTATGGGGGAAATCGACGCACGGAAGGCTGGCACGATGCGGAAACTGATCTTCGGCATGAACATGACCCTGGACGGCTACATCGCCGCGGCCGGGGACGACATCGGCTGGAGCGGGCCGCCGAGCGACGAGCTGTTCCAGTGGTGGCTCGGCCACGAACGGGCGAGCGAACTGACGCTGTACGGGCGCAAGCTGTGGGAGACGATGAGCGCCTACTGGCCGACCGGCGACCAGCAGCCCGGCGCCACCCCGGCGGAGGCCGAGTTCGCGCGGAACTGGCGGGACACGCCGAAGGTGGTCTTCTCCTCGACGATCGGCGAGGCCGGCTGGAACACCCGCCTGGTCACCGGCGACGCGGTCGCCGAGATCACCCGGCTCAAGGCCGGGGACGGCGGGCCGATGACCATCGGCGGCCCCACGCTCGCCGGGGCGGCCATGCGGGCCGGGCTGATCGACGAGTACGCCGTGGCCACCCACCCCGTCCTGGTGGGTGGCGGCACGCCTTTCTTCACGGCGCTGGACGGCTGGGTGAACCTGAACCTGATCGAGTCGCGCAAGTTCCCCGGCGGCGTGGTGCTGAACCGCTACGAGACCAGGCGGTGAGGACGCCCCCGGCGCTCAGCCGGCCGGGGCGTCCAGGGCCGGCGGCAGGCCCAGCCAGGGTTTGCCGCCGGCGTCGAATCCCGTGAGCTCGGCGATCTTCCCGTCGACGACGCGCAGTACCGCGACGGCGAACAGCCGGTACTCCGGGTCGCCGGGGGCGCGGAGGTACAGCGCGGCGGCCGGCATGCGGTTGACCGTCGTGGTGACACCGCGCCAGTCGTCGTGGCCCTGCTGGAAGAGCCCGCCGGAGACCCAGCCCTCGACCGCGTCCTTGGCCGTCGTGGTCGTGGTGCCCCGCTCGGGCAGCATCGCGAAGCGCAGGTCGTCGCGCAGCAGGGAGCTCAGCCCGTCGAGGTCGTTGCGCTCGTGGGCGTCGATGTACGACTTCACGACGTCGCGCTCGCCGGCCGACAGCTCGTGGGTGGCGGGGCTGCGCCAGTCGAGGCGGCGGCCGGGAAGCTGACGGCGCACCGTCACGCGTGCCCGCTGCAGGGCGTTGGTCACCGACGCGACGGTCAGCTCGAGGGCTTCGGCGGCCTTCGACGCCGGCCAGCCGAGGACGTCCCGCAGGATGAACACCGCCCGCTGCCGCGGCGGCAGGTGCTGGACGGCGACGATGAACGCCAGCTCGACCGTCTCGCGCGCGACCACCGATTCCTGCGGGTCCTCGGGGAGCATCCGGTCGGGGTAGGGCTGCAGGTACAGCACCTCCGACACCGCGTCCGGCAGCTCGGCCGGCAGCGGTGTGCGGTCGTTGCGCTTCCCGAGGAAGTCGAGGCAGGCGTTCGTCGCGATCCGGTACAGCCAGGTCCGCAGCGCGGCGTGGCCCCTGAACGACTCCCGCTTGTCCCACGCCCGCAGGAACGTCTCCTGCGTCAGGTCCAGGGCGTCCTCGTAGTTCGCGAGCATCCGGTAGCAGTGCAGCTGCAGGTCACGCCGGTGCCGCTCGGTGAGGAGCGCGAACCGCGCCGGGTCGGCCGAGCGGACCGCCGCGAGGAACGTGGCTTCGTCGGCGCCCAGGGGTCTGGCGTCGGTCATGGTCGTCAATCCTTCCACCGGTGCACGGGAGCTACCAGAACTGACGACGGGACGCCGGATTTCTGATCGGTGCGGACCGGCGGCCGCCGGCGCAGGGCCCACTCGGCCACGACGAGGTTGATCACCCAGCCCGCCGCCATCAGCATCGCCCGGGTGACCTCGCCGGGCACGCCGACCAGCAGGGTCCACGGGAGGTGCGTCAGCACCTGGGTCCCCGCACCCAGCCCGATCGCGTACCCGCGGGTCATCCAGACGCGGTGCCGTCGGACGTCGCGCCGGCGGATCGCCAGCGTGGCCAGGACGATCGACACGGCCATCGCCGTGCCGAAGACCAGCCGGAACACCGTGAGGAGGTCGCCGTCGCCCGGCGGGCGGTCGTACCCCAGCGTCATCCACAGACCGGACAGCGCCGCCACGAGCCCGCACGGCACCAGCAGCCGCCCGGCGACCCGGTGCCAGCGCCGCCGGCGCAACCCCGGCACGAACTGGAACGCCCCCAGGACGCAGAAGATGCTCGCGCCGAAGATGTGCAGCACGACGGGCAGCGGCATGGCGAAGAACCGCGCGTTGTCCGCGGTGGCCCGCGCGCCGCTCGTCAGCTCGGCCACGCGGGCGGAACCGGCGGCCACCGGGACGGCACTGAGCAGAAGCAGTCCCGCCGGGACGAGCCACTGCGGTCTTCTGGTGGGCAGCAAGGGAAAACCCCTCTCGGAAGTCATGCACGAACGACTTCGCCCAGCATGACGGCCGGCGGCCCGCGGCTCATCGGTACAAGGGCCGGACCTCGACCGGCCCTAAGTACGGTCCGGCTCTAGTACTTTCGGCGTGGCGCTTGCGCCGCGTTGCGGACCCGGCGGGTTTCGTGGGCCCAGATGGCGATCTCGACGCGGTTGCGGGCGCCGAGCTTCGCCATCAGGCTCGCGATGTGGGTCTTGACCGTGCTCAGCGTGATGTAGAGCTCCTCGGTGATTTCGCGGTTGGTCCGCCCGCGCGCCACGCTGAGCAGGACCTGTTCTTCGCGGTCGGTGAGGGGTTCGACGGGCTGGCTCGGCGCGCCGGAGCCGGTGCCCGCGAAGGCGTCGAGCAGCCGCGCGGTGACGCTGGGCGCGATCAGGGCGTCGCCGGTCGCGGCGGCGTGGACGGCCTGGGCGAGCAGCTGCGCGCCCGCGTTCTTGAGCAGGAACCCGCGCGCGCCCGCCCGCAACGCCGCGTAGACGTACTCGTCGAGGTCGAACGTGGTGATGACGACGACGGCCAGGGGGTCCTCGACGCCGGGGCCGGCCAGGCGGCGGGTGGCCTCGATGCCGTCGGTGCCGGGCATGCGGATGTCGAACAGGCAGACGTCGGGGCGCAGGCGCAGCGCCAGCTCGACGGCGGCTTCCCCGTCGGCCGCCTCGCCGACGACCTCGATCCCCGGCTGGGCGTTGAGCAGCATCGTCAGGCCGGTGCGGACGATTTCCTGGTCGTCGGCGACGAGCACGCGGATGCTCATGCCGCCGCCCCGCGCCGGGGCAGGACGGCGGTGACGGTCCAGCCCCGCCCCGGGCCGGGGCCCGCTTCGCAGGTCCCGCCGAGCAGGCCGGCCCGCTCGATCATCCCGGCGATCCCGTAGCCCGGGGACGTCGCCGGGCGCCCGAGGCCGGGCTCCCCGTCATCGCTCACGCGCAGCCGCACCGACGTGTCGTCGGTGGTGACCCGGACCTCGATCCGGGTCACGTGCCGGGCGTGGCGCCGGGCGTTCGTGACCGATTCCTGGGCGAGACGGTAGATCGCGCTCCCGATCGACGGCGGGAGGTCGTCGAGGTCACCGGCGACCGCCACGTCGACGGACGGGCGCGCCCCGCTCGCGAGCTTCGCCAGATCGGCGATCCGCGGGGCCGGGGCGAGGTCCGCCGGCTCGTCGCGGCGCAGGACGCGGACCATGGTGCGCATCTCGTCGAGGGCGCGCGCCGCTTCGGCTTCGATCAGCTGCAGCGCGTCGGCGGCGGCTTTCGGCTGCGACGGCATCATCGCGAGGCCGGCCTGCGCGCGGATCGCCATCGCCGAGACGTGGTGGGCGACCGTGTCGTGCAGGTCACGGGCCAGCCGTTCCCGCTCGAGCAGTTTCGCCTGGTCCAGCTCCCGCAGCCGGGCCCGGGCCCGGTAGCGGAACGCCGCGGCCAGCGTGACGGCCGCGAACAGCACGACGATCCCGCCCGCCGCGTCGGCGAGGCTCTTCTGCCCGAGGGCGACCGACAGGGCGGTCTCCGGCAGCACGAGCCCCAGCCCGAGCACGATCTCGCGCCCCGACCCCCACCGCGCGAGCGCGTACGGCAGGAGCAGCAGCCCGGCCGTCGCATACGCCGACGGGGCGGCACCACCGGTCAGCAGCATGACCGCGGAGGTCGCGGCGAAGGAGCCAAGGAACACCGGGAACGGCCTGGTCCGGCGCCACAACAAGGCCGGCAGCAGGACGGCGACGACGATCACGGACAGGACCCGCCACGGCATGCCGGGGCGGACCAGGCCCTCGAGCAGCACGGCGAGCTCGAGCACACCGAGCAGCGCCCAGTCACGCCACACCCGCGACGGCGGATCGGGCGGGCGCGGTTCGTCCCACAGGGAGCGGAGCACAGCGTTCACCCGCTGATCGTACGAAAGGACCGGCCGGCCCAGATCGCCCGAAAGTACGACCGGCGGAGCGCGGTCGTGCCGAAGCCGCACAGCACCCGGCTCCGCACCTTCCGCCATCGAAGGGCCTTCACGCCTCGCGGTCGGCTTTCCGGCAGGTGAGCGCGCGCAGGGCCGCGAACTGCTTCACCGGGTCCGCGGCACGCCGGACATCGGTGGTGAAGTGCCAGACGTACCCGTCGGCGTGACCGCCGAGCTTCCGGAATTGCGCGAGAGCCTCGTCGTGGCGGCCGTTGTGGTGCAGCACGCAAACGGCGTAACTGCGGTCTTCCCTGGTCGCGGGGTGCTGGGCTCCTTCGCCGTCCAGCCAGGGCAAAGCCGCGTCGAGGGCCTCCTGGACGTAGCGGCTGCGCCAGATCGGGTTGCCCTCCATCGCCATCTCGAAGGCCGCCCGCAACGGCAGCGGCGTCAGTGACGGCGCGAGAGCCGCGGCACCGGCCGCGAAGTCGAGCAGCCGCTCTTCGGTGCCGTGCCACTTCGGGCACCAGTAGCGCAGGGCGCGGTCGTGCCCGGGCCGGTGGGCGGGCGCGCGGACGAGCAGACCCGACCAGATCCCGTCGAAGGGCTGGTACCGGATCCCGAGCCCCATGGCGACGGTGACCAGGGTCGCCCACGGCGTCGGATCCCCTTCGGCGAGTTCGGCTGCCTTCCGGGCGGTCTCCTGGGCGTGTTCCAGCAACTGGAAGAACGGCCCGAACTGCGTGCGGCTGGTGTACCGGGCGGGTGCGGCGCCCCGCCGCTGCCAAGCCAGGGCGACGAAGGTCTGCGCCTGCACGACGGTGGCGTCGGGGTCGCCGTCCCGCTCGGCGAGCCAATCGCGCAGCCACTGGCGTTCGGTGGTGGCGACGGTGGCGAGGGCGTCGACGACGGCCGTGCGCCGGTCCCCGTCACCGCGGCGGGCCGCGACCAGGCCGGCGGCCGGGCGCCAATCACCGGAGAGGGCGGCGGAGACGGCCGCGGCCAGCTCGGAGTCGGCGTAGTCCGGATCGGCCGTCAGGTCGGCGTCGGGGATCATGCCCCGGGCGGCCGGCCCGGGGCCGGGCAGCAGACGCATGACGAGCCCCTCTCGCTGGCGGACGGCTGATTCTCCCGGAACGCTTCGTGCCGCCGGTGGGCGGGATCGCCCGCGCAGCCGAGGCCGGGGTCACCCCGCGGAGGTGAGGGTGTCCCAGGCGGCCATCGCGCAGGTGATGACCGTTTCCAGTTCGGGCCGGGTGGCGCCGTCGCGGGCTTGGATGGAGAGGCCCTGCACGACGGTGGTGTAGTAGCGGGCGAGGGCGTCGAGGCCGGCCGGCGGGGTCGCGAGGTCTCCGTCGGTGACACCGCGGGCGAGCCGGTCCTTGATGGTGGCGAACTGGTCGCGTCGGCGCTCGGCGAGGAATTCGCGGACTTCGTGGTTTTCGATGGCGCCGGTGGGCGCGGCCAGGACCAGCATGCAGTAGTGCGGGGCGTCCGAGCGGGTGATCTCGTCGGCGGTGGCGCGCAGCATGGCGTGGATCGCGGCGCGCGCGGTGGGCTGTTCGCGCAGGGCACGCCGGGGCGGCTCGCCGGAGGTCGCGCCGTAGAGGGCCATGACCTTGCCGAACAGCTCCGGCTTGCTGCCGAAGCAGGCGTAGATGCTGGCCGTGGCGATGCCCATGGCCTCGGCCAGGTCGTTGAGCGAGGTGCCTTCGTAGCCGCGCTCCCAGAAGACGTCCAGTGCCTGACGCAGCGCGACGTCCGGGTCGAAGGTGCGGGGCCTGCCACGAGCAGCCATGGGTCTCCGTACTTGTTTGTCGTTCGATCAAGTTTACCTTGACCCCCGCTGCTCGACCATGACACAGTTTGTTTGTCGTTCGATAAACAAATGGGAGCCGACCACCGTGAGCCTTCCCGTCACCATGCGTGCCCTCCAGCAGCGGTCCCTCGCGGGCCCGCAGGACCTGCACCTGATCACCGACGCGCCGGTCCCGCGCCCGGGGCCCGGCGAGGTCCTGATCCGCGTCACCGCCGCCGGCGTCAACTTCGTCGACCTCTCGCAAGCCCGCGGCACCTTCGCCGGCGGCCCCCGGCCGCCCTACCTGGCGGGCATCGAGGGCGCCGGCGAGGTCGTCGCCACCGGCGAGGGGGTGACCGAGCCGGCACCGGGCGCCCACGTCGTCGGCGTCGGCATCGCCGGCGGCGCCTTCGCCGAGTACCTGGTGCTGCCGGCGGCCGCCGCGCTGCCGGTGCCGGACGGCTGGGCCGGCGAGCAGGCCCTGGGGCTGGTCGTGAACTGGGCGACCGCACTCGCGGCACTCAAACCGCTGGGCGAGCTCAGCGCCGGGCAGACCGTGCTGATCCACGCCGCGGCCGGCGCGACCGGCCAGGCCGCGGTCAGGATGGCCCAGCACTACGGCGCGACGGTGATCGCCACGGCCTCACCGGGCAAGCACGACGTGGTGCGGGCCCTGGGCGCCGACCACGTCCTGGACTCCCGCGCCACCGGTCTCACCGACGACGTCCGCCGCCTGACCGGCGGCGCGGGTGCCGACCTGGTGCTGGAATCGGCCGGCGGCGCGTCCCTCGAAGCGAGCCTGGCGGCGGCCAAGCGGGTCACCGGCCGGGTCGTCGTCTACGGCCTGGCCGGCGGCGACGCGCAGGTCACCAGCTGGGATCTCGTCTACCGGCACCAGGTCCACGTCATCGGCCTGAACATCGGCGTCCTGATCCAGTCCGCCCCGCAGGTCTTCGGCGAAGTCATGGGCGAGCTGTCCGGGCTCCTCGCCGCCGGCGTGCTCACCCCGGGCCGGCCCACCACCTACGAGCTGGCCGAAGGGCCGAAAGCGCTCGCGGAGCTGGAAGCACGCGCCACCGTGGGCAAGCTCGCCCTGCTTCCCTGACCGGACAACGGATTCCCCCGGCAGAACAGGAACCGCAGCCGATGACCGCAACCACCGACCCGGCCACCACACCGGTGCGATTCGTGGTCCTGTACGCAACCCCGTCCGACATCGAGGCGTTCGAACGGCACTACAACGACGTGCACATCCCGCTGGCCAAACAGCTTCCGGGCCTGCGCCGCTACACCCGCAGCCACGAACCGGCACCGCTGCGGGGCGAGCCCTGCTACCTGGTCGTGATGCTGGACTGGGACAACATGGCCGCGCTGGAAGCGGCGTTCAGCTCCGAAATCGGCCGGCGCACC
Organism: Amycolatopsis sp. NPDC051102; assembly: GCF_040682815.1. Classification (NCBI taxonomy): domain Bacteria; kingdom Bacillati; phylum Actinomycetota; class Actinomycetes; order Pseudonocardiales; family Pseudonocardiaceae; genus Amycolatopsis; species Amycolatopsis sp. NPDC051102. The sequence goes on from NZ_JBFBBT010000002.1 coordinate 780,359, forward strand.
GAAGAGGACGCCACGAAGCTGGCACGCTACGCGCCGATGCGGGCCATGATCCTCCAGCTCGGCGAGGTCTGATCTGACCACGGACGCCCGCCTGCTGCGATCCCCGGCCGCGACGGCGTCACCCGCCGGCCCGTTGCCGGCAGACTTCGACGGTCCACGAGGCATCGGCCGGGGCGACGCAGACCGAGGTGTCGCTCGACAGCAGGAGCGTGCACGGCTGAGTCGCGGGTGACCGGTTGCCGCAACCGACCCAGACCAGCGGACGGCTTTCCTGCAGTGCCGGGGAGATGACCGCGGTCAAGGCGACCCGGGTGCCCGAGCCGAACGAGGCCCGGCAGCCTCCGCTGCCCGTCGCGCAGGTCAGCCCGGCGGGCTGCGAGCGCACCTGGACCCGGCCGGTGGGTCCGCCGAGGTCGGGCGGCGACCACACGTGCAGCGCCACCGTTCCGGGAGCCGCGCCGCCGAGATCGGGGAAGAGCTTGTGCAAGGAGCTTGGATCCCTGGGTGTAGACGAGGAGTGTCACCAGGACTGTGCCGAGGGAGCTGAAGAGCCGGTCCGTCCAGTGTTTCCTCGGCTCCGGCGCCGCTGCGGCAGCGGCCGGCACGGCCCGTTTCCCGGAGCGACGTTCGTCGTCCTCGTCTTCCCCGGACTTCCGGTGGATCATCTCCCCCAGGTACTCGTTCAGCTCCGGCGCGAGCAGAATGGGGAACAGCGCGGGTGAACCGTTCCCCCTCCCCCGCGGAATCGGGAATGCGCGCCAGATCCGGGCAGTGGGGACGGCCGTGCATGGCGAGGACCAGCGCGCCGAACCCTTCGGTGAGCCGGGCTTTGTCCAGCATCCGGTCGAGGTCATCGAGGTTGAACGCGCAGACCGTGGTCACCGCGTCCCGGTACCGCCGGAAGATCTCCCCCAGCGCGGCCTCCCGCTCAGCCCGGTCCACAGGGTGCCCGGCCCGCTCGACCAGGCCGGCGTCGAGAAGGTGGCTCCAGCCCTGCTCAGCAGCCATCGGCGGTCTCTCCGGAGGCAGGTTCCTGAAATTTCCTGAGAAGCCGGCAACTTTCGGGGGAGATTCGGGGCGGTCCGATCCCCAGCAGCCATGACTACGAGAACCCTCGGCGGCATGGTGTTCGCCACCGCTGCCGCCGGCACCCAACAGACGCCGGGCCTGGTGGCCCACACTGCCTCAATCGACGACGCGGAACGCCTGACGCGGCTGCTCGTTTCAGCACAAAGCGATCTCTGGCGCGCCAGGGCCGATGCGGGCAGCCGCTCGACCGAAGGTCGCCCAGCGCGGGCCCACCGTTACGCCGACCACTCGAAGAGCCGTGCCGCAGGAGGCTCGACCGGCAATTCGGAGGATTGTCGCGACCTCGCTGCGCAACCGGCAGATCACCTTTCGGCGGTTGCCGGCGCCGAATGAAGGAAAGCGGCGTGCGTCATCGCCGGCAGGTGAAGCTGCTCGCGATGTCCGGGTCTCCGCCGAGGTATTGCGGCCAGCCCGGGTACTCGCAGAGCGGACGCGTGCGGTGGCCGTGGCCGGGGCCCACGTCGGTGACCACCGGGCCGGCCGGTGGCGTGCCGTGCGCGGTCCAGTTCTCCAGGGCGCTCAGCGAATCCCAGCCCGCCGCGAAGGCGGCGCCGACGTTGACGTGGTTGGCGCCGGGCACGACGTAGAAGCGGGCGAACCGGTCCGTGGCCTGCCGTCCGGCAGTCCGCCGGACGCGGTCGAAGTACTCGGCGGTCGAGCGGGGACTGACCAGCTCGTCGGCCGCTCCGTGCAGGATCAGCAGTTTCCCGCCCGCCCGGGCGAACGGCCGCAGGTCGGCGTCGTTGACGTCCTGCAGCGCCGACAGCGCGCTGATCCGCGGCGTCCACTTCCCCGGGTGCCGGGGATCGAGGGTCAGGGAGTCGTACGCGGGGTCGCGGGTGACGAAGTAGCGCACCCACTGGTCCCAGAACTGCGGCCCGTAGCCGGCGGTGGTCGGCATCGGCGCGGCCGGGGCCTGGGTTCCCATGCCCAGGAGCGCGGTCGCCATGGTGGCACCCGAGAGGAACGGGAAGCCCGGATATCCGCGTTCCCCGCTGCGCAACGGATAATTCCAGGACAGCGGCGCGGAGATCTTCTCGACCGCTCGGATCTGGACGTCGGACAAGCAGTCGTCGCCGGTGTCGGCGCCGGTGGCGCAGCGCAGTGTCCTCGGGTCGAAGTGGCAGCCGTCCGGGTGGGACACGACGCCGTCGGCGAGCCCGTCGCCGCGGTCGCAGGCGGCGATGACGCTGCGGTACAACAGCTTCTGCTTGGCGGGGTCCGGGAACGCGCCGGGCCGGGAGAGGACTTGGACCTCGTAGCCGAAGAACAAATCGAGGGCGGCGGAGTTCCACGCCGGGTAGGCGGAGATGACGCCGTCGAAGTCGGCGGGCCAGCGCTGGGCGACGGCGAGGGCTTCCCGGCCACCGCTGGAGCCGCCGGCGAAGAACCGGTGGACCGGCTTCGCGCCGGAGTAGCGTTTGCCGATCAGGTAAAGGGCCGCGTCGCGAGTCTTCTTCAGCGCGTCGCCGGCGAAGTTGCGGACGGCTTCGTCGTTGCGGCCGAACGATCCGTCGAGGGTCGTGGTGGGCGGGAAGCCCGGGGTGGCCTGGTGTCCGGAGTCGCCGGCGAAGGTGGCGTAGCCGCGGGCGAGCGGGGCGGGCTGGTCGGCGGGTCCGAACGGGACGTTCGCGGCGATGTCGGGGATGGTGCCGTCGTAGCCGCCGCCGCCGAACATCAGGGCATTGTGGTTCCACTCGGCCGGCAACGCGACCCGCAGCCCGATCGACGGCGCGTCCGGGTCGACGGGCTTGATCGCGGCGTCGACGAGACAGTACTGCCCCGTCGCCGGGGTGGCCTCGGCCAGCCGGGTCGCGGTGACCTCGCCACCGGAGGTCCGCAGGCCGATCGCGGAGGCGGGAATCCGGACGCCGTCGAGCTCGGCGCACCGCATGGCCGCGGTCCGGGCCTGCGCCGGCGGCGCGGCAGCGATCGCGGCGAGCAGCGGAACCGCCAGAACGGTTGCCCGCAAAGCCTTTCTCATGGGACCTCCATCGGTTGCGCGCCGGCGTCCGGGAACGCGGCGATCGGCAGGGTCAGCGGCCGCAGACGCGGTGCAGCCGCAACGCGACCTGGATCTCCAGGAGCCGGTCCGCGGCGCGCCAGTCGTCACCGAGCAGGCGGCCGACCCTGGCGAGGCGCTGGGACACGGTGTTGTGGTGCAGGTGCAGGATCTGCGCGGTGTTGCGGGCGTTCTGCCCGGTCTCGCAGAAGACTTCGAGGGTGCGCAGCAGGTCGGCGCGGTGTTCGCTGTCGTAGTGCAGGACCGGCCCGAGCGTGGCCGTGACGAAGCCGGCGACGTCGGGGTGGCCGTTGAACAAGGCGCCGACGAAGCCGAGGTCGCCTGCCGCGGCGGTCTCACCGTGCCGGCCGAGGGCGATCAGCGCGCGCATGCACTTCGCGGCTTCTTCGTGCGCGCCGGCGACGGCCGTGGGGTGGGGCACGCACGCGACCCCGGCGGTCACCCGGTTGCGCGTGGCACGCGACAGCTCCCGTGTCGCGGCTTGGGCCACCGTGCGCGCGTCCTCGCCGGGGGCGAGCAGGACGACCGTGTCGTGGTGGTGGGTGGCCAAGCCGCGGAACCGGCGGGCCAGCGCGGCCAGCGCCGGGTAGATCCGCTCGCGCGCGGCCCCGTCGAGGTGGGCCACCACCAGCACCCGGCAGGCGTCGAGGTCGACGCCCAGGATCGAGGCGCGGTGCCGCAGCACGTCGTAGTCCTGGGCCGGGTGGCTGAGCAGCTCCCCGAGCAGTTCGCCGCGGACCCGCGCCTCGGCCTCGGCCATCCGCCGCCGCGTCACGAGCACCAGGGCCGCGACCAGAGCGGCGCGTTCCAGGATGCGCCGGTCGGTGTCGCCGATCGGCGACGTGCCGACGTGGACGAGGGTGCCCAGCGGCTCGGACTCGGTGATCATCGGGACCACGCACAGGCGGTCCCGGACCAGGGTGTGGCCCGACCGCCGCGCGTCGGCCCCGGCCTCGGCGATCTCGGCGGGCAGTGCCTCGCCCTCCTCGCCGGAGGTGGCGACGGTGGTCCCGTGCTCGTCGACGACCAGGACGTGCCCCCGGACCACGGCGGCGGTGGCGTGCACCACCTCCTCGACCCCCTTGCCCTGGATGACCAGCTTCGTCAGCCGCTCGTGCACTTCGGCGGTGCGTTCGAGGTCGTCGACGTGGGAGCCGATGGTGGCGTTGGCGACGCGCAGGTCCTCGACGGCGGTCTGCGCCGCGGTCAGCAGCCGGGAGTTCTCGATCGCCACGGCGGCGTGGTTGGCCAGCATGCTCAGCGCGGTGATGTCGCGGCTGCTGAACGACCGCACCGCGCGGTGGGCGGCGAGCAGGACGCCGATGACCTCCTGCTTCAGCTTCACCGGCACGCCCAGCAGCGACTCGATCCCCTCGGCGGCGACGGTCCGGTCGATCGGGCCGGTGTGCGTGATCGTGGTGTCCCCGACGTAGGACTCCAAGCTGTAGGGCTCCCCCGTCCGGGCGACCATCCCGCCGAGCCCGGCACCGGTCGGCAGGCGCAGGCCGACCAGCAGCCCCGAGATGTTGCCGGCCGCGGCCCGGATGTAGCAGTCGCCCCGGCCGTGGTCGCTCAGGCTGATGTAGGCCAGGTCGCACTCGATCAGCCGGCGAGCGCGGTCGGCGATGGCCTGCAGGATCGAGTCGAGGTCGCGCAGCGACGCCAGGTCGTTCGCGGTGTCGTTGAGCAGCTGCAGCTCGGCCTCGTTGCGCCGGTGCCGGAGCAGGGTGTCCCGCAGCTGCAGCGCGATCGCGCGCTCCCGTTCGGCCGCGGCCAGCTCCTCCGGGGACGCGCCCCGGGCGCGCGCGGCGGCCACGGCGGCGTCGAACGCACCGACGTCCGCGTCGTCGATCAGCAGCCGCAGCATCGACGGCCCCTCTGCCGGCATCGTCGTTCTCCTCGCAGGCGCCGTGCGGTCGGCGGATCCGCCGTCGACCGGCGCACCGGTGATCAGTGTGACCCGCCGTGCCCGGCCCGGCCACCCCGGCGAGCGGGCAGGTTGTGGCGGATGCCGGCCTCCAGGCGGGCGGCCACCTCCTCCGCGCGACCGGGCCGCCAGTCGAGCAGCCCCCGCCCGCTGGCGCGCCCGGCGTGCTCCTGCGCCAGGAGCCGGTCGAGCACGGGGAACTCGTGGGTTTCGGTGGACAGCGAGGGGGCGAGGCTGCCGAGGATCGCCCGGGTCAGGTCGAGGCCGATGTAGTCGGCGTTCTCCATCGGCCCGACCGCGGCCCACCGCAGGCCGACGCCGGCGCGGACGACGGTGTCGATTGTCTCCGGCTCGCACACGCCGTCGGCCAGCAGCTGCAGGGCTTCGCGGACGAGCGCGAACTGCAGGCGGTTGCCGATGAACCCGGGGACGTCGCGGTGCAGCCGGACGGTCGTCTTGCCCAGCTCGGCGATGAGCGTGTGCGCGTGGTCGACGAAACCGGGATCGGTGTCGGTGCCGGGCGCGATCTCGACCAGCGGGATCAGGTACGGCGGGTTCCACCAGTGCACCCCGACCAGCCGCTGCGGGTGCAGCATCGCCCGGGCGACCGCGCTGATCGACAGCACCGAGGTGTTCGTCCACACCGGAACATCGGGCGGCAGGTGCGGCTCCAGCGCCGCGAGCACGTCGTGCTTGACGGCCAGCCGCTCCGACACCGCCTCGATGACGACGTCGGCCTGTTTCGCCAGCTCGGCCAGCGAGTCCACCGCGACGATCCGGTCACCGACCGCAGCCACCCGAGCCCGTGGCGTGCCACTGCGGGCCAACGCGCTGCCGACGCGGTCGCCGAGGCCGGCCAGCACCGCCGGATCATTGTCGAAGACGCCGGCGCCGTGTCCCGCCTGCGCGAGAGCGACCGCGATGCCGTGGCCCATCAATCCGCCGCCGATGATGCCGAACCGGGTCACTGGTGTTCTCCTCCGCCGACCGGAATGTCCTTGAGCAGCCGACGGTACGAATGGCGGCAGCGCCGGACAATGTGGACTCGGCACACCGTTGACGCCCGCCTCGTGTTCCGGTGTCACTGCGCTGATCGCCGGGCGGCCGGGACCGCAACGGCACACAAGCGGCGCCGGAATCGTGTGACGTCGGCACATGGTCTCCGACGGGGGTGCGCTATTTAGAGTGATCGCACCTCGGAACACGGATCTTGCCGTACCGGGGTGACGGAAAAGCGCAATTCCCGGTTCCCACTCACGCTGTTGTTTTCAGGAGGCAATGATGCCTGCGACTCCTCGCTCGTCGTCCGCGGCACGAACCGGCCCGGGCCGGCGGGCCCGGCTGCTGGCCACCGGATCCGCCACGCTGGCCGCCGTGGTCGCCACCGCCGTGGCCGTCACCACCGGGGCGGCCGGGGCCGCTTCCGCCGCGGCCACCCACGACCCGGTGATCATGATCCCGGGCATGACCGGCACCCCGTCCAACATGGACCCGATGAAGTCCAGCCTGCAGGCCAACGGCTGGGCCGCGGACCGGCTGTTCACCTGGACCGACAGCAGCAGCATGGAACAGGACCTGGCCAAAGCCGCCCAGGAGCTCAGCGCCGAGGTCGATCAGGTCCGCTCCCGGACCGGCGCGGCCAAGGTCGTGCTCGCGACCTGGTCGGCGTCCACCCTGGCGGCCCGGTACTACATCAAGAACCTCGGCGGCGCGGACAAGGTCTCCCAGTACATCGGCTACGCCGGCCCCCAGCACGGCACCACCAACAACGGCTGCCAGTTCTACGTCTCCTGCCGGCAGTTCGGCGACGCCAACTCGCCCTTCCTGACGGCCCTCAACTCCGGCACCGAAGTGCCCGGCCACCCGCCGATCGCCTACCTGACGATCCGGTCGGTCAACGACACCAACGCCGCCCCCTACGACACCGCGAAACTCACGGGCGCCGACGAGAACTTCCTGCTGTCCGGCCCGACGGCGCCGACGCACTTCACCATCATCTCCGACAACACCGCGCTGGCCGAAATGCGCGCGTTCATCACCGCGCACGAGAACCCGGACCCCGGTACCCCCACCACCGGGACGACCCCGCCCACCGGCACCACGCCGCCGGCCGGGGCCTGCTTCACCGGCTCCAACTACGCCCACGTCCTCGCCGGACGGGCGCACGACGTCTACGGCTACGCGCAGGCCAACGGCTCCAACCAGAACCTCGGCCTCGACACCTACTACGGCAGCACCAAGCTGCGCCAGACCGGCAGCAACTACTACGTCCTCGACAACACCTGCCCGTAACCACCACCCGAGACCGCGGCCCGGGGCGCTCGTCCGCGAGCGGGCGCCCCGGGCCGCCACCAGGAGCAGCGCCCTTCATGGACAAAGTGATCCCCACCGCCGCCCACGCCGTGGCCGACATCCCCGACGGCGCATCACTGGCCGTCGGCGGGTTCGGGCTGTGCGGCATCCCCCAGACCCTCATCCGGGCCCTGCACGGCACCGGCGCCACCGGCCTGCGCCTGGTGTCCAACAACTGCGGCACCGACGGCCGCGGCCTCGGCATCCTCCTCGAGGCCCGCCGCGCCGCCCGGGTCACCGCCTCCTACGTCGGCGAGAACAAGGAGTTCGCCCGCCAGTACCTCGCGAGCGAACTCGAGGTGGAGCTGATCCCCCAGGGCACCCTGGCCGAACGCCTCCGCGCCGGCGGCGCCGGCCTCCCCGCCTTCTACACCCCCGCCGGCGTCGGCACCCAGGTCGCCGAGGGCGGCCTGCCCTGGCGCCACAACGCCGACGGCACCGTCGCCCTCGCGTCCCCGCCGCGCGAAACCCGCGTCTTCGGCGACCGCGAGTACGTCCTGGAACACGCCATCACCTGCGACTTCGCCCTGGTGCACGCCGCCCGCGGCGACCGACACGGCAACCTCGTCTTCCGCCGCTCGGCCGCCAACTTCAACCCCTTGGCCGCCGCGGCCGGACGCATCACCATCGCCGAGGTCGAAGAACTCGTCGAACCCGGTGTCCTCGATCCCGATCACGTCCACCTGCCGGGCATCTACGTCCAGCGCGTCGTCGAGCTCACCCCCGAACAGGCGGCAGACAAGCCGATCGAACGCATCACCCTCGAAAGGACGATCGGCTGATGCCGTGGACACGTGACCAGATGGCCGCCCGCGCCGCCGCCGAACTCGCCGACGGCAGCTACGTCAACCTCGGCATCGGCCTGCCGACCCTCGTCCCCGGCCACGTCCCGCCCGGGATCCGGGTCGTGCTGCACTCCGAGAACGGGATCCTCGGCACCGGTCCCCACCCGCGCGTCGACCAGCTCGACCCCGACCTCGTCAACGCCGGCAAGGAAACCGTCACCACCCTGCCCGGAGCTGCTTTCTTCGACTCCGCCACCTCGTTCGGCATGATCCGCGGCGGCCACATCGACACCGCCGTTCTCGGCGCCATGCAGGTTTCGGCCCGCGGCGACCTCGCCAACTGGACGATCCCGGGCAAGCTGATCAAGGGCATGGGCGGCGCGATGGACCTCGTCCACGGCGCCCGCCACGTCATCGTCCTCACCGAACACACCACCCGCGACGGCCGGCCCAAGATCGTCGCCGCGTGCACGCTGCCGCTCACCGGCCGCCGCTGCGTCAGCCGCATCATCACCGACCTCGGCGTCCTCGACGTCACGCCCCACGGTCTGCAGCTGGCCGAAACGGCTCCCGGCGTCAGCCTCGCCACGATCAGGGACGCGACCGGCGCACCCGTCACCGTGCCCGGGAGAGTCCGGTGACCATCCGGCTGACGTGGCTCACCGCGCCACCGCCGGGCGCGGCGCCGGCGAGGTCATCGCTGGACGCCGCAGTCGAACAGCACACCGGCCGTGGCCGCGTCCGGGCCGATCCGCGCGGGCGGGACCGGCCGGCAGTGCTTCGCCTCCCAGCCGACCCGCCGGGTCAGTTCCCCCGCGTCGGCCGCCGCCGCGGTGGTCCGCCCCGCCCCGGCGCGGGCGATGTCGACGAACACCTGCGGCAGCAGCACGAACCGCAGCTTCCCGGCCGCGACCCACAGCGGGAGCTCCGCGGCCGACGGTGCCGGGTCGAAGCCGAGGTAACCGCCGAGCGGTGCGACGCGCGCCTCGGTGTTCAGCAGGAACGGGTCCGCGCCGTACGTGCCGCCCTCGACGGCGAGGGTGATTTCGGCGGACGACGCCTGCGCGAACGCGAGCACCTGGCGCTGACCGGGACTGAGCCGGTACGCGCTGTCGATGAACCGGACGTACCCGGCCGCGACGCCCGGACCGGTGCCGACGCTGAAGACGGTGTGCAGCGCGGCCGTTGACGGCGGCCCGGCGGCCGGGTCGGCGCTCTCCAGGACGCTCCCCGGCCGCACCGCGGTGCCGGCGACGAAGGCCGCGGGCCCGGCCACGACGGCGGCCAGCCCGATCACGGCCGCGACGCGGGGCGCCCGCAGCAGCGCCGCGACGACGGCGAGCACCGCCAGGGCCAGCACGGTGTACCGCAGCCACGGCAGCCAGTCCGGCGTCCGGCCGAGCAGGACGAAGGCGAGCACCGCCGTCCCCGCGACCGCGGCCGGCAGGACCAGCCGGGCCCGGCCACGGGACCAGCTCGAGGCCGTGACCAGCCCGGCGGCGGCGAGTGCCGCGATGGCCGGGGCCAGCTCGGCGGTGTAGTACGCGTGGAAGATGCCGCCGGTCAAGGAGAAGACCACGGCTCCGGCGATCAGCCAGCCGCCCCACAGCGCCCAGCCCGCCTTCGTCCGCGGCGCGGCCCCGCGAGCGCGGCACCCGGCGACGACCAAGGACACCGAGGCGAGCGGCAGCAGCCAGGCGATCTGTCCGCCGACCTCCGCGTCGAACAGCCGCAGCGGACCCGCGTCGCCGCCGAGCGCCGTGCCGACCGTGGCGCTGTAGCCGCCGCCGACGCCGGTCGTGCCGCCGAGCAGGCGCGTCACGCCGTTGTAGCCGAAGGCCAGCTGCCACACCGAGCCGTCCGTGGTGCTGCCGACGAACGGCTTGGCACCGGGCCAGACGGTGACGAAGACCGGCCACGCCAGCGACACGAGAAGCGTCACCGCACCGGCCACGCCGAGCCACGCGAGCCGCCGGCCGCGCGAACCGGGCGCCCCGGTGAAGTACGCCGACGCCAGACCCGGCAGCACGATCCACGCGGCCAGCATCTTCGTGAGGAAGCCCAGCCCGACGAAGACCCCCGCCCACACCAGCCACCGGGCGTTGTCGATCGCCCGGGTGACGCAGTAGGCGGCGAGCAGCAGCAGGAGCACCAAGAGCGTGTCCGGCAGGTTGTCGCGGTTGATCGCGGCGGTGATCGGCGTCAGCGCGAAGAGCGCCGCGGCGAGCAGCGCGGTCCGCGGGCCGGCCCAGCGGCGCACCACCCGGTGCAGCACGAGCACCGCGGCCACGCCCTCGACGACCTGCACCAGGGCGATCGCCCACGGGTGGAACCCGAAGACGGCCACGCCGAGCGTCTGCGTCCAGAAGGCGAGCGGCGGTTTGTCGACCGTGACGACTCCCGCCGGGTCGAAGCCCGCGAAGAAGAACGCCGTGCCGTCACGGGACATCGAGTGCACGGCCGCGGCGTAGTACGGCTGCAGCGGCCGGCTCCCCAAGGCCCAGCCCCAGGCCACCGCGGCGACGGCCGAGATCACCCCCACCGCGATCCGCTCGCCCCGCCCGGTCCGCACCTCGGCCGTCACCGCCATGTCTCCCCCTCCGGTTGCCGCCAGGAACGCTAGGGCGGCAGGCCGGGGAAATCCTCAAGCCGCGGATTGAAGTGGGCCTCCACCCGGGGGTTGAGCGGGACGGCGGGCGGCTAGGACCGGCAGAGCAGCGCGTCCGGCGTCCGGCTCGAGCCGATCCGGCCGGTGTAGGCGACGCCGGCGACGTACTCCCCCGGCGCGCACTGGCCCTTGTAGTTCCCCGTCGCGAAGTCGCCACCGGGGTCGCCGGCGGGCCGGTTGTCGCCGCGGTCGAACCACACCGTGCGGCCCGTGCGGCCCAGCGGTGTCGCCGACCGGCCGCACAACACGGCCGAGAAGGCCGCGCCCTGGACGCTGTACCCGACGACCGCGTGATCGGGCGGGCACTGCGTCTTGGTGTAGCCGGACGCCCAGTCGGTGTCGACGTAGGTCTCGTCGCGCACGACCACGTACCCGGCCGGGGCGGCGAACGTCCCGGTGCACAGGCCACGGTTCCCGGTGTGGGCCAGGCCCGCCAGCCGCCGGCCGTCCGGGCAGGAACCCTTGCGGGCGCCGGGGTTCCAGTCCGGCAGCGCGCGGACCTGGCGCGACTCCGGGAAGTCGGCGTAGTCGAGATTCAGCATCGACCAGTGCGCCCCGTCGTCCAGGATCGGCCCGGTCCGCGACGGGGCGTTCACCAGCCGCTGCCACGCGGGACCGCGCCAGTCCGTGCCGTCGAGCACGTCGATGCGGCGGCCGGCCGAGTCGTATTCGAGCAGCGCCCAGCCGTCGCCGAAGCCGCCGGTCTGGAAGCCCACCGCGGGCCAGTAGGCGAAGTCGGTGTCCGTCTCGGCCAGGTAGTTCACGAAGTTCTCGAAGAACGCGCGCGAGGCCGGGTCGGTGGTGTTGCGGCCTTCGCCGAATTCACTGATCCACAGCGGCGCGGTGTAGTGCTTGCCGGTGTCGGCCGAGACGAAGAACGCCTGCCGGTACAGGACGTCCCGCAGGTCCTGGGGCGAAAGGTCGCGGTAGCGCGGGTCGTGCGTTTCGCCGATCCCGGTCGCGCCCGAGTGGTTCGGCCCGGTGTAGCCGTAGAAGTGCGCCGAATAGACGAGCTTGCCCGAGTCCACGAGCGTGTGCGACAGCGTCCGGGCGGGCTCCAGCGTCGGCCGGCCGTGCGGGAAGCCGTCGATCGGCAGCCCGGTCCAGTTGATGCCCTCGACGAAGATCAGCAGGTCGCGGTTCGCCTCGGTGAGGATGCGGTCGGCGACCTGCTGGCTCGCGCGTTGCCAGTCGGTGCTGTTGCCCCAGCCCCAGTTGGGATCGTCGAGGGCGTTGCGGCGGACCTCGTTGTACAGATCGGCGCCGACGACGCGCTTGTTCGCGGCGTAGCGGCGCGCCATGAACAGCCAGTCGTCCTGCCATTGCTGCTCGGTCTGCGCGGTGTTCCAGCGTTCGTTGCCGTCGAGCCCGCAGCACCAGCGCGAAGTCGTGGTGTGGTTGTTGAGGATGACGGCGAACCCGCGCGCGGTCAGCCGGTCGACGACGCGGTCGTAGACCTGCAGCGGCGTCAGGCCGTGCAGGTCCGGGTTGGCGGCCAGGTCCGGGACGGGCCGGGAGTCGTGGAGCATCGCGTTGGAGAACTGCAGCCGGACGCTGTTGAGCCCGAGCTGCGCGAGCCCGTCGATGACCGCGTCGATCGACGCGCGGTCGAGGCCGAGCGGGGTCTGGTAGGCGATCTCGCCGGCGTGGTGGTTCGCCGGGTCGTTCACGTCGCCGGAGCCGGTCCACGTGCCGCTCGCGCCGTGCCAGTTGGCGGCCTTCAGCTTGAAGCGGTCACCGTGCGCATCGACGATGTACCGGCCGCGGGTGCTGAGCGGCCCGGCCCAGGACGGCGGATCCGCCTCGGCCCTGGCAACGGGCACGACGACGCCCGCGGCGAGCACGACGGTGAGCAGCGCACCCAAGATCCTCACGCGGGGCAGTCAACCAGCCCGCGGGCCGGCGGGTAAGGGCCGGAAGGAGGTCGGGACCCGTGCGAACGGAGGGTTCGATCTTCGGCCCGAAGTTCACTCCTCCGCCGGGTGACCCCTTCGTTCTCTCGGCAACCCACGCCGAGCCGTCCGTTTCTTGATCAAATTCCGTAGCGTGAGAACGATGGTTCCCGCTGATGAGATCCGATTACCGCAGAGTAATTTGGATGACCTTCGAAATTAGCGCCCAGCGCTGCCGAGCGTGCCGAAATCAGTCGGGTGACCCACGTGTGGGTGACACTTCATCAGCCTGTAGTGTCGCCCCACCAAGTTAAATCGCGGCTACTGATTCAGCAGTAGCTCCGGACCCTAGGTGGCGACGAGTTGAAGTTCTTGCCTTCGGTCGTGGTTGCGTCCGGCGCCGTATGGGTGCTGCTCACCATGACGCCTGCGTCCGCCGAGGCGTCGACGTACGACCCTGCCGGCAACGCTGCGGTGCCGACGGACGTCACGACGGACTCCTCTACCGTGGCTGCGCCGTGTGGCGTAGTGGTGAAGGAGCCGCGGGCGTCCACGGACCACTGGCGCTACTACTGACGCGCGGAGGCGCTCAGCTGCGGCTGGGCGCCTCGTCGGTTTGCGACCAAGCCGAGGATACCCTCCTCGGCCGGCCACGGCCACGAAGTTCGACACCGGCTTCAAGCAGCATCCGTTTGGTGATGTCCCGCCCCAGCCCGAAAGATCGCCCCGTCTCCACGATCGACTTGCCACTTCGATAGGTGTCGACCAGGCCCGGAGGCGCCGGTGGCATCCTCGGGCGAGGTGGCCGGAACTTCACGCCTTGTTCTTCCAACACGGTCCGCAAAGTTCGAAGACTGCCTTCGAAGCCCTGCATGAGGACGCTCAGCGTGTCGCCGTTCTGATATCGGTGCAGCAATTCTTCGGCTTCGCCGGGAGGCACGTCCGCGGCGAGCCGCTGTGGCCGCCCGAAGGGTCTTCGCGCGTTTCCTGCCTCGCTCATGAGATCACCGCCGTCCCGGAACAGCTGACACGGAATCGCCGGCGGCCGCGCGTCCTCGCCACCGCCTCGGGCGATTTGAGGTGCCTATTCAGGAAAAGGCACGCAGGTCGTTCTGTGCACCACCAGACAGGTTCTCCGTGTTCGCCCGAGTGAGCGACATATGCCATTCTCGCGGTCAACGGGCAGGAGCGAGCTCGGGTCGGGTTCGCGAGGGCAATGGTCGTCACAGCTGTATCACCGGGGGTCGGGCCTGAGGCGGACATGTCGTGGCATCTCGATGGACGCCTTTTCATAAACGTCCAGCCGGCCCCGGTTGTTACACATCGGCGGATCGAGCCGGACGACCGACCCGGCCCCGGCCACGCCCGGAGAGCACCAGCCGCGGCGAGGGCATCGCGACCGTGTCGCCGTCACGGGCCTGGGGGACCACCGCGAAATCCAGCTCCTCCAGCAGCGCTTCGATCCGCCGCGCCTGGCCGGCCCGTTCGCGGTCCCTGAACAGCTCCGCTGCCCGCAACCACAGCGCTCGCGCGTCATCCAGGTTGCCTCGGTCGAACAGGACCCGGGCCAGGGTGTCCAATGCCCGGCCCCGGCCGGTTGCGTGCCGGGACCGGTCTGCGAGCTCCACCGCACGATGCGCGTGCTGCAACGCAGCCCGGTCATCGCCCTCGGCGTGCCGCAGCCGCGCCAGCACGGTGTTCAGCTTCATCGCCGCCGGCAAGTGCTGGCTGGCGGCGACCAGCTGCGCCGCCCGGGCGCACTGCTCGCCGGCTTCCCCGTAGCGCCCCATCCTCGTCAGGAGGTCACCCAGCGCGATGTGCGTCAAGATCCGGCCCGGACCGTCGTCGATGCGTTCCCGCACCGCCAACGCTTCCCGATACAGCTCGAGCGCCTCGGCTTGCTGGCCGCCCTGTTCGAGCAACGCGTCCGCCAGCCGGTGCAGCGCCGCACCGCACCGCTCCGGCTCCCCCAGTTCGCGCGCCGCGGCCAGCGTCTCCCGCGACATCGTCACCGCCTCGGCGACCCGTCCGGCGTGCAGGTGCCGCCGCGCCATGTTCAGCATCACCGTGACCCGGCCGATTCCGATGCCGTGCGCATCCACCAGACGCAACGCGGCTTCCAGATAGGGCTCGGCCCGCGAATCCTGCCCCATCAGCAATAGGACGTGCCCGAGGTCGTTCAGGCTCGAAGCTTCGGCATAGGCGTTCCCGACTTTCGCCGCCGACGAAGCCGCCACCGTGAATCCGGTGATGATGTCGCCGAAGTAGCCGTGCCGGTCGAAAACGTCCGCCGTGAGCGACGGCAAGGTGAACGCGATCTCGTGCAGCCCGGCTTCCGCCGCGAGTTCGACCGACGCGGTCAACGTCGCGCGTTCACGCAAGAACCACTGTCGCGCCGCCGCCGGAGTGGCGAACTCGGCTGCGGTCACTCCGGCACTGATCGGCGGCATCACCGGACGATCCCGTCCCGGATAGACGATCTGATGTGCCTCGAACGCGGTCAGCAGGTAGAACTCCAGCAGCCGGCCGCGCGCCGCCACGACGTCGGGCAGCTTCCGCGCCAGCGATCCCGCGAACAGCTGCAACAGGTTGTGGATGCGGTAGCGGTCGAGATCGCCGGGCTGTTCGATCAGGTGCGCGGCCACCAGGACGTCCAGTGACCGGCGTACGCTCGAAACCGGCCGCCCGTCCGCCGCCGCGACGGCCTCCGAGGCCACCTCGACCCCGGGGTGCAGCCCCAACATCGCGAAGGTCCGCTGTTCGGCAGGCGCCAAACCCTGGTACGACAGCGTGAACGCCGATCGCAGGCTCCGCTCCGCCCCGTCGCCGTCGTTGCCGAGGTCCAGCAGCATGTCCGCATCCCGCAGGGACTCGGCCAGCGTGGTCAACCGCATGCCCGCTCGCGCAGCCGCGCGCACCGCGACCAGCGTCAACGCCAGCGCGTTGCCTTCACACAGCCGGATCAGCCCGCTCACCCCGGTCGAGTCCTGCCGGACCCGCTCTCCGACTCGCCGCTCCAGCAGCTCCCGCGACGCCGCTGCCGACAACGGCGCCACCGTCACCACCGGATAGGCCCGTACCGCCAGCAACGCCGACAGCCTCTGGCGGGTTACCACCACGACCGTGCATCCCGCCAAGACGCCCAAGAGCGGCTCGACCTGGTCCGTCCGGGCCACGTTGTCCAGGATCACCAGCAGCCGGCGCTGCTGGAGCAGCCGGGTCAGCCGCGCCGCGCGCGCGGTCGAGGACACGATTTGATCGACCTGGACATCCAGCAGCTCCAGCAGCAGCTCGACGACGTCCGCGGCCGTCGCCCCGGTCGTCTGGCCGTCGCCGCGCAGGTCGAGCATGACCACCCCGCTCGGGTAGCGGCTCGCCGCCCGGTGCGCCCACTTCATCGCCACCGTCGTCTTGCCCACGCCCGGCCCGCCGGTCAGCATGACCACCTCTGCACGCGGAACGCCGGCCGAGTCGGTGGTGAACGCGTCGAGCTCCGCGAGCACGCCCGCACGACCCACGACCCCATCGACATCGGGCGCGAGGTGCCAGACGGGCGAAAGTACCTGGTCGTCGGCAGCCTGATCGTCCACCGAGGTCGAGGGCGGAGGAGATTTCGCCGGCGCCGGGAAAGGGACCGCGCCGCGCTTGATCACCTCGTTGTAGACGGCGAGCAGCTCATCGGCCGCCTGCGCGTCCCCGCGCTCCTGGAACTCGCGGTGGACCTGCCGGAAGTACTCCGACGCCTCCAGCCCGCGGCCGGCGGCCACGAGCGCGCGCACGCGCAGCTTCGTCAGGCTCAGCTCCATCGGGTGGGCGGCATCCAGCTCCTCCAGCCGGGCCACGACCAGCTCCGTCTGCCCGAGGAGCAACTGCTGCGCGGCCACGAACGCATTGGCCGGAATCCATTCGTTGCGCTGCCAGCGGCGGCGCCACTCTTCGGCGGCGTCGGTCCGCAGGTCCCCCAGCGGCTCGTCCCGGCGCAGCCGCAACGCCGCGAGCGCCTCGACGTGCGCACGATCGTGCTGTCCCCGCTCGTGGAACTCGCGCGCCCGGGCCATCATCGCCCGGAACTGCCGGTAGTCGATCCGCTGTTCGTCGAGATCGAGCCGGCAACCGCCCTTGGCGATGCTGATGCTGCGTGGATCAACACCCTCGGCTTGGAAGATCTGCCTCAACCGGGCGCCGACCTGGTGCAGTGTCCCGAGGCCGTCCTGCGGCAGGTTCTCCCGCTCGTCCCACGCCCAGGCGACGACGGTGTCCACCGGCACCCGCTGGTTCGGCTGCGTCAGCAACGCCGCCAGCACCTTGCCCGGACGACCGCGCACGGGCTTCACGCCCGGATTACCGTGCAGAACCGTTTGCCCCAGAATTCCGAACCCGATCTCCACGCGAACCCCTCCCATGGCGAAACCCCGTCGCCAGCCCTCTCCGCCCACCGTATTTTCACACCCCGGCCCGGCGAACAGCCAGGTCACGGCCGGAATGTCCTGAAATGATGATCACGGCTGATCGCCAGCCCCCACATGAATCGGCAGGCCACCGCGGCTTTTCCGCCGGCGGGGAGCGACTGATGACAGATTTCGGACACTGGTCGCGACGGGCCGTTATGGCAAGAAAGCCGCCACTACTGGCGGCGCGCCGGCATGCGCGGGTCACAGACAAGCAACGCAATCCGATTATTCCGTTCGGATGTCGCCGAACCCAGCCGAATCTCCACCGCCGGATCATGCACCGCGCCGCGAGAACGTCGCCCGCGCCCAGACATCGTTGCGCCACAGCCGAAAGCCACCATGACGATCAACGTTGATCAACAGTCAACGAGCGGACCGGTGACCTGAAAGCTGTTTCTCAAGCACCTCCCGCACTCTGGTGTCACGCCCACGATGCCAGGGAGGAGAGGCACGATGACCGACACCCGGATACGCAACTCCATCGGCCGGCCGGATCAGCATTTCACCGCCCGCCCAGGCGCGAAATCCGTACTCGTGTCCATACCGCGCGAAAACCACCGAGCCATCCGTGAAGCAGCGGCAGCCAATCACGCCCGGCTTGATGGGACCGGAACCGGGGCGGAGACGGAGACATGAACGCCCCCCACTTCTGCCCGCCGAACCCCGGCGGCACGGATCAGCGCCACTGTTTGCAGCCGACAGCCGGGCGGCGCGCCGGCGTGGTCTCCCCGAGCCGCGAAGGGAGGTGGTGGCGGTGATCGAGTTCCTCGAGTTCGAGCAGCGGATGACGTTCTGCGACAAGAAGTCCAACAAGACCTAGAACGATCGGCCGGCAAGGATGAGCGGAGGAGGGTGTCGTGTACCGACCACGAATCAAGGCGAAGCACCGGCCGGTGCGGCTCGGTGACCGCCAGGTCCGGATCGGCGGGACGGTCCCGGGAATCGAATCCCGGATCCCGGACCCGGACGGCTGGGTGTGGGCGCTGCTGGACACCCTCGACGGCACACGGACGGTGGACCAGGTCGTCGCCGAGCTGGTCCGCCGTTTCCCCGGCAGACTCGCGGGCGACGTCGCCACCGAGGTTTTCCGCGACCTGGGGGTGCTGATCCGGGCCGGGTACGTCGAAAACGCGGCCGAGGCCATGCCGGCGGCGTTGTCGGCTCGAGAGCGGGAACGCTACGGCCGCAGCCGGGAGCTGTTCCGGTGGATGGCGCGGTCCGGCCACCGGACCAGCTGGGACGCCCAGCTGCGGTTGCGCCAAGCACGGGTCGTCGTCATCGGAGTCGGCGGCACGGGCAGCACCGCCGCACTGAACCTGGCGCTGTCGGGAGTGGGCGAGTTGCACTGCGTGGAACCGGACGTGGTGGAACTGTCGAACCTCGCCCGTCAGATCCTGTACACCGAGCGAGATCTGGGCCGGCTGAAGCTGGATGCCGCGGTGCGGCGGCTGCGGGCGCGCAACTCCGACATCAGGATCACCGGGGAGGCGTTGACCGTGACCGGCCCGGCGGAGCTGCTGGCGCTGGCGGTCCGGTTCGACCTCGTCGTCCTGGCCGCCGACCAGCCGGCCGAGATCCGGACCTGGACCAACCGCGCGTGCCTGCAGACGGGCACCGCCTGGGTCCACGCCGGCTACCACGGTCCGCAGATCAACTACGGCCTATACCGACCAGGCACCGGGCCGTGCTACGAATGCATCGAAACGGCGGAAGGGCAACACCACGCCGTTGCAACACCATTGGCTCCGGCCGCCGGATGGGAGGAAATCCAGGCCGGCAACGCGGTGTCGGCCGGGGTGTCCGGGAATCTGGCTGCGCACACCGCGATGAGCCTGATCACCGGCGTCCCCGGGCTGCCGGCGAACCGCGAACACGCGTTCAACCTCGTCACCCTCGACGGCCACGCGGTGTCCACACTGGACGCGCCGCGACCGGACTGCCCGGCCTGCGGGCAGCAGGCCGCAACCGGCTGAGCCGCGGGCACCGGCCCGTCAGGGACAGGAGCCGGCGGCGATGCAGGTCTCCAGGTCGGTCAGCCGCCGGCGTGCCTGTGCAGCGCGTGGATCCGCCAACGCGGTCAGCACGGTGATCGCTTCCCGGAGTGCCTGCACCGCCGCGGGCAGGTCACCGAGGCACTCCAGCGAAGTGGCCAAGGGCAGGAACGTGTCGGCCAGGTCGACGCCGGTGTAGCCCAGCGTCCGGTAGCCGTCGATCGCCTGCCGGCACAGGCCGGCCGCGGTGTCGTGCCGGCCAAGGCCCTGCCAGGCCAGCGCCATGTCGACGAGCGCACCGGCCCCGCCGATCGGATCCCGGGCCTGACGCCGCAGCTCCCGACCCCGCTCGGCGTACTCGAGCGCGCGGTCGAACTCGCCCAGCTGGACGCTTATCCAGCTGAGGTTGCACAGCGCCACCGCCTCGGACCGGGTCAACCCCGACTCGGCGGCCACCGCCGACGACCGCTGGTAGCACTCCCGCGCCTCGCGGAACCGGCCCTGCTCACACCGGATCCGGCCCAGCCCGGACGAGGCGGAGACCCGGCAGTCGGGATCGTCGGCTTCGTCGGCCAGGCGCAGAATGCGGGTGATGGCGGCTTCCGCCTCCGTCAGGCGCCCGGTCCGGCACAGGACGTCGGCCTGCACGTCCAGCAGCAAGACCTCCACCCCCCGGTTCCCCAGGGCGGCCGCGGAGGCCACGCCCAGTTCGGTGGCTTCCAGGTGCAGCGCGGCCCACGCGTCGCCTCCGGCCGTCAGGAACCGGCACGACACCGCCAGGGCCATCGTCAGGACATCCAGCCCGGCCGCGGCCGCACAGCGGACCGCGGCGACCAGGTTGGCGCGCTCGCGGTGCAGCCAAGCCATGGCTGCGGCCCGATCGGTGAACACGACCGCGGGTGCGCCCGCGTCGACCTCGTCGGGAACGGCACCCGACAACGCCGGCAGCGCGGTCCGGTCGGCTTGCTGGGCGGTGCGGGCGTACCAGGCCAGCACCCGCCACACCGTCTCCTGGCACTCGTCGGAGGTGTCGTCGAGGCCGGCGCGGTAGGTGGCGTAAGCGTGCATCAGGTCGTGCATCAGGTACCGCTTGCGTCCGGCCGGTTCGACCAGGTGCAGCTCGGCCAGCACCTCCAGGCACCGATAGACCTCCACCGGATCGAGGCCGGTGAGCGCGGCGGCCGCGTCCACCCCGAATTCCGGGCCCGGGTGCAGCCCCAGCCCCCGCAGCACCCGGGCCTGCGCCGGCGGCAGCTGGGCATAGGACCAGTCGAACACCGAACGCACCGCACCACCGACCACTCCAGCACCACCGAATCCGTTCCCGGAAGCGGAAGCCTGGTTGTCCCTGATGTCGGCGACGACATCGGCGAGCGCGTACTGCGGGCGCGCGGCGGCGCGCGTCGCCGCGACTCGCACGGCCAGCGGCAGCCCGCAACACAACCCGGCCAGCTCAGCGGCAGCGGCGGGTTCGGCGTCGACCCGGCGGTTCCCGGCGATCTTCCGCAGCAGGACGTGCGACTCGGTCTCGGTGAACAGGCCGAGGCCGACCCGGTGCGCGGCCACCGAGACGACCAACTCGGTGAGCCCGGCCCGGCTGGTGACCACCGCCATGCACCCGGGCGTACCCGGCAGCAGCGGCTCCACCTGCTCGGCGTCGCTCGCGTTGTCCAGCACCACCAGCACCCGCCGCCCGGCGACCATCGACCGGAACAACCCCGCCTGCGCATTCAGCCCCGCCGGGATCTGCTCCTCCGGCACGCCGAGCGCCGACAGAAACGACGCGAGAACGACCTCGGGTGCCAACGGCGCGCTCGGCCCGTAACCGCGCAGGTTGACGAACAACGTCCCGTCCGGGAACCGCTCCTGGACCCGATGTGCCCACTGCACCACCAGGGTCGTCTTCCCGCCGCCGCCGATCCCGGCCACGACGGCGACCACCGCCGCGCCCGCCGAGTGCCCCGCATCCGGCAGGAGTGCGTCCAGCGCGGCGAGCTGGTCATCCCGGCCGGTGAAGTCCCGCAGGCCCGCGGGCAGCTGCCGCGGCGCCGGCAGCGGCTCGCGCCTCGGCGAGGGCAGCACCACGTGCTGGATACTGCCGGCCTGAACCACCGAGCCGGCCACGCTGCCGCTGATCGCGTTCCCCACGCCCTGGCTGCCGGTCACACCACGCAGTGTCCCGCGAACGCACCGCAAGCACGACCCGATCCGGGGACCTCACCCCGATGGAGCACCCCTGGCATCCTTCTCCGGATGAACGACTTCACGCTTCCTGCAGCGGCCGGCAGTGTCGTCGGCCGGCGGTATCCGGACAACTTCGACGTCGTCCACCTGACGCAGGAACCCTTGCTCGCGGTCGTGGCCGACGGCATGGGCGACGGAGAAGGCAGCCGCACGGCCGGCCGCACCGCCGTCGACGTCTTCACCGAGCAGGTCCGGACGGCCGGCGACGCCCTCGACGCCGCGGCTCTCCGCGCCGCCGTCGCCGAAGCCCAGGTGCAGGTCTCCGCCGCCGGCGAGCGGATCGGCCGGCTGACCGGCTGCACCCTGACCGCGCTGGCGGCGTCCCCGGCCGGGCTGTGGCTGGTGCAGATCGGCGACTCCCGCGGTTACCGCCTCCGGGACGGTTTGCTGGAGCAGCTGACCGTCGATCACACCATGGCGTGGCTCGGTGCCGTCAACGGCTGGTACGCGTTCGATTCACCCGAAGCGCACTCCGCCCGCTACCAGCTGACCCGGTACGTCGGGCACAGCGCGCACCCCGAACCGGACGTGCTCAACGTCGGCACGCGCCCCGGTGACGTCCTCCTGCTGTGCAGCGACGGCGTCACCGACCAGGTGCCCTACGCCCGGATCCGCGAAGTCCTGCAGTGGGCGGCCACCCCGGACCGGCAGGTGCGCCAGCTGCTCGCCGACACCGAAAAGGCAGGCGGGGACGACAATGCCACCGCGGTGATCGTCCACGTGCCCCCGCGCCAGGCCGGTGCATCGTGACGATCCGACGCCATCACGCCGCGGGCGAGCCGGGCTTTCCCGCCGGGCGGGCCGGCGGGAAAGCCCGGTCGGTCACGGAAGGCTGAGACCGTACGCCTGCAGCACGGCCGGCACCGGCTGGAAGAACGTCTCGCCGCCGGATGTGCAGTCGCCGCTGCCACCTGAGGTCAGGCCGATGGCCGAGGCGCCGTCGAACAACGCGCCGCCGCTGTCGCCCGGCTCGGCGCACACGTCGGTGTCGATCAGGCCGTAGACGGTGCCTTCTTCGTAATTGACCGTCGCGTCGAGCCCGGTGACCGTGCCGGAGTAGACGCCGCTGGTGGAGCCGCTGCGCGTCACCTGCTCGCCGACGTAGGCGTCGCCGGCGCCGGTGATCTCCTGGCCGGTGTTGACCGCGCTGGGCCCCTCGGCTCCGGGGTCGTAGGCGGCGTAGGAGTAGTCCGTGCCCGGGAAGTCGGCCTGCTGGGTGCTCGCGATGTGCTCGTTGTTCCCGAAATCGGCCCACCAGTCGTTCGTCGCGACTCCGCAGTGCCCGGCGGTGATGAAGCCGGGGTTGCCGCTCGAGTCGTGCACGTTGAAGCCCAGGGAACAACGCAGCCCTTCACCCCAGATCGCGTCTCCGCCGCTGAGCAGCGGCCGCAACCGGGCGGTGCGTTCGAGGCGGGCCTTCGCGCCGAAGCCGCGCACCTGAGCCGTCAGCTTCGCCAGCCCGGCACCGGTGACGGTGGGGTCGGCGGTCACCCGGACCTGGCCGGTCCGGGGGTCGATCCGCCAGGCCGTGCCGGGAATGCGATCGAACCGGTTCAGCCGATCGGTCACCGCGGTCAGCTCGGACCGGTGGAACGGCACCAGCCGCGGCTCGGCACCGGCCGCCCGCACCTGCGCGGCCGCGGCGGCGTCGGTGACCGTGACGACCAAGTGTGCGTTGTCGTAGTAGGCGCCCACGGTGCGGTCACCGAGACCGCTCGTGAGCCGTTCGCCGAGCGCGGTCGCCGCCCTGGCGTTCGTGGGCTGGGCAGCGACGGCCGCGGAGGTCGGCACGAGGGCGATCCCGGCGGCGAGAACCGCGGCGGCACAAAGGGTGCCGCCACGCCGGATCCGGGACGCCGAATGGGCAGTGGACATGGTCATCTCCATGCTCGTGGGATGGGGCGATGACACACCGGTGCGGAAAGCGCGCCTCGACAGCGTAGGACGGCACGTCATTTTCTTTCCACCGACCAAAGTCGTGTTCCGCCGACGCGAAGAATTGCCGGTTTTCGGCGCAGCAGGAGATGGCCGGTCCGCGACGAACAGGCCGAGCCGCGATTATTCCCCCACACCTCTGTGAGGACCCTGAGAAGCGGCGATCTTCTCTCCGCCCCTTGGATACGTGATTTCCCCGACGCGGGGACGCGGACGTGATCGCTATATCTGGGCCTCACGCGCCCGGCGGGAGGATTCCCCGAAAGGACGTTCGCCATGCTGCGGAAACCACGACGGGCGCCCTGACCGCTGTTCTCCTCGCTATTCTACCGGAGTCTGCCGTCCACTTTGGACAAAAGTCCACCTGTTGCTCGGGGCACCTGCCCGCTGCACTGAATCACCGCGAGCCGGATCCGGGTCCCGTCCGGGTGACGAGCTGCTCGGTGACCCAGATGGCGATCTGGGTCCGGTTCGCGAAGTCCAGCTTGTTCAAGATGTGCTGGAGGTGGGTTTCCGCCGTCCGCTGGGCGATGACCAGGCGGACGGCGATCTCGCGGTTGCTCAGCCCGGTCGCGACCAGCCTGGCGATCTCCGACTCGCGCCGGGTCAGGGGCGGCAACACCGCGTCTCCCGCAGGCTCCTCGGGCCCGGCCGGCACCGCGGGTGCCAGGATGTCGTGCGGATTCCGCCTGCGCCCCGCGGCGAACGCCGCCTCGAACCGCACGGCGCCCAGTGCGTCGCGAGTGGCCGCGAGCAGTTCCCGGTGGGCCAGCGACACGGCGATGTCCGGCTCGGCGCCGCACCGATCCCACAACGTCGCCGCCGTGCCGAACAAGCTCGCCGCGCCGGGCCAGTCTCCGCGCTTGGCCGCCGCCCACGCCAGCCCGTCCACCCGGTACGCCGCCGACAGCACGTCCGGCCCCCGCAGGTCGATCCGCAGCGCGTCCCGCATCGCCTCTTCCCCGACGTCGAGGTCACCGCCGAAGCAGATCTCGACCGTGCCCAGCCCGAACAGCGCCATCGACCGGTACCACTCGTCTCCCGCCGACTCGCACAGCCGCAGCATCTCCGTCAGCAGGCGCCGGGCGCCGGCGAGGTCGCCGCGGAACGCCGTCGCCACCGCCTGGATGAACATCGGGTGCAGCTGCCGGCGGACGGCTTTCCGCTCGCCGAAGATCCGCACGGCTTCGGCGGCGTTCTCCAGCGCGTGCGGCTCGACCGCGAGCAACGCCACGAAGGCCCGCGCGTGGCAGATGGCGGGCATCGCCTCGTCGTCGCTGCTGGCTTCGGCGAGCTTCAGCCGTTGCCCGGCGCCGTCCAGATCCGCGTGCAGGGCCGCGCAGAGGGCCGCCCGGGCCTGTGCCGTGGCCCGGCCGGGGGCGTCGTCGGCGGCGACGGCGAGCGCCCGGTCGAGCCACTCCCGGATCTCCGACGCGGCACCCCGGGCGATCCAGTACTCGATCACCCCGCTCGCCATCCGCAGCGCGACGACGGCCTCGCCGGGGTCGCGCAGAGACCACGACAGCGCCGCGCGGACGTCGGCGTGCTGTTCGGACAAGCGGGCGAACCAGTCCTCCCGCCGGGGACCGAACCACTCGGCGTCGGCTTCCTCGAGCAGCCGTGCGTGGTGGTCGCGGTGCCGCCGGGCCACCGCCTCGGCGGTCCCGGTGACGGCCAGCCGTTCCTGACCGAACTCCCGCAGCGCCTCCAGCATCCGGTACCGGACGCCGGTCGCCCCTTCGACCCGCAGCAGCACCGACTTGTCCACCAGGCCGTCCACGGCGTCCAGCACCGCGAAGCCGTCGAGGCCCGGGACCGCGCAGACCTCCTCGGCGGCGGCCAGGTCGAACGCGCCCGCGAACACCGAGCAGCACTCCCAGGCCGCGCGCTCGACGTCCGTGCACAGCGCATGGCTCCACTCGATGGTGGCCCGCAAGCTGCGGTGCCGCTCGGGCCGCGACCGCGAACCGGTGGTCAGCAGCGCGAGGCTGTTCCCCATCCGGTCGGCGATCTGGCCGGGCGAGAGCGCGCGGATGCGTGCCGCGGCCAGCTCGACCGCCAGCGGCAGGCCCTCCAGCTGCCGGCACAACCGCACCACGGCCGCCACGTCGTCCTCGGTGAGCCGGAACGAGGCCAGCACCTCGGCCGCCCGGTCGGCGAACAGCCGCACGGCGTCGTAGGCGATCGCGTCGTCGACGGTCCGGGTGTGCTCCGGGGGGACGGCCAGGGGCGCGATCGGCACGATCCGCTCGCCCGCGACCCCCAGCGAACACCGGCTGGTCGCCAGGATCCCCAGGTCCGGGCACGCGCCCAGCAGGTCGTCCGCCAGCTCGGCGCAGTCGGCGACGAGGTGCTCGCAGTTGTCCAGCAGCACGAGCACCCGCTGGTCGCGCAGGTGGGCCAGCAGGGTGTCCCGGGCGGTCCGGCCGGCGGTGTCGTGCAGGCCGAGGCAGTCGGCGAGCGTGCGGGTGACCATGGTGCCGTCGCGCAGCCCGGCGAGGCCGGCCACGACCACACCGCCGGGGAACGCCCGGGTCACCGAGCTGGCGACGCGGCCGGCGAGCCGGGTCTTGCCCACCCCGCCGGGGCCGGTCAGCGTGACCAGGCGCGCCTCGCCGAGCAGGCGCCGCACCCGGGCCTCGTCCTCGGCGCGGCCCACGTAACTCGTCAGGTCCCGCCGCGTGCTCACGCCACCGTCATCCCTCACCCGCCCGGCCTCCGGCCCCCATCTTGATCGGTCGCGGCGCCGGTGTCCATGTGGCCCAACGGCCGTTGCGCCGATCAGCCGACGGCCGTACGTAGGAGGCGAATACGTCTTTTCACCGACGCGGCCGGCGGCTCGGCCGGATCAGACTCGGCGCTCCCGACGACGCACGTCCGCACCGGAGGTCGACGATGACCGTCCCCCAGCCCCTGCCCGACGGCACCGAGGCGGCGATCGCGCGCACGGTCGTCGCCGGGATCCGGCACGCCGTCCCCGAGCACGCCGCGCTGTTCGACGCGAGCGCCACGGAGTTCGTGGCCGCGCTGCTCGCCGGCGCCCGGCCGGCCGGGGCGGGGATCGACGCGGACGCCTTCCGCCGCGCCGGCGCCGCGGCGGGCAGCGACCTCGACCGCCTCACCCGCGCCTACCAGGCCGGCGGCCGGTGCGCGCTCCCGATCGTGGCCGAGCTGGGCCGCCGGGCGCACGCGGGCGTCGTCGCCACCGGGGTGGACGCCCTGTTCCGCTGCGTCGACGTCCTCATCCGCCTGTCCACCGAGGCCTTCCGGGCCGCGCGGACGCCGTCCGCCGCCGATCTGCGCCGGACGCTGCTGCGCGAGCTGCTGGCCGGCCGCCCGTGGGCCGACCTGGCCGCACGCGCGAAGTGGAGCCCGCCCGAGCGCGTGGTGGCCGTCGTCGTGGCGGCCGGCGCCCGCAGCACGCCGTTCGACCCCGGACTGCTCGCCGACCTCACCGCCGAACAGCCCTGCCTGCTCGTCCCGGCGCACGCCGACCTGCCCCGGCTGCTGGGGCACGGCCCGGCGGCGACCGGACCAGCCGTCCCGCCGGCCGAAGCGGCCACGTCGCTGCACTGGGCACGGCGGACGTGGGAGCTGCGAAGCCGCGGCATCCTCCCCCGCGACGGCCTCCTCCGCTGGCCCGACCACCTGATCACCCACTGGCTGGCCGCCGACGAACTGCTGACGGGCGCACTCGCCGCCCGCAGCCTGCAGCCGCTGTCCGAGCTGCCCGAGAGCCGCCGCGGCAAGCTGGCCGAGACCCTCGACGCGGTCCTCGACGCCCGCGGCGGCGCCCCCGAGGTCGCGGCCCGGCTCGGCATCCACCCGCAAACGGCACGCAACCGCCTCCACCGGCTGCGCAGTCTCTTCGGGACGCGCCTGGACAACCCGCAGGAGCGGCTCGACCTGCGCATCGCGTTGCGCGCAGAGCGGGTCCTGGCCGAGGCGCGAACGGCCTGATGCCGACGGCCCGGGATCGGCGCGGCTGCCGACCACGTGCTGGCGGGCGTCGACCTGACCGGCGTCCGGGCGATCGTCACCGGGGCGTCTTCCGGGATCGGCGCGGAAACCGCACGCGCGCTGGCCGCCGCCGGGCCGAGGTGACCCTGGCCGTCCGGAACACTGCCGCCGTCACCGCGGGCCTGGGGTCGCGCGTCGCCCGGCTCGACCTCGCCGACCTCGACGACGCGCAGGATGCCTACACCGTGCCGGATGACGCCGAGCTCGCCGAGCACCCGTGGGACGTGTCAGCCGCCGCGATCGGCCGGGTCACCCTCCCTGGCTCAGACGCCGGCCGGTGGTGAAGAACTGCACCACGTCGGCCACGCCGGTCAGCTCGCGCATCGGACGGGCGGCGCCGAACGGCGCGTTCCAGAACTCGCCGGTTCGCGGCTCGAACGGGCCGACATAGGCGTACGGCTCGGCGAAATAGCCGTCGCCCGGTGAGACGCCGTAGTTGACCTCGTCGACGGTGATCGCCACGTCGAAGTGCTCGGGCCACAGCACCGGGGTGGCGTCCGGGGCGAAGTCGCGCAGCGCGCGGTCGCCGTCGGCGAAGGCCTGCAGCAGCAGCTTCAGCACCTCGGGAGCCAAGACGATCTTCTCGCTCGGCCGGATGCCGGGACCGCCGGAGTAGACGCCCGCGGGTTCGCCTGCCTCGATGCCTGCCTCCGCCGCCACGTCGGTGTACGTGCGCCCGCTGAGGCGGACCTGGGCGGACCCCGTAAGGAGTTCGTCACCTTCGACGCGCAGCGCGGGTCCGACGGCCGTCGCGAAACCGCCGCCGGTCACGACCAGGTCGATGCGCCCGGTCGCGCGGTGCTGCGGGCCGGCGAGCAGCAGCTCGGCCACGCCGTGCAGGGACCGCCTGGTGGGTTGCCAGTCCATCCGGAACTCCTCGTGTAACGCCCGGGAGGGTTCCGGGCACTGAGCCTGCCGTCACCGCAGTGTCCCGGAACCCTGGAGGCGTTACATGGCGGACTGGCATCGGGTGGACCCCGCCGACGTGCCCGCGGACGGCCGTGTCCGCAGCGTCACCGTGGACGGCCGCAGCGTCGCGCTGTCGAGGTGTGGCACGCGGCTCGGCGCGTTGGAAAACCGCTGCCCCCACCAGGGCGGGCCGCTCGGCGAAGGCTCGATCGAGAAGGGCTGGCTGCGCTGTCCGTGGCACGGCTACGACTACGACCCGCTGACCGGGCAGCCGCCCGAAGGCTTCGGCGACGCCGTCCCCACCTACCCGGTCGAGGAACGGGCGGACGGCGTCTTCGTCGAGCTGCCGGAACCGGCGGTCCCCGCCAGGACGGTCGCCGACGTGCTGGTCGAGACGCTCGTCGCCTGGGGTGTCCGGCACGTGTTCGGCATGGTGGGGCACTCGAACCTCGGGTTCGCCGAGGCGCTGCGGCGGGCCGAGTCCCGCGGCGAACTGACCTACGTCGGGATCCGGCACGAGGGTGCCGCGGCGTTCGCCGCGAGCGCGTACGGCAAGCTCACCGGACGGCCCGCGGCGTGCTTCGCGATCGCCGGGCCGGGCTCGACCAACCTGCTCACCGGCCTCTACGACGCCAAGCTCGACGGGGCGCCGGTGCTCGCGATCTCCGGGCAGGTGCCCTCGAAGGTGCTCGGCCGCGGCGCCTTCCAGGACGTCGACCTCTCGGCGGTCTTCCGCGACGTCGCGGTGTCCACGACGACCGTGCACAGTGGAAGCGACCACGCCGAACTCGCCGCGCTGGCGGTCAAGCACGCCGTCGACCGGCGCGGCGTGGCGCACCTGGTCCTGCCCGACGAGGTCCAGGTGCAGCCGAGCGGCGCCGCACCGTCCACACCGGACGGGCGCCGGGCCGGCCGGAGCGGAACGCCCGGCGCCGCCGCCGTCACCGCGGCCGCCGCGCTGGTGCGCGACGCCCGGCGGCCGGTGTTCGTCGTGGGCCACGGTGCCCGGGACGCCGCCGCGGAGGTCACCGCGCTGGCCGACCGCCTCGGCGCCCCGGTCCTGACGACGTTCAAGGCCAAGGGCCTGGTGCCCGACACCCACCCGCTCGGCGCGGGCGTGCTCGGCCGCAGCGGGACGCCGGTGGCCAGCTGGCTGATGAACGAAGCCGACCTGCTGATCGCCGTCGGTGCGTCGTTCAGCGACCACACCGGGATCGCCGCCTACAAGCCGATCCTGCAGATCGACGACGACCCGGGCGCGATCGGCCGGTTCGACGCGGTCACGACCTCGCTGCTGGGCGACGCCCGGCTCGCCCTCGGCGCCCTGGCCGCGGAGCTGACCGAGACGAAGGCCGAGGACCAGCGGCCCGACGTCGCCGCCCGCTGGGCGATCTGGCGCGCCGAGAAGGCCCGCCGCGTCGCCGACGACCGCGGGCGCGGCGTCTCGGCGGCGGCGGTGTTCGACGCCTTGTCCCGGCACCTGCCCGAGGACGCCGTGGTGACCGTGGACGTCGGCAACCACGCCTATTCTCTGGGCCGCTACCTGGAGTCGAAGGGCCAGCCGGTGCTGATGTCGGGCTACCTCGGCTCGATCGGGTTCGGCTACCCGGCCGCACTCGGCGCGTGGGCGGCCGCCCCGGACCGCCCGATCGTCGCCGTCACCGGCGACGGTGGGTTCGGGCAGTACGCCACCGAGCTGACCACCGCCGTCAAGTACGGCATCCCGGTGAAACACCTGCTGCTGAACAACAACGCGCTCGGCAAGATCAGCAAGGAACAGCTCGCCGGCGACTACCCCGTGTGGCAGACGTCCCTGGTCAACCCGGACTGGGCCGCCTACGCCGAACTGTGTGGCGCCCAAGGCTTCCACGTCACCGCGCGCGAGCAGCTGGACGACGCCATGACCGCCCTCTTCGCCACCGAAGGCCCCACCCTGCTGTGCGTCGAACAGGACGCCGAGCTCCTCTGAGAAAAGGAAACCACGCCATGCCGGACTACGACGACCTGCGCGCCCTGTTCATCAACGGCACCCTCAAGCGCTCCCCCGATCCCAGCAACACCGACGGCCTGATCGACGTCAGCCGCGGCATCATGGAGAAGAACGGCGTCCGGGTCGAGGTGTTGCGCGCCATCGACCACGACATCGCCACCGGCATCTGGCCCGACATGACCGAGCACGGCTGGGCCACCGACGCCTGGCCGGCCATCTACGAGAAGGTGATGGCGGCCGACATCCTGGTCATTGCCGGGCCGATCTGGCTGGGCGACAACAGTTCCGTCACGAAGCAGGTCATCGAGCGGCTCTACGCCTGCTCGCACCTGCTCAACAACGCCGGGCAGTACGCCTACTACGGCCGCGTCGGCGGCTGCCTCATCACCGGCAACGAAGACGGCGTCAAACACTGCGCCATGAACGTCCTCTACAGCCTCCAGCACCTCGGCTACACCATCCCGCCGCAGGCCGACGCCGGCTGGATCGGCGAAGCCGGACCCGGACCGTCCTATCTGGACCCGGGCTCCGGCGGTCCGGAGAACGACTTCACCAACCGCAACACGACGTTCATGACGTGGAACCTGATGCACCTGGCCCGCATGCTGAAGGACGCGGGCGGCATCCCGGTGCACGGCAACCAGCGCAGCGAATGGGACGCCGGCTGCCGGTTCGACTTCGCCAACCCCGAATACCGCTGAGCCGTGTCCGCCGTCGGCTTCGTCAACCTGTTCGCGGTCGCGGCCATCGCCCTCGCCGCGCCGCTGCTGCTCGGGCTCGCGCCGAACCTGCGCGTGCCCGCCGTGGTGCTGGAGATCGTGGCCGGGATCGCGCTCGGGCCATCCGGGCTCGGCTGGATCACGCCGGACCTGCCGGTGCAGATCGTCGCCCTGCTCGGGCTCGCGTTCCTGCTGTTCCTGGCCGGGCTCGAAATCGACGTGCACCGGCTGCGCGGGCGGGCGCTGCGGGTGGCGGTGCTCGGCTACGGCCTGACCCTGCTGCTCGGCCTCGCCGCCGGGGCCGGGTTCGCGGCCGCCGGATGGGTGCACAGCCCGCTCCTGGTGGCCGTGGCGCTCTCGGCGACGTCGCTCGGGCTGGTCGTGCCGGTGCTCAAGGACGCCGGACAGGCCGAGAGCGGGCTCGGGCAGGCGGTCATCGCCGCCTGCTCGGTGGCCGACTTCGCCGCGGTCGTGCTGGTGTCGCTGCTGTTCTCGGCTTCCGGCGGCAGCACGGGCGCGCGGCTGGTGCTGCTGGCAGCGTTCGCGGGCCTGGTCGTGGTCACCGCGGCGGTGATCGCGGTGACCGGCCGGTCGCGGCGGCTCGGCGCCACCTTGACCCGGCTGCAGGACACCACGGCCGAGATCCGCGTCCGCGCGGCCGTGGTGCTGCTGGTCGCGTTCGTCGCACTCGCCGAGGCGTTCGGGCTCGAGAGCATCCTCGGCGCGTTCCTCGCGGGCGCGGTCGTCGGCCTCCTCGACCGCGACTCGGCGTCGCACCCGCGGTTCCGCGTCAAGCTGGACGCGATCGGGTACGGCTTCCTGGTCCCGGTCTTCTTCGTCACCAGCGGGCTGCGGCTCGACCTGTCGGGGCTGCTCGCCGACGTGGGCGCACTCGCCCGCGTCCCGCTGTTCCTGGCCGCGCTGCTGCTCGCACGCGGCCTTCCGGCACTGCTGTTCGTGCGGGAGTTCGGTGGCAGGCCGGCGATCGCGGCCGGCCTGCTGCAGGCGACGTCGCTGCCGTTCCTGGTCACCGCCACCCAGATCGGCGTCCTCACCGGACTGATGACGCCGGTCACCGCGGCCGCGCTCGTTTGCGCGGGCCTGCTGTCGGTGCTGCTGTTCCCGGCCGGGGCACTGTCGCTGCTGCGTCCGCGGGACCGGGTGGCCGTAAGGTGACCGTCACCCTTTCCCGCCCGGTGCGCGGCTACGCTCGTCCGGTGACGAAGCTGCCGCCGGACGATGAGCTGGTCGCCGCCCTGCGGGCCGGCGACGCCGCGGCGTTCGCCGAGGTGCTCGACGCCTGGTCGTCGTCGATGCTGCGGCTGGCCCGCTCCTTCGTCTCCACCCACGCCACCGCCGAGGAAGTCGTGCAGGACACCTGGCTCGCGGTCCTGAAAGGACTCGCGGCCTTCGAAGGCCGGGCGGCGCTGAAAACCTGGGTGTACCGCATCCTGGTCAACACCGCGAAGAAGCGTGGCGCGCAGGAGAAGCGCAGCGTCCCGTGGACCAGCCTGTTGCCCGGCGACGAGGACCACGGCCCGACCGTGGACCCCAGCCGGTTCCAGGGCCCCGGCGGCGCCTACCCTGGACACTGGCGGGAAGCACCCGAACCGTGGGCCTCGCCGGAGAACACCGCACTGGCATTGGAAGTCCGCGAGGTGATCACCGGCCTGCTCGACGAGCTGCCCGCTCGCCAGCGGGCGGTGATCAGCCTGCGCGACGTCGCCGACCACACGGCCGAGGAGGTCTGCGAGATGCTGCAGATCTCCGCGGCCAACCAGCGGGTCCTGCTGCACCGCGCCCGCGCGGCCGTCCGCGAACGCCTGGCCGGCTACCTGGGGGCGGCGGGATGAACTGCGACGAGTTCGTCGAGCTGGTCACCGCGTTCCTCGACGGCGCACTCGACCCCGCGACCGAGGAGCGGTTCGTCGAGCACCTGGCCCTCTGCGAAGGCTGCGAACGTTACCTCGACCAGTTCCGCACCACCATCACCCAGCTCGGCGAGCTGCCCGCCGAGACACTGTCACCGCAGACCCGCACCGAGCTGCTCGACGCCTTCCGCCACTGGCACCACGACTGAGCCGCGATCTCTCGGATATCGGCTTGCCGCCTCACGGGGCCGGTGCCTACGTTCCGATGATGGGTTCGCGACTGCTGGCGGTGACCTTCGAGGCGGACGACCCCGCGGAACCGGCACGCTTCTGGGCCGGCCTGCTCGGCCGGGAGATCGTCGAGGACACCGGCGGCCTGCTGCTGCCGGGCGGGGACACCCAGCTCGGCCTGCGGTTCGTGCCGGGCCGCGCCGGCCGGCTCGGCGCGAACCGGATGCACCTGCACCTGACCAGCGCCGACCTCGACGACCAGCGGCGCACGGTGGCCGCGGCGATCAGCCTCGGTGCCCGCCATCTCGATGTCGGGCAGCGACCCGAGGAGGCGCACGTCGTCCTGGCCGACCCGGCGGGTTACGAGTTCTGCGTGATCGAGCCCGGCAACGGCTACCTCGCCGGGTGCGGCCCGCTGGGCGAGCTCACCTGTGCCGGCACCCGGCAGGCCGGCCTGTTCTGGAGCGAGGCACTGGGCCGGCCCCTGGTGTGGGACCGGGGCGAGCAGACCGCGATCCAGTCACCGCGCGGCGGCACGAAAATCGCCTGGGACACCTGGGACGGCACGCCCGCGGAGCCGAACCGGCAGCGCTTCGAGCTGTTCCCGGCCGACGGCGACCAGCAGGCGGCGGTCGACGCGCTGATTTCCCTCGGCGCCGCCCGGCTCGACACCCGCGACAACGGCACCGTCGTGCTCGCCGATCCGGACGGCACCGAGTTCCGCGTGCGCCCGTCGCCTCCCCCGCCGGGCTGACCGCCGCCGGCCGGCCCGACGCGCGCCCGGTTCGCCCGGTCGTTGGTTGTGCCGGGTGGCCGGAACGATCAGCATGGCTGCGGCAGATCGATTTTCGGGGGCATCGGCTGGGTGGAGGCTCGTGTGACGGTGGAATTCCGCTTGCTCGGTGAGGTCGAGGCCGCCGTCGACGGCACGCCGATCACGATCGGCTTCGCCCAGCTTCGCTGCTTGCTGGCGGTGCTGCTGGTCGAGGCCAACCACATCGTGTCGGCCGACCAGCTGCTCGACCGGGCTTGGCGCCCGCACCGCCTGCCCCGGCACCCGCGCGCCGCGGTCCACCAGCGCATCGCCCTGGTGCGCAAGGCACTCGCCACCGCGCCGGGCGTCACCATCACGACGCACCCGGGCGGCTACCGGCTCGTCGCCGATCCGCAGCTGGTCGACCTGCACCGGTTCCGGGCGCTGGCCGGGCAGGCCAGCGCCGGCGGGCACGGCGACCACGCCGTCACGTCGCTCACCCGGGCGCTCGGGCTGTGGCGCGGGGAACCGCTCGCGGGGGTGACCGACACGGCCTGGGTCGGTTCGGTGCGCACCACGCTCCTGCAGCAGCGCCACGCGGCCGAGCTCGACCTCACCGACCTCCGGCTGCGCTCGGGGCAGCACGCCACCTTGCTCGCCGAGCTGGCCGACCGGGTGGAGCGGCATCCGCTGGACGAACGCCTGGCCGGCCAGTACCTGCTCGCGCTGTACCGCAGCGGCCGCCAAGCCGACGCGCTGGCGCGGTACGAGCGGCTCCGCCGCGATCTGGCCGACGAACTCGGCGTGCACCCGAGCCCGCCGCTGCGGCAGCTGCACCAGCGCATCCTCCACGCCGCCCCCGATCTGGCCGCGCCCGCGGCCGCGGCCGGCACCGGGCCGGCGCCCCTGCCGGTGCCGCGGCAGCTGCCCGCCCCGCCGCGGATGTTCACCGGCCGCGCCACCGAACTGGCCCGCCTGGACGCCATCTTCGACGCACAGCCGGCTGCGGGCGGGGCGGTGACGATCTACGCGATCGGCGGTGCCGGGGGGATCGGCAAGACCTGGCTGGCCCTGCACTGGGCGCACGCCCACCTCGACCGGTTCCCGGACGGGCAACTGCACGTCGACCTGCGCGGCTTCGACCCCGCCGGGCAACCGGTCCCGCTCGTCACGGCGGTACGCGGCTTCCTGGACAGTCTCGGGGTGGACCCGGCCACGATCCCGATCGACCCGGACGCCCAGGTCGGGCTGTACCGCAGCCTGGTGGCCGGCAAGCGCATGGTGATCGTGCTGGACAACGCCCGCGACACCGAACAGGTCCGTCCCCTGTTGCCGGGCAGCCCCACCTGCACGGTGCTGGTCACCAGCCGGCACCACCTCGGCGGGCTGGTCACCGCCCACGGCGCGCACCGCGTCGACCTGGACGTCGTCCCCGAGCCCGAGGCCCGGCTCCTGCTCACCCGCCACCTCGGCCACGACCGGGTCGCCGCCGAACCCGAGGCGGTCGACGCGCTGGTGGCCTGCTGCGCCGGTCTGCCGCTGGCGCTGGGCATCGTGGCCGCGCGCGCCACCCGCCACCCCGGCTTTCCCCTGGCCGTCTTCGCCGACGAGCTCCGCGATCAGTCCGGCCGCTTGGACGCCCTGGACCCCGGCGATCCGCGGGCCACCCTGCGCACCGTCCTTTCCTGGTCCCACCACGCGTTGTCCGAGGCGGCCGAGGTCGCCTTCGGCCTGCTGAGCCTGGCCCCGGGTCCCGACATCGGCCTGCCCGCCGCCGCGAGCCTGCTGGCGCGGTCCTCCGGCACGGCCCGGGCGCTGCTCAACGAGCTGGAGAACGCGTGCCTGGTCCAGCAGCACACGCCGGGCCGGTACCGGATGCACGACCTGATCCGCCTGTACGCCACGGAATACGCGACCCGGCAGCACAGCCCGGCCGAACGGGATGCGGCGCTGCAGCGCGCGCTCGATTTCTACCTCCACACCGCCCACGCCGCCGACCGGCTCGTGGATTCCGGTCGCCCGGCTGTCCGGCTCGAGGCACCTGCCCCCGCGACGCAGCCCCACGAGCTGCCGGACATGGCGGCCGCGATGGCCTGGTTCGAGACCGAGCACGCCAACCTCGTGGCCGCCCGGCAAGCCGCCGTCGACCACGCCTGGCTGCCCTCGGCCTGGCAGCTGGCCTGGGTCCTGACCACCTTCCACGCCCGGCGGGGACACCGCCAGGACGACCTTTCCGCGTGGCGGGCCGCGGTGGCCGCCGCCGCCCACCTGCCCGATCACGCCGCCGGCGTCCGCGCGCACCGCTACCTCGGTCGCGCCTACGCCGAACTGGACCGCCACGAAGACGCGAGCAGGCACCTGGACCAGGCTCTCGCGCTGGCGGAACGCCACCACGACGTCGCCGAACAGGCGCTCGCGCATCACCAGCTCGCCCGCGCCTGGGAGCGGCGGGAAGACAACAGGCGAGCCCTGGAGCACGCCACCCGCGCACTGGAACTGTGCCGCGCCCTCGGCCGGCCGGCCTGGGAAGCCAACGCGCTCAACGGGGTCGGCTGGCTCACCTCCCGGCTCGGGGACTACGCCACCGCCCGCGACCACTGCCTGGCCGCGCTGACCCTGCACCGCCGGCACGACAACACCGGCGGCGAGGCGGACACGCTGGACAGCCTCGGGCACATCGACCACCACACCGGCCGTCACGACCGGGCCATCGACCACTACCGGCAGGCGCTCACCCTCTTCCGGCGCCTGGGCAACACCTACGAATCCGCCGCCACCCTCGACCGGCTCGGCCACCCCTACGTCGCCCTCGGCCACCACGAGCAGGCCCGGGCGGTGTGGCGGGAAGCGGCGGAACTGTACGGCGCGCACGGACGAGACGCCGACGCCACCGAAGTCCGGCAGCGGCTGGCCACCCTCGACGACCACGCCGGGCAGCCGTGAAGGTTTCCGGTGACGCCGGAACGAGGATCCCGCACCGCCCGGGGTGGAGATCCTCGTCCGCGGCCTCACCCGGTGATCGAATCCCGGGCGCGGGAGGCTAGCTGTACGGGCGCCACATGAATTCGCCGCTCTGGGCGCACGTCCACTGGATCACCC
This sequence comes from Amycolatopsis sp. NPDC051102, assembly GCF_040682815.1. Classification (NCBI taxonomy): domain Bacteria; kingdom Bacillati; phylum Actinomycetota; class Actinomycetes; order Pseudonocardiales; family Pseudonocardiaceae; genus Amycolatopsis; species Amycolatopsis sp. NPDC051102. The sequence goes on from NZ_JBFBBT010000002.1 coordinate 817,309, forward strand.
AGGCGCCCTTGTTGGTCCGGCCGCCGCCGACCGCCACGCACTTGCCGCTGTTGACGTTCACGAACTGGTAGGAACCCGCGAACGCCGGCGAGGTCGCCGGCACGAGGGTGAAGATCTCGGCGGCGGTGTCGACGCAGGCGTAGATGCCGACCTGCGCGTTGTCACCGGTGTCGCCGCGCCAGATGGACAGGCACTGACCGTTGTGCTCGTTGACGAGCCGGTAGTTGTTGCCGCCGACGTTCACGGCGTCCCAGAAGATCGTGTAGTCGCCGTCGTCGCAGCCTTCCTGGCGGTTCGCGCCCCGAGCGTCCGGGGCGTAGGCCAGGCACAGCCCGCTGTTGGCGTTGGCCCACCGGTAGGTGCCGTCGGCGACGACACCGGCCGGCGACACTCTCCCGGAGGTCGCCGCCGTCGCCGGAACCGCGACACCGACTGCGGCGGCAACAGCCATGGCGACAGCGGCGACCGCACGGATCAGACCACGTTTCATGCTCTCCCCTTTTCCTGGTGCCGACCGGATCACCCCGGCAGCCGGTGCCGAAGCCGACCCGGTCGGCTCGTCGGTGCTGCCCAGCGGCAGCCCGCCGATCAAGGTGCCCGGCCGAGGCGTAGGAAGTCCTTACTGGCGCTTTAGTGGCCTGGTCACGGCCGCCGACGGCGGCCCTCAGTGCGGGTCGGTGCCGTTGAGCGTCGCGACCACTCGGCCGTAGTCGCCGCGGACTTCGCCGTAGCGGAGGAACTTGACCCGCTCCACCTGGATCTCCGTCGCTTCCGGCTGCGTCTCGATCAGGCCCATCACTTCGGTGACGAACTCGCCGAGCGGCATCGCGTGCTCGTTTTCGGCCTGGCCCGGCAGCAAGTCGGTCTGCACCGACGGCGGCACCAGCTCCACGACCTTCACCGGGGTGTCGGCCAGCTGGAGCCGCAGCGACTCGCTGAGCAGGTGGATAGCCGCCTTCGAGGCGTTGTAGCTGGGAGTGACCTTCAGCGGGGCGAACGCCAGTCCCGAGGAGACGGTCATGATCGTGGCGTCGGGCTGCGTCTGCAGATGTTCGACGAACGCGGCGATCAGCCGGATCGGGCCGAGCACGTTGGTGGTCACGACGTCCTCGGCCGACTCGAGGAAGGTGCCCGGCTGGTGCCAGTCCTCGACGCGCATGACGCCGGCCATGGTCACGAGCACGTTCAGCCCCGGGTGGCGGGCGAGCACCTCCTTCGCGGCGGCCTGGATGCTCGCCGGGTCCTTGGTGTCGATCCGCACGGTGTCGATGCCGGGGTGCTCGGCGGCGATCCGTTCGAGCAGCTCGGTGCGGCGGCCGCCGATGATCACGGTGTTGCCGCGGTCGGCCCACGCGAGGGCGAGGGCAAGGCCGATGCCGCTGGTGGCGCCGGGGATGAAGACGGTGTTTCCGGTGTTGTCCATGCTTCGACTCTCGCCCGGCCGGGCGCGGGGCGGCAGAGACCGCGCATCGGGGGACCGGCGATCCCTGGTTGCGGCCGCGGCCGGCGCGATACTGGGGGTATGGACCGAGCGGAACTGGCGGCTTTCCTGCGACGACGCCGGGAACAGCTGTGCCCCGAGGACGTCGGCCTCCTGCCGGGCACGCGCCGTCGTACCGCGGGGTTGCGCCGGGAGGAGGTCGCGTCGCTGGCGGCGATGTCGACCGACTACTACACCCGCCTCGAGCAGCGGCGCGGCCCGCAGCCCAGCGAGCAGATGCTGACCGCGCTGGCCCGCGCGCTGCGGCTGAGCAACGACGAGCGCGACTACCTGTTCGAGGTGGCCGGCCGCACGGCCCCCTCCCCCACGGCGACGGCCGCGCACGTGGCCCCCGCTCTGCTGCGGGTGCTGGACCGGCTCTCGGACACCCCCGCGCTGATCCTGTCCAACCTCGGCGAAGTCCTCGTGCGCAACCGCCTCGCCGAAGCGCTCTACGGCGGTCCGGCCGAGCACACCGGGCTCGCGCGCAGCGAGATCTACCGCTGGTTCACCGATCCCCGCGAACGTCTCATCTACCCGGAGCACGACCGCGACCGCCAGAGCCGCGCCCTGGTGGCGAACCTCCGCGCCGCGCACGGCTCGATGGGCCCGCAGTCACGGGCCGGCGAACTGGTCCGGGCGCTGACCCGCGAAAGCGAGGAGTTCACGCGGCTGTGGGAACGCCACGAGGTCGCGAAGCGGTTCGAGGACCACAAGGTGCTCGTCCACCCGCAGCTCGGCGAGATCGAGGTGGACTGCCAGGTGCTCTTCACCGAGGACCAGTCCCAGGCGCTGCTGGTGCTCACCGCACCTCCGCGCACGGAAGCGTTCGAGAAGCTGCAGCTGCTGGGTGTGCTGGGCAACGAGCGGTTCGACGCCCCGGCCGGCCGGGTGCCCGAATGACGCCTCAGGAGCCGGCAGTCACCTGTCCGGGTTCTCCTTGATCCAGGTGCGGGCTTGCTCGACGGACTGATGAAGGCTGAGTGTCGCGTCGAGCCGGGTGATCCGGAGCGCGCGCAGGACCGGGTACTGGGTGGCGACGACCGCGAAGGCCGTTCCCCCGTCGACGGTGGACGTCACCAGCTCGGACAGCACCTGCAAGCCGGCCGAGCCGCAGAACGTCACCTCGCCGAGGTCCACGATGAGCCCCGGCGGCGAGTCCGCCACCGCGGCCAAGGCTTCGCGGCGCAGTACCGGAGCCGTGGCCAGGTCCAGGTCACCGGCCGCCGCGACGACCACCGCCTCCGGCAGCGTCACGCACTGAACGGAAAACGCAGCCTTCGCTTCTTCGCCATCGGTCACCGGCGCCTCCCTCCGTCGAACAGACCCTAGAGCCGTTGCATCGATTTGTCATCGAATTAATGATGCGGCGAAGTCGGCGGATCCGCAGCACAATGAGCAGATGAGCACCTCCTCCGCCCCCGCCGCCAGCTGGCCCGCGGGGACGGTCGCCCGGATGCTCGGCCTTCCCCCGTCGACCCTCCGGGCGTGGCACCGCCGCTACCACATGCCGCTGTCGGCGCCCCAGACCGGCAGCCACCGCCGGTACTCCGGCGCCGATGTCGCGGCGCTGCGGCGGATGAAGTACCTGATCGAGCAGGGTTTCAGCACGGAGAGCGCGGCACGGCGAGCCTTCCACGCCGACGGCACCACCGACGTGGCCACGTTGCTGACCGCGGTCCGGCAGCTGAGGATCGACGCCGCGACCGCGCTCCTCGAGGCACACCTGGGCGCCCACGACGTCGTCACGACATGGGAGCAGCTCTGCCGGCCCGCGCTCGCCGCCCTGTGCGGCCCCGACGCCGACCGCTGCGTCGACCTCGTGCAGGGACTCTCCTGGGCCATCGCCGCCGCCCTGCACCACGTCACCGCACCCGCCGGCGCACCCCCGCCCGTCGTGCTCGCCTGCGCCGAGGGCGACCGGCACACCCTCCCGATGGAAGCCCTCCGCGCGGCCTTGGCCGAACAGCGCCGCACGGCGTTGTTCCTCGGAGCTTCGCTGCCGGACACAGCCCTGCAGAGCGCCGTCGACCGCACGAACCCCGCGGCCGCGGTCGTCTGGGCCGGCCGCGCCGCCGGTCGCCTCCCCCGGATCAGCGGCACCCGGCTGATCCTGGCCGGGCCGGGCTGGCCCGCGACGGCGAGCGGAGGGGAACGCCCCGCGACACTCCACGACGCCGTGGCGCTGCTGATCTAGTCTGCATCGGTTTGTCATCGTTTTAGCCGGGTAGTCCAAGATCCCGCTGCCCAGTCCGAAGCGAAGGAAGTGCCCGATGCCCGCGTTGACCCGTGTCCTCGGAGCGGCGACCGCCGCCTACAGCGCGACCATCATCGTCGCGCCGAAGGTCCTGGCCAAGCCGTGCGGCCTGACCACGCCCGGCGGTGAGGTCAGCCGGGACGTGCGGACCCTGATCGGCGGCATCGGGGCCCGCGACGCCGCCATCGGCCTCGCCATGGTGTTCGCGGCGCCCGGCCGGCCCCTGCAGCTGGCCCTCGCCGCCCGGGTGGCCTCCGACACCGCGGACGCACTGGTCTTCGGCACGGGCCTGCCCGAGCGCTCGGCCCGCAAGAAGGTCGCGGTGTTCGCCGCGGCCTGGGCCGCGCTGTGCGCCGCCTCCGCCCTCTTCCCGTGACCGGACTCGCCGCACGCCCGAGCCACGAACGGCGTGCCGGCCGCCAGGTCGTGCGGGCGCGGCGCCGCTGGCGGAGTCCGGCATCATCGGCACCGCGGTCGGCCTGGCCGTGCGCGGCTTCCGGCC
>NZ_JBFBBT010000002.1:821557-950564 GCF_040682815.1 Amycolatopsis sp. NPDC051102
GCCGCCCGCGTGGGCGGGGGGGCGCGCCCCCCCCCACCCCCCCCCCCCCCACGGCGGCTCGCCTCGACGTCCCACGACCCAGGAGGATCTCCCTTGCGCACTGCCGCCCGGCTCGTCCCGACCCGGATTCCCCGGTCACCGGCCGGCGCGGTGCTCGTGCTGCACGGCGGCGGCAGCCGAGGGCGCGCCACGCCGGTCAGCCGCACCCAACCCTCGGTGCTGCGCATGATCCCCGTCGCCCACCGCGTCGCCCGCGCCGGCCACGCGGAGCTGGCCGTGTGGCGGCTGCTGAACTCGGTCCGCGGCTGGGACGGCGCCCGCACCCCGGTCGACGACGTCCGGTGGGCGCTGGACCAGCTGCGGCGGCAGCTGCCGCCCTCGACACCGGTCAGCCTGGTCGGGCACTCGCTCGGCGGCCGGGCGGCGATCCTGAGCGCCGGCGAGGACGACGTGTGCAGCGTCGTCGCGTTGGCGCCCTGGGTGTACGCCCACGACGGGGACGTCGACGCCGCGGGCAAGCGGATCCTGATCGTCCACGGCACGGCGGACCGGGTCGCCGACCCCCGCCGGGCGCTGGCGGCCGCGCAGCGCCTCGCCCGCACCGCGCGCGTCGGCGTGATCCAGGTGCGCGACGGCCGTCACGCCATGCTGCGCCGCCACCGCGTGTTCGACGGACTGGCCGCCGCCTTCACGACCGCGACCCTCCTCGGCCGGCCGCCGGCCCATCCCCGCGGCCCGCTGGGCCGGATATTGGACGGAGAGTCATGCGCAGTCGCCTGAAACCACGGAGCACCCGCGCCGCGCCCGGCCGGATCGTGCTCGTCGTCGGCGCTTCCAGCGGGATCGGCTTGGCCACGGCGCTCGCGTTCGCGGCCCGCGCCGACCACCTCGTCCTCGTCTCACGCAGCACCGAAGCCCTCAGCGCCGCCGAAACGGCCTGCCGACGTGCCGGCGCCGCCACGGTGGACGCCGTGTCCGAGGACATCGGCGACCCCGCGGCGGCCGGCCGGCTCGTCGCCCGGATCCTGGACCGGCACGGGCGCATCGACGTCGTCGTGCACACCGCGACGGTGATGGGCTACGGCAGCGTGGAGGAGATGCCGGGCGACGTGTTCACCACCGTCGTCGACACCGCCGTGCACGGCACCCTCCACCTGGCCCGCGCGGTGCTTCCGGTCATGCGCCGCCGGCACGCGGGGACGTTCATCGGGGTCAACTCGCTGCTGGGTTCGGTCACCGTGCCGCGAATGGGTGCCTACGCGGTGGCGAAGTGGGGACAACGCGCCGTGCTGCGCACCCTGCAGCAGGAAACCCGGGACGCGCCCGGGGTGTCGGTCTGCATCGTCAGCCCCGGCAGCATCAACACCCCCATCTACTACCAGGCGGCCAACTACACCGGCCACGCCGTCCGGCCACCGTGGCCGGTCCTCGCCCCGGAACGGGTGGCCGCGGCGATCACGCGGCTGGCGGACCGGCCGCGCCGGCACGTGTCCGTGCCGATCGGCCCGGGCAACCCCCTGGTCATCACCGGATTCCGGCTCCTGCCCCGGCTGTACGACCGCCTGGTCGGACCCCTGCTGAAGCTGGCGGTACTGACCCGCGCACGCCGCCGCCCGACACCGGGAACGGTGCACCACCCGGCGCCGGCGAACGAACGCGTCCACGGCCACTGGCCTGCGCCGCCCGGCGAACCGGTGGAGCTGCCGGACTGAGGGTTGTACACCTCGGAAGAATGCATCCGGATCGTGCTGGTGTACGGCGTCGAAAATAGGACACCGCCGCGGATGCGGATTTCGATGCCACGAAACTGAAGACGATGGCCTACCGGAAATGGGTTTCCATGATGTCCTCCCGGACCGAGACAGCTTTCCCAGCGATCGCTCGATGCCGGGCTGAACTCCGAAGCTAGCCCGCTGCGCCACGGGCCGGCGACGCCGATTCCGGTCCGAAAATCCGTGCAAGAACGCTGGACACCCGGGCGTCGAAGCGCTACAAGCTCAATGTCACGAGCGTCTCCCGCACTCCGTTCAGCGGCTTGCCACGGGCAGCGGATCGAGAGACGGTGGCTGCTCCGGACCCCGACGAAAAACTGCGGAACCGCCATGACGCCCACCACCTCGAAGCCGATCAGGAAGCGGCCGGCCGAACGGTCTGCCGCGTCGCCGCCTTCGGTTTCCGCGCGCGCTCGTGTCGGCTGGCTTCTGCGCGTCAACCGGACACTCGGCACCCGTTCACCGCAGCGGAGTCTCCACGGCTTCGCGCGGAACTTCGCTCCGGACCAGCGCATCGCCCCCAGCACGCTCTCGCGTTGGGAAACCGGGAAGGCCGCCATCCCGCACTGGGTGCCCGCGCGCTACGAAACGGCCCTTTCCTTGCCGCCCATGCTGCTTTCCGCCGCGGCGGACACGTCGTACCGGTACCACACGCCGCCTTCGGTGCTGATCCCGAACTGGGCACAGCGCCGGCGGCCGCCCGTGCCCGGACCGGGATTGGATCGGCTGGTGGACCGGGCGGTCGGCGACGACACGATGACCGCCGGCGACTGGGACCGGCTCATCGAGCTCATCGCCCGGCGGCCTCAGCTCGTGCTCTCCCCCGCCACGACCTGGTCACGGCTGACCGAGCGGTTGCTGACCGAGCTGAGCATCGCCGACGGCGTGCAGTGGATGGTCCGGGCCGAGTCCTACCACCGGCTCATCGCCCACCCCGACGGCCAGCAACCCGCGATCTCCACCGCCACCGCCGCGGCCGACGACAACTCGGCGCAGAGCATGATCGGCCACCTGTCGGTGTTCACGGCCAGCTCGCACCCGGCGGCCAGCACCTCGGTCGTCCGGCACGTCACCGACCCCGCCACGATCCGCACCTTCTACGGAGCCCTGCTGACCAGCGTCAAGAAGCTGCGGTACGGCCACTTCAGCCAGGTACAGGTCCGGTCGTTGATCCCCGTCCTGCTCGAACTGCTGTCCGGGAACCAGGAGGAAGCCGGGCTCGCGGCGCGCATGTTCGCCGCCCTGCCCGGAGACCTGCGCGCCCAGCTGCCCCGGCGAATCCGCACGGCGACCGGCCTCGCCGCGGCTGCCACCGCGGACGAATCCGTCATCCGCCTTTGCGACGGCGTACTGAGCACCGCAGCCGGTGAAGACCCGCTGCCAGCGGATCCCGTGCTCCCGGTACTGGTGCACGAGATGCTGGCCGACCCGGTCTTCGACGTCCGGCTGTGCGCCATGTTCCTGCTGTATGGCAGCCCCTACCGGCCACACCTCGCGGAGGCACTGGCCACCGAACTGATCACGCTGCTGCGGCGTCGCACCGAACGGCTTCGCACGCTCCGCATCCTCGAATCGTTGCGCGTGCTCGGCGGGCCGCCCCAACGCGCACTCGTCGAACGGCTTCTGCTCGCCCGAGACATGCCTGCCGAGATCCACGACATGGCCGCCTACACGCTCGGCCACATCGGCGGCCGAAGCACAGTCACGTTCTACCGCACGGCGTTCTCGCGATACTCGAACGACCGGGTCCGCGGTTCCGCGGCCAGCGACGCCAGCGTCCTCGACCGGCTCATCTACGCCTTCGGAATCCACCACAACGACGAATTGCTCCGCACGGCAGCCGCGAACCAGGCACTGCCGGGCAACGTACGCACTGCAGCGGCGTGGTGGCTCGGCTTGCCACCGCACCTGCGGCACAGCGCGACACTGTGACGACGTCGATCCGCCGCCGCTCGATACCCTTGCTGCTTGTGACATCGAACGACGAAACGCCGCGCCTGTTCCGTCCGCTCCCGGGGCGCACGGTCGACCGCTCGGCGGCCTATCGGTCACTGCTGCTGGAGCTGCTCGACCTGGTCGGCGCCGAGCGCCCGGACACGGACGAGCCGATGTGGCAGCACCGGGCCCGCAGGTCGGTCGGCACCACGGTGAAACGCCGCGCCAAGAGGCGGCGCCCGTGCCCGACGAGTGGTTCGAGCCGTTGCTGCGTGCCGCGGTTCACGAACCGAACCCGAGCTTCAACCGGCAGCTCGTCGAACCCGCCGTTGCGGCCTTCGGTCGCCGTCGCGTGCAACTCGCTCTTCTCGCCTACCTCGATTCCGATGTCACTTCCGACATCGCGGGCGCCGCACGGGCCTGGTACTGGGCCCAGCCCCACCCCACCTACGACCGTGGCTCCAACACCCCCACGGCCGACAGCGTCGCCGAGTACGAGGCGTACGGCGACCTGCGCGAGCGGTACCGCCGGATCGCCCTGCGCCGATTCGTCACCGAGACCGACCTCGACGTCCGGCGGTGCCTCCTCCCGGGCTTGCCGCTGGATGAGCGGCTGTACCCCGCCGAGCTGCACGACCTGGTGAGCCGAGCCGTGCGGATCGCCCGCACGTCGAGCGACGAATACCTTCGCCACCGCGTCGAAATCCAGGTCGCTCGCCGGCCGTGACAGCCGTGGGCGGCCGCGCTTTCTGTCGGTGCCGGCCGATACCTTGGGGCCGTGACGCTTCTGGGGGTTCTCGAAGACGACGAATACCTGCCCGACCACGGCGTGCTGGTGATCCGCGATCGCCACGTCTCCGACGCGGCCGAGCCGTGGGGCAACGAGCTGCTCGGTGAGCTGGCGACCGACGCGTTGTCCGGCACGATCGCCACCGCCGGGGACGGCTGGGTCCACGGGCGCGCCGGCGACCCGTACCAGGCGGTGCGGCTGGAAGCCCACGACGAGCCGCCGCCGGTCGTCCTCGCCGAATGGGAGGACGTCGTCGAGACGCCGTTCCACAGCCGCAGCGGCCGGCTCGCCTTCGCCAGCCTCACCGGCGGCGAGTACGAGGGCACTCTCGACCTGGGCCGGCGCGGGCTGTTCCGAGCCCGGGTGGCCCGTCGCGCGGCCGCGGCCGGGGAAGAAGGCGACGTCTGGCTGCTCCAGTTCTGGCCCTGCGACGGCGATCCGGGGTTGCCGCGCTGGGTGAAGCGGACGCGGCCGGCGGTCGATGCCCCGGATCCCGGCTGGCAGCTGGTCCTGGGCTACCCGGTGATGGAGGTGGCCTACTTCGCCGCCGGCTACGGGCCGCCGCGGCCGGAGTCGTGGCTCGACGAGCCGCTGCGCGGTGACCCGCCGGACGCGGCGATCTGCGCGCAGCTCGGCGTCACACCGCCGCAGTCGCCCCGCGAGGCCATCGAACTGCTCGTCGCGGCCGGTGTGCTCGTTCCCGACGGCACCCGGCACCGGCCGGCCGAGCGGGCGCCCTCCGCGGCCGACCGCCTCGACCTGCCCGGCCGGCTCGCCACCCAGGTCGAGCAGGCCGCCGCCCACGCCCGCTACGCCTGGGTCGCCGCGGACCTCACCCTCGTCGCCGCGTGGGGCCACCCCGCCGCGGTCGACGACCTCGCCGAACGGCTGCTCATTCCCGCCGGCGACGTTCCCGGGCTGCTCGCCTACGCCGCCACCCGGTACGTCGAGCCGGTCGACGGCGGGATCGTGGCGCGGCCCCGCCGGCCGCTGCCGTCATCGTCGGTCCCCGTGGCCGCGGTGCGGCGGCCGGTGCGGGCGGCGAACCCGGTCACGTTCGCGGGTGCACCACCGCGCGCCGGCGTGATCGGCGGCAACGGCGACGTCGTCGTGTGGCGACTGGACGGTCCCGTGGTCCTCGGCCACGTCCCCGACCAGTACCGCTACCGCGCGTACGAGACGCGCACCGGGATCGCGGTGGCCACCTCGTCCGGCCCGGGAGTGCTGGTGCGGTGGGACGGAACCGTCGAGCGGCTGCCCGTCGACCTGGGCACCCACCCGGTGCGCAGCGCCGACGGGCGGTTCCTCGCCGGGACCGAACTCCACGTCGGCCGCCGCTCGTGGGACCGGCCGCACCTGCTGGACCTGGTCACCGGCGAAGTCGCGAGCCTGCCCCCGGCCGACGAGCTGACCCGCCAGGTCCTGGGCGTCCACGACGGCACGGTGTACTACCGGCAGGGCTTCCACGCCGGCAGCCGCGCGTTCCGCTGGCGCCCGGGCACCGATCCGGAACCGCTGACCGCCGATCTCCAGCAGGTGGATCCCCTCTCGGGCGCCACCCTGGCAACCGATGGCGGGCAGACGATCTGGCGCACCCCGGACGGGGACCGGATCGCGGTGCCGGCCGGACGCCGCTACGAACTCGCCCCCGGCGGCCGGCAGCTGTACGCGTTCCGGTACGACCCGCCGTCGGCCTGGCTGCTGGACGCCGGCGCAGGCGAACCGCAGGAGCAGCCGCTCCCCGAAGGCTGCGACACAAGCACGGCCATCCCGGCGGCGCCGTTCTGGGAAACCCCGTCGACGCTGGTGTTCCACCACGAACGCGGCGGCGGCACCCGGCTGGTGCGCTGGCACCTGCGGGCGAACGACTTCGACCACTTCGACCTGCCCGCCCTGACCGGCTACCGGCCCTTCGCCATCCGGCCGATCCTGCGCGCCCCGGAGTGACCTGACGTCCCGCCCACGGGGCGGCCCCGGAACCGGAGCCGCCCCGTGGGGCGCGCAGGTCACCAGCCGACGGCGACCACCAGCCACTGCGGGTCCCCGTGCGAGACGAACGAGGACTGGCCGGCCACGTCGTCGTACGGGAAGCCGTACGCGAGGTGGTTGATGCCGTGGTCGTGCCAGAACTTCGCGTAGTAGTTCGCCGGCGCCGCCTGGTAGTAGCGCGACGGGTCCTGCCACTGCGACTGCGGCAGGTCGGCCGTGTGCCGGTTCAGCGCCGCGCACATGTCGGGGTTGCCGGCCAGCGACCCGGCGCACCCGGTGATGTTCGACGTGGGCTCGTTGACCCCCACCGACTGGGCGTAGGCGGTGAAGTAGTTCGCGTACCGGCCGCCGGCGCGGAAGTCGGGAGCGCTGCCCGGAGCCGGGATCCGGTACGGCGCGTTCACCGTCGCCAGGCCCTTGAACTCGGCGGGCACCTCGGCCTGGAACTTGGCGAACGTGGCCGAGCGGTCCTCCTGGAACGTCGGGTAGTCGTCGCCGACCTGCACGTCGTAGCCGTCGTGCGCGTGCAGCCGCATGGCGAGCTTCAGCGCGAACGCGTCCACCCGGGTGGTGTTGCCGTTGAAGACGTCCGGGCCGACGGTGAACTCGATGAAGTCGGCGTACTGGCCGTTCGGCGTGCCCAGGTAGAAGTACATCCGGCCGGCCGAGTTGGCCGGCATGTCGATGTAGGGCTGCTCGGCGATCGAGTGGGTCTGGCCGCCGAAGTTCCAGTACACCTGGCTGTCCGGGTACTTGCCGTTCGTCCGGTTGAGCACCTTGACCGTGAGCACGTTCCGCGCGGCCGGGATGGTGCTCGTGTCGCCCCAGAACGAATCGGGCGGGACGCCGGCGCCGGGCTGCGTGGTCCCGCCGCCGGTGCCGAAGACCTGGAACTCCCACAGCGAGACGCCGTAGGCGGTGGCCCGCGCGGTCGTGGACAACCGCACGTACCGGCCGGAGCCGGTGACGTTCAGGGTCTGCACACCACCGGTCCCGGTCGTCGTCTGGTACACAGTGGACCAGTCGGATCCGTTGCCGGACAACTGGATCTGGTAGGCCGTGGCGTAGGCCGCCTCCCAGCGCAGCACGACCTGGCTGACGGTCGCCGCACCGCCGAGGTCGATCCGGATCCACTGTGGATCGGCGAACTGCGACGACCAGCGCGTGCCGGTGTTGCCGTCCACCGCGGCCGTCGCCGGGGTGCCGGCGTTCTCGACCGACGACGCGGTGACGGATTTGCCCTGGGAAATCAGTGTGTCGGCGGCGGCCGCCGAGGGGACGGCGAAGCCGAGCGCGGCGACCGCGAGGGCCGCCGCCAGGATCGCCGAGCGGGTACCGGGTCCGCGGCGACGGCGCCGCGGCGGGGCGTTCGTGAACATCGTTTCTCCCTGGCTGGGACGTGGGCGGACCCGCCGCCCGGCCAGGGCACGGCGTGATCCGGCTCGTCGCCTGAACGCCGGGCGGATGCCCACGAGGGCCGGCTGGGACGATCGGTGAAAAGGTTCATACCACCACCCCCGCCCTGTCAACCCTTGACAGACCGGCGCCGCGCGGCGATCCTCGGAACCGGTTTCACCTCGATCCTCTGCGTGGCGCCGCCACCCGCTCAGGGGCCGGCTCGCCAGGAGTCAGCCATGCTCAGCAGCGCCGTTTCCGCCCGGGTCCCTTCGCCGACCCCCTCCGAGGCCACCCTGCGCGCACCACGAGCCCCCGGCCGCGAACGCCGGACGCCGGGCGACGCTCCGGCCGCCTCAGCCGGGTAGGTACCGGGCTGAGCCGAGCCACCGGCGCGAGGTGGTTGGATATCCGCTCACCGGTCTTGTCGGCGGCGAAGAATTTGCGCTACCTTGACTGGGAGCGCTCCCAGTCACGCGTATCCCACGCCTTGCGGCATCGTTCCCGGCGTGCTGCCGGCCGTTTCCGCCGGTGCTGACAAGCGAAGCTGTCTCGCATTCCGTGAGAGAGGAACACCATGCGAGCTACCGCGAGAAGGAATCGCACGGGCCTCCGAGTGATGGGCACAGCCGTGCTGGCGGCCCTGGGCGTCGTGCTCCCGTCCCCGGCGGCCTCGGCCGCCACCGTGGACCCGGCCGCCGCGTACGTCCTGGTCAACCGCAACAGCGGCAAGGCACTGGAAGTGGCCGGCGACGCGACCTACGAGGGCGCCCGGATCACCCAGCGCACGCGCGACAACCGCGCCGCGCAGCAGTGGCAGTTCGTCGATTCCGGCGGCGGCAGCTACCGCATCAAGTCCAAGCTCAGCGGCAAGGTGCTCGGTTTCCCCTCCACCGCCGACCGCGCGGGCCTGGTGCAGAGCACCGACGACGGCCGCTCCGGCCGGCAATTCCGGCTGGCCGATTCCGCCGGCGGCGACGTGCGCCTGCTGAACCGGGCCAGCGGCAAGGCCGTGGACGTGCTGAACTCCGCCACGACCGACGGCGCGCGGGTCGTCCAGCTGCCCGACACCGGCGGCGCCAGCCAGCGGTGGCAGCTGGTCAAGCTCCCCGCCGACACCACGCCACCGACCGTGCCGGGCGACCCCCGCACCTCGAACCTCACGTGCACCGGGGTGGTGCTCTCGTGGACGGCGTCGACCGACGACGTCGGGGTGGCCTTCTACGACGTCTACCACGACGGCCAGCTCATGACCTCGGTGCCGGGCACGGCGCTGTCGGCGGAGCTGACCGTCGTGCCCGGGGCCACCTGGGGTCTGTACGTCAACGCCCGGGACGCCGCGGGCAACGTCTCCCAGGCCAGTACCACGGTCACCATCGCCGTGCCGCAGTGCCAGGCCGACACCGAGCCGCCCACCACCCCCACCGGCGTGACGGCGACCGCGTCGGGCACCACGGTGACCGTGCGCTGGACGGCGGCCACCGACAACGTCGGCGTCACGGGCTACGAGGTGCTCCGCGACGGCGCTGTCGCCGGCTCGACCAGCGGCGCCGCTTCGACGTCGTTCACCGACAGCGCCCTGAGCGCCAACACCCTTTACCAGTACCAGGTGCGGGCGCGCGACGCCCAGGGCAACCGATCGGCCGCGAGCACGCCGATCGCGGTCACCACGGGCTCCGCCTGCGCCACGGCTTTGTGCTCGGTCACCCGGGTCACCACCGAGACCGACCTGCCCTGGGGACTGACCACCCTGCCCGACGGACAGGTGCTCTACAGCCGCCGCGACACCTTCGAAATCGTCCGCCTCGACCCCGCCACCGGCACGAAGACCGTCGTCGGACGGATGCCGGACGTGGCCGGGACCGACGGCGAGGGCGGGGTCCTCGGCATCGCCGTGGCCGCCGGCTTCGCGAGCGATCCGTGGCTGTACGTCATGCACACGACTTCGACCGACAACCGGGTGGTGCGCATCCGCTACACCGGCGGCGTGCTCACCGGCACCCCGGAGGTACTGCTCACCGGCATCCCGCGCAACAAGTACCACAACGGCGGCCGGCTGCGCTTCGGGCCCGACGGCAAGCTCTACATCTCGACCGGCGACGGCCAGAACAGCGCGTGGGCCCAGGACCTCACCGTCCTCGCCGGCAAGGTCCTGCGCATCAACCCCGACGGCAGCATCCCCTCGGACAACCCCTTCGGCACGCCGGTGTGGAGCTACGGCCACCGCAACCCGCAAGGCCTGGCCTTCGACGCACAGGGCCGCCTCTGGGAGCAGGAGTTCGGCAACTCCGTCATGGACGAGACCAACCTGATCGTCCGCGGCGGCAACTACGGGTGGCCCGCCTGCGAGGGCACCACCGGCGACTGCGGGCAAGCCGGCTTCATCGCCCCCAAGCACACCTACCCCGTCGCCGAGGGGTCGTGCAGCGGCATCGCCGTGGTCCGCACCGGTCTCTACATCGCCTGCGAGCGCGGGACGCGGCTGTACCGGGCCGAAATCTCGGGCGACAGCCTCACCGACGTCCAGCAGTACCTCAACGGCACGTACGGGCGGCTGCGCACCGTGGAACCGTCCGCCGACGGCGGGCTGTGGCTGACCACCACGAACTACGGCGACAAGGACAGCATCCCGAACAACAGCAACGAAAGCATCCTCAAGGTCGAGCTCGGCCGCTGAACCGCCGCCGCGGGCCGGTCTTCCCGGCCCGCGGCCGGTCCGCTCACGAAAGGAGAGCCGTGATGGCTCAGCGCAGGACGCCGCGTCACCGTCGCATGTGGACGGTTTCGGCGGCCGCGATCGTCGTCGCGGGCGTGGTGGCGCCGGCGGCGTCCGGCACCACCACGGCCGCACCGTGCACCCCGGGGGCGACCTACGGTCCGCCGTTGCCGGGCCGGACGGTGACGGCCCAGCTCATCCGGGGCGGGTTCACCTTCCTCGAGGGGCCCACCTGGGACCGGCGCACGGGCACCCTGCTGATGTCGGACATGCAGAACCCCACGGGCCTGCAAGGCGTGCAGCCGTCGTCCGTGGTCCGGTACACGCCGCCGGCCGGCTTCGACACGTTCATCGCCGGCTCCGGCAGCAACGGCCTGGCGATCACCGCCGACGGCACGCGGGTGCTCGCGGCCACCCACGACAACCGCACGGTTTCCGCCTACAGCCTGGCCGACCGCAGCCGGACGACCGTCGCCGCCGGCTACCTGGGCCGGGCGTTCAACTCGCCGAACGACCTGACCATCGGCGCGGACGGCACGACCTACTTCACCGACCCCGATTACCAGCGGGGCAATCGCGCCGACGAGCAAGGCGGCCGGACCAGCGTGTTCCGCGTCCACGACGGTGTGGTCAGCCTCGTCGACGACACGCTGCGGCAGCCGAACGGCATCGTCCTGTCCCCCGACGGCAAGACGCTCTACGTGGGCGCCACCGGCGGCGACGTGATCATGAAGTACACCGTCTTCCCCGACGGCACCACGGGCAACCGCACGACGTTCGCGACCATCCGCACCCCCGACGGCGCGACCGTCGACTGCGCGGGCAACCTGTACTGGGTCTCCAACTCCGAAGGGCTCGTCCACGTCTACTCCCCGTCGGGCGCCCAGCTCGGCACGATCTCCGCCGGCCGCCCCAGCACGAACGCGGCGTTCGGCGGACCGGACGGGCAGACGCTGTACATCACCTCGGGAGTGTCCGGCGGCGGGTTCGGCCTCTACCAGACGCACCTCGGCGTGCCTGGCAACCCCTACTGACCGGAGCCGCACTCTTCCGTCCACCGTATTCTTTGTATACATTGCATCCTATGGAGGTCTACGACGAAGTCCGCAGCCTGATCGTGCTCGGCACCTACCCCGCCGGGCGGCCGGTGACCGAGCTGGAGCTGTGCGAACGGCTCGGCGTCAGCCGCACGCCGGTCCGGGAGGCCTTGCGGCGCCTCGAGAGCGACGGCCTGGTGCGGGCCGCGCGGCGCGGTGTGACGGTGGTCGAGCTGGACGCCAAGGCGTTGCGGGACGCTTACCTCGTGCGCGCCGCCCTGGAGGCGCTGACCGCAGAGCTGGCCGCACGCCGGCAGCGGGACGGCGAGCTGTCCCCGGCGAACCTCGCCCGGCTCGCCGAGCACGCCGAGCTGGCCGATCAGGCCACGCGGCACGGGGATCTGGCCGCGGGTGTCCGGCACAACCGGGCGTTCCACCAGTACATCGCCACGCTGGCGGACAACCCGGCGGCACGGGAGGTGCTGGACCGGATCTGGGACCAGATCGTCGTCACCACGCGGGTCTCGCTGACCGCGCCGGCCCGGCCGGTCCTGGTGGACGACGAACACCGCCGGTTGCTCGAAGCCATCACCGGCGGCGATCCGCAGGCGGCCGCCACCCACGCGCGGGAACACGTCCTGGCCACGATGTCCGTCCTCGCCGGGCAAGGAGAAGAAGCATGAGCAAGCAGCACGACTACCGGGTCACGGTCCGCTGGAGCGGGGACACCGGGGCCGGCTACCGCGGCTACGGGCGCGACCACGACGTGCTCGTCGAGGGCAAGCCGGTCCTGAAGGGCAGCGCCGACCCCGCGTTCCGCGGCACGCCCGAGCGGTGGAACCCGGAGGAACTGCTGGTCGCTTCCCTCGCGGAGTGCCACATGCTCACCTTCCTGTCGCTGTGCGCGCGGGCCGGCGTCGTCGTGACCGGCTACGTGGACGCCGCCGGCGGTGTCATGCGGGAGGAACCGGGCCACAGCGGCCGGTTCACCGAGGTCGTGCTGCGCCCCGAGGTGACCGTCGCCGCCCCGGCCACGGCCGAGCGCGTCGAAGCGCTGCACAAGCAGGCGCACGACGGGTGCTTCATCGCCAACTCGGTGAACTTCCCCGTCCGGCACGAGCCGGTCACCTTCAGTTCGTGAGCGCGCTGCGCCCGGGAGTCGAAGCCCAGCGTCAGCGGAGCGCCGCCGGGACCGCGGGGATCGCGGCCGGCGCGGCCCCAGCCGGTGCCCGACTCCAAGCCACGATATGAGTCGCAAACTCAGAATGCGGGCGTGTGTCGCGCCGTCAACAGTGTGCGCCGCGGATAGACTGGGCGGCACACCACGGGCACGGGGCGAGGCGATGGCAGAGGAAGAACGCAGCGGCACGACGCCGGTGCTGGTGCTGCGCAAGTTCAAGCAGATCCTCGAGTCGTTCACGATCGACAACCCCGAGCTGACGCTGCAGCAGATCACCCGGTCGACCGGGCTGCCCGCCAGCACCTGCCAGCGGCTGGTGCACAACCTGGTGCGCGAGGGTTTCCTCGACCGCTACGACGACACCTACCGCGTCGGGCTCGGCCTGGTCCGCTGGGCGGCACCCGGCACGTTCGGCCTCGACCTGGTCCGGCTGACCCGGCCGGCACTGCAGCAGCTGCGCGACGAAACGGGCGAGACCGCGTGCCTGTACGTCCGCGACGGCGCCCACCGCACGGTGATCTCGCTGGCGGAGTCCCGCCACCCGGTGGTCCGGCTGTTCGTCGTCGGCATGGTGATGCCGCTGCACGCGGGCTCGGCCGGCAAGGTGTTCCTGGCGTGGGACAAGCTCGCCGTCAAGGACGCCATCGGGCACGGCCTGGCGCGCTTCACCTCGCGCACGGTCGTCGACATCGACCTGCTTTCCGAACAGCTCGAGCAGATCCGCGAGGCGGGCTACGCGGTGAGCTTCGAGGAACGCGACCTCGGCGCGGCGTCGTTGAGCGCGCCGGTGTTCGGCCTGAACGGCGAAGTCAGCGCGGCGATCGGGATCGGTGCACCCACCCAGCGCATGACGCCGGCGGACGTGCCGAGGCTGGCGCCGATCGTCGTCGAAGCGGGGCGGCGGGCGTCGGAGCGGCTGGGGTACCGGCCGGGCGTGGAGCGCGTCGCCGCGCTCTGATCCATCCGGCGTTCGCGCCGTGCCGGGGCGGAGCCGTGCCCTTGACGCCGCTCTCCAGCGGTCACATCATGGGTTGACGAACCACATAGTGGCGAGTCAAAGGAGACGAGGGATGGCGAACACGCCCGACGCCGCCGTGCCGGACACCGGCACGATCGCGGGCCGGCTCGACCGGCTGCCGATCACCCGCACGCACCGCCGGGCCACCGTCGCCGTCGGGCTCGGGCTGTTCTTCGACTTCTACGAGGTCTTCCTCACCGGTGTGCTCAGCTCCGTGCTCGTCCAGGAGTTCAAGCTGACCAAGGCGGATCTGCCGCCGCTGCTGGCGTCGACGTTCGTGGGCATGTTCTTCGGCGCCCTGCTGCTCGGCCGGCTCGCCGACCGGTTCGGCCGCCGCGGCGCCTTCCTGCTCAACCTCGGGCTGTACTCGTTCTTCTCGCTGCTCGGCGCGTTCAGCGGCAGCGCGCTGATGCTGCTGGCGACGCGGTTCTTCGCGGGCATCGGCCTCGGCGCGGAGCCGCCGCTGGCCGACACCTACCTCACCGACCTGCTCCCGGCTCGAAAGCGCGGCCGGTTCATCGCCTGGGCGTACACGCTCGCCTTCTGCGGCTTCCCGGTCGTCGGCTTCCTCGCCCGCGGGCTC
This sequence comes from Amycolatopsis sp. NPDC051102, assembly GCF_040682815.1. Classification (NCBI taxonomy): domain Bacteria; kingdom Bacillati; phylum Actinomycetota; class Actinomycetes; order Pseudonocardiales; family Pseudonocardiaceae; genus Amycolatopsis; species Amycolatopsis sp. NPDC051102. The sequence continues at coordinate 835,973 of NZ_JBFBBT010000002.1, forward strand.
ACCGAGCACGAGATCTTCGGCATCGCGGGCTGGCGCTGGCTGTTCGTGCTCGGCGCGCTGGGCGCCGGCGCGGTGTTCCTGCTCCGGCGCGGCCTGCCGGAGTCGCCGCGGTGGCTGGAGTCCGTCGGCCGCACCGAAGAGGGCGAGCACCTGGTGGCCGGCCTCGAAGCCGAGGCTCGCGGCGGCGTCAACGAGAACTTCGCCCCGCCGCGCGGCACCACCCGCAAGCGCGCCGCCGCGCCCGTTCGCGAACTGTTCGACCGGGGGATGCGCCGCCGCACCGGGATGATGGTCGTCTTCCACATCCTGCAGACCCTCGGCTACTACGGCTTCGGCACGCTGGTGCCGCTGGTGCTGGCGGCCAAGGGGTACGCCGTTTCGCAGTCGCTGCTGTTCGCCGCCCTGACCTACCTCGGCTACCCGGTCGGCTCGGCGCTGTCGCTGCCGATCGTGGAACGCGTCGAGCGCAAGTACCTGGTGGTCGGTTCGGTGCTGGCGATGGCGGTGTTCGGCATCGCGTTCGGCTACGCGGGTTCGATGGCGCTGATCCTCGTGTTCGGCTTCCTGTACACGGCGACCAGCAACCTGTTCTCGAACGCCTTCCACATCTACCAGGCCGAGATCTTCCCGACGGCGCTGCGTTCGACGGCCGCGAGCGGCACCTACTCGCTGTCGCGGCTGGCCAGCGGCGCGATGCCGTTCGTGCTGGTGCCGCTGCTGAACTCGCACGGCCCGACGGCGCTGTTCCTGGTCGTGGCGGCCGCGATGGTGGTGGTCGCGGCGGACGTCGCGGTACTCGGCCCGCGCACCACCGGCCGGCGGCTGGAGAGCGTCAACGACGAAGCCGCGCCGCTGCGTCGATGACGCCCATGGCCGTCCTGCGTCATCTCGCGGCGGTGAGCCCGCTGTTCTTCCAAGGGGTGCCCCGGCGTTCGTACTCGAACAGCTCCTCGACCGCGTGCGCGACCCGCGGCCCGAAGTCGCGTTCGAGCAGGTAGAGCCCCAGGTCGAGGCCGGAAGTGACGCCGCCGGCCGTGACGAGGTCGCCGTCGTCGACGACGCGGGCGCGGATGGCGGTGACGCCGGCCGCCGCGAGGGGTTCGATGCCGAGGACGTGCGTGGTCGCCGTGCGGCCCGCCAGCAGCCCGGCCATGGCCAGCGCGAGCGATCCGCCGCAGACCGTCGCGACGGTGACGGCATCGTTGTCCAGGCACTCGCGCAGGAGCGGGGCGGCGCCGGTCGCGAACCGAGCAAGCAGCGCCGGGATGGTGTCGACTTCGCCGGGGTCGCCGTCGGCCGGGGCGGACGCGCCGGGGACCACGACGTAGCCGGGGGCGGACGGGTCCAGCTCGGCGGTGGCGCTGAGGGTGATGCCGGGAATGCCGGAGACGACGTCCCGGGGACCTTCGGCCGACACGAACGCGATGTCGAGCGCGCCGCCCAGGAAGCCGCTCCCGGCCGCCAGGACCTCGTACGGCGCCACGGCGTCGAGCGGGTCGAAGCCGTCGAAGAGCACGAACTGGGCTCGCGAGCGGGGCATGGCCGATCCTTTCGCCGGGGATGATCACCTGCCATGCTCCGCACTTCCCGCGTGGCCGCCCAGTGGCTATCACGACAGAAGGCACCTGGATCTCGCCAGACCGCCTCTGCGGTACTTTTCCCGGTATGTACACGGTTGTGGTGCTCGCCCTCGACGACGTGATCGCGTTCGATCTGGCCACTCCGGTCGAGGTACTCGGGCGGGTCCGGCTGCCGGACGGGCGCCCGGGCTACCGGATCGTCGTGGCCGGCCCGGACCCGGTCGTCGAGGCCGGTCCGCTGCGGATCGGCGTCGGTGCCGGGCTGGCCGAGGTGGACCGGGCGGACCTGGTCATCGTCCCCGGCCGCAACGATCCCGCCCGGGCGGCGCCGCCCGCGGTCGGCGAAGCCCTGCGGGCGGCCGTGGCCAGGGGCACGCGGGTGGCGTCGATCTGCGTCGGCGCGCTGATCCTCGCCGAGTTCGGCCTGCTCGACGGGCAGCGGGCGACCACGCACTGGCTCGCCACCGACGAGTTCGCCCGCCGCCACCCGGCCGTCCACGTCGACGCGGACGCCCTGTTCACCGACAACGGGCAGATCCTGACGTCGGCGGGCGCGTCGGCCGGCCTCGACATGTGCCTGCACATCGTCGAGCGCGACTACGGCGTCGCCGTCGCCGCCGATGCGGCCCGCCTGGCCGTCGCGCCCCTGCAGCGCACCGGCGGGCAGGGCCAGTACATCCTCCGCAACCGCCCGACCTACCAGACCGCGACGCTGGAGAAGGCGCTGGCCTGGATCGAGGAGAACGCCCACCGCCCGCTGACCCTCGCGGACATCGCGGCCGCGGCCGGGATGAGCAGCCGCACCCTCGCCCGGCACTTCCACGCGGAAACCGGGCAGAGCCCGATCCAGTGGCTCACCGGCGTGCGCGTCCGGCACGCCCAAGAGCTCCTCGAGATCACCGACCACACCGTCGAGCGCATCGCGGCGCAGGTCGGGTTCCCGTCGCCGAGCAACTTCCGCACCCAGTTCACCCAGACCGTCGGGGTCAACCCGGGTGCGTACCGGAAGACCTTCCGGCCGGCTCGCGGCGAGCGAACGCCGGGGCCCGTTCCCGCCGGAAGCCCACGCCGACGAGGTACGCCGGGAAGACGTGCAAGGCCGGGAGCCGCAGGAACGCCGTGATGAACGGGCCCGGCGGACCGGCCGGTCCGCCCGACCGGATGGGCCCGGCGAAGTCCCGGTGCATGATCCGCTGCAAGGTCTGCACCAGGAGCGTCGGCAGGGCGCGGCGCTTCCGCACCCGGGCGAGGTCCTTCGCCGTCACCACCCCGCGGCGGAGCGGCCCGGCCAGCAGGCCGGCGGCGGCCACGGCGTCCTGGACGGCCAGGTTGATCCCCATCCCGCCCACCGGCGACATCGCGTGGGCGGCGTCGCCGAGGCACAGCAGCCCCTCGACGTGCCAGCGGCGCAGCCGGTCGAGCCGCACTTCGAGGTGCTTGACGTCGTCCATCGATCCCAGTACCCCGACCCGGTCCGCGCACTCCGGGAGCAGCCCGGCGACCTCGTCCCGGAACGCCTCGATCCCGCGGGCCCGCAGCTGCGCGTCCGTGCCCTTCGCCGCGACGTACCCGATCTGGAAGTAACCCTCCCGCGGGATGACCACCGCGAAACAACCCCGTCCGGCTCGCCGGGTCAACACCCCGTCCTGCTCCTCCTGCCGCCGGGAGAGCCGGAACCACCACGTGTCGAACGGGACGTCGAACTCGGCCACCGGCAGCCCGGACGCCCCCCGCAGCACCGAGCGCCGTCCATCGCAGGCGACCGTCAGGTCGGCCCGGATCTCACCGACGGCGCCGGACGCCGTGCGGTAGGCGACCCCGGCGACCCGGCCACGCTCCCGGACCAGCGACGTCGCTTCGGTGGCCATCCGGAGGTGGAACGCCGGCTCGGCCCGCCCGGCTTCGGCCAGGAGGTCGAGCAGGTCCCACTGGGGCACGATCGCCACATAGGGATGCCGGACACCGAGCCGGCGCAGCTGCCCGAAGTCGCCGATCCGCCGCAGCCCACCGCCGCCGTCCGGCAGGAGCACCTCGGTGACCCGCGACTGCGGCAGCTGCTCGAACCGCTCCCCCAGACCGAGATCGTCGAGCACGTCGAGCGTCGCGGGGTGGACGGTGTCCCCGCGGAAGTCGTGCCGGAAGTCCCCGTGCTTTTCCAGCACGGTGACGTCCACTCCGGCCCGGGCCAGCAGCAGCCCGAGCATCATCCCGGCCGGCCCCCCGCCCACGATGCAACACGTCGTCCGCTCCATTGCCGCTCCCCCTCCGGTGCTGTCCCGTACGACCGAACCGATCAGGGGAGAACATCATTCCGGCGGAACGAGCCGGTGGCGGCCCATCGCTTTCGGTGCGGATCGCTCCGCACCCGGTTCCGCTTCGCCTCGACCGTCGAAGGCTTCGACGGGCGCCTCGCGGGTATCCGCCGATGGCAGGCCGACGGGAAGGGTGCTGGGATGTGTCGTCTGTTCGGGTTGTCCGCCGCGCCGCAGCGGGTGCACGCCACCTTCTGGCTCCTCGAGGCCCCCGACAGCCTCGCCGCGCAGAGCCGGCGCGAACCCGACGGAACCGGCCTGGGGACCTTCGACGCCGACGGGAAGCCGCACGTGTCGAAACAGCCGCTGGCTGCCTACGCCGACGAGAAGTTCGCGTACGAGGCCAAGCAGCGCGAATCGACGACGTTCCTGGCCCACATCCGCTACGCCTCCACCGGCGGTCTCGAGGCCGCCAACACCCACCCCTTCGTCCAGCACGACCGCCTCTTCGCCCACAACGGCGTCATCGGGGACCTGCCCACGCTGGAGAACCGGCTCGGCAGCTACCGCGGCCTCGTCGAAGGCGACACCGACTCCGAACGGTTCTTCGCCCTCGTCACCAAGGAAACCGACGCCCACGACGGCGACGTCGGCGCGGGCATCACCGCCGCCGCCCGCTGGGCCGCCGAGCATCTGCCGATCTACGCGCTCAACCTCGTCCTGACCACGCCGGCCGAACTCTGGGCGCTGCGCTATCCCGGCACCCACGACCTGTTCGTCCTGCACCGCTCCCCCGGTGGCCCGCACGGCGACCGCCACCTCAAGCACTCCAGCGCCGCCGGCCGCATCCGCGCCCGGTCCGGCCCGCTGGCCCGCCACGGCGCCGTCGTCGTCGCCAGCGAACGGATGGACGAGGACCCCGGCTGGCAGAACCTGTCACCCGGGCAGCTGCTGCACGTCGGCGCCGACCGGGTCGTCACCCGCCGGACCGTCCTGGAACACCCGCCGAAGCACCTGCTGACCCTCGACGACCTCGGCGCCCACGCCGCCGCGTCCCAGCAAGGCCGGTGAGGAAGACCGTGGCGCCGGCCGGACACAACGGCGACCCTGCCGGGCCTGGGTTTAGACCCGGCAGGGTCTAGACCCGAAGGAGCCCGTACGGGAGATCCGGATCTACGGTCCCGTTACCCCGCTTTCGTGCGCTGAAACCCGAATTGCTCTCGGCTCCCGTTCGTTGCGTCCCGCAAGTGTGAAGGGCTCGTAGCGGCCGGGCGTCCCGGCGGACTACGTTGGTCGTCGCGATGGTTGAGAAGGCAGCCGTCTTCCGCGGCAACTCGGGGAGACCGGCATGAGCAGTGACCAGGACTGGCAGCGCGACAAAGCGGAGTTCGTCGCCGACTTCGAGTCCCGGCCGCTCGCGCCAGGGCCGCTGGCCCGGCAGTTCGCCGAGCTGACCCGCACCCTGCTCGCCGCCCCCACGGTGGAAGACATCCTGCAACGCGTGCTCGAAGCCACCACGGTGATGGTCCCGGCCGCCGACCTCGCCAGCTTCACCCTGCTCGGCACCGGCGGCCACTTCCACACCCCCGCCGAAACCGACGAGGTCGCCACCGAACTCGACCGGCTGCAGTACCGGTTCCAGGAAGGCCCCTGCGTCGAAGCCGCCGAACCCGGCGGCCCGGCCGTGGCGATCGCCCCGGACCTGACCGCCGAGCCACGCTGGCCCCGCTGGGCACCGGCCGCCACGCAGCTCGGGATGGGCTCCGTGCTCTCCACCGCGCTGATCAGCGGGCCACCCAGCGCCGAGTCCCGCGGCGCGCTCAACGTCTACTCCCGCTCCCGCCACGGTCTGGACGCCGCCGATCGCGACGTCCTGCTGCTGCTGGCCACCCACGCGTCCCTCGCCCTGGCCGCCACCGACGCCGTCACGCGCGCGGAACTGAAGGCCGCCCACCTGCGCAAGGCCATCGACAGCCGGGACGTGATCGGCCAGGCCAAGGGCATCATCATGGCGCGGCGCGGGGTCTCCGCGGACGCCGCCTTCGACGTCCTGCGGCGGACCTCCCAGGACCTCAACGTCAAGCTCGCCGACCTCGCCCGGACGCTCGCCGACCGCCACACCGAGATCGACGTGCCCACCCGCTGAGCTCTCCGCCGGCCGCTGCTTGACCGGCGGAGAGCACCGCGCACCCTGGGGGCGCGAAGGAGTGAGCCCGGTCCGCTTACCCTGCGGCGGGCCGGCCAATCGCCGTCCCGGCAACTCGACGGCGGTTCCCCCGATCGGACGCCCATCCGATGCCCACCGTGCACCGAATGCCGTGCGGTGGACCGGAGGGAAGCAGGCGGCGTGAATCTCAGCAACAACACCGAAGACACCAGCGTCACCGACGGGAGCGGTGGCGCGACGGTCGATCTCACCGGCCGGCCGGATCTGCGCTCCGTGCGAGCGGCGATCCAGGCCGAGCTGGTGCTCACCGCGCCCCCCGACGATCGGTTCGGCGCGGTGCTGCTGGTGCTCGACGAGCTCGTCGGCAACGCCTACCGCCATTCGACGGCACCACGGCTGCTGCGGGTCGGCCGGACGCCCTCGACCGTGTTGATCGAAGTCAGCGACCGCGACGCCGTCGCGGGCGCCGTCCGGCTCCGGCCGGCCGGGTTCGGGCTGCGGTTGATCGGCCAGCTTTCGCTGGACTGGGGTGTCCGCACCGACGCCCACGGCAAAACCGTCTGGGCGCTGGTCCCCCTCGACCTCTGCCCCGGCGGTCCGGATCAGCCGTGAGCTCCGCCGAAACCCCGCTCGCGAAGCCGCTCGTGTAATTCACACGATCAGGGGTACCCGGTCTCTATGACTGTCTGTGCTCCCGACCACGCGCCGGCGAACGACGCGCTGACCGTCCCGACGCCGCGACGGTCGAACGAATACGCCCACTGCGTGCCCCTGTTCGACGAACGCAGCCGCCTGGCCGCCGAAGACCCTCGCCGGACCGCTCTCCGCGCACGGCTGATCACCGAGCACCTGCCGCTCGCCGAGCACATCGCGCGCCGGTTCACCGGCCGCGGCGAACCTTTCGAAGACCTGCTGCAGGTGGCGCGGACGGGGCTGATCCACGCCGTCGATCGCTACGACGCCGACCGCGGCAGCGACTTCGTGTCCTTCGCCGTGCCGACCATCATGGGCGAGGTGCGACGGCACTTTCGCGACGCCGGCTGGTCGATGCGCGTTCCGCGGGCGCTGAAGGACCTGAAGCAGAAGCTGGCCAAGGAAAGCGACGTCCTGGCCCACGAGCTGGGCCGGGCTCCCACGCCCAGCGAGCTCGCCCGCCACCTCGACATGGCCGTCGAGACCGTCCGCGAAGGACTGCTCGCCGCCCACGCCTACCGTGCCGGCTCCATCGACACCCCCACCCGGGGAGCCGAGGACAACCTGACCGTCGCCGACCAGCTCGCCGAGGACGACAGCGGCTTCGAGCGGTTCGAGAACCACATCGCCCTGCGCGCGGCCATGGCCACCTTGGAGCCCCGGGAACGCGCCATCGTCAAGATGCGCTTCGTCGACGAGCTCACCCAAAGCCAGATCGCCCAGCGGGTCGGCATTTCGCAGATGCACGTCTCCCGGCTGCTGGCCAGGTCCCTCGAAAAACTGCGGCAGCACATCGACGCCGAGTGACGAGACGGCCGAGGTCGCTGCGGCCGGCAGGTTCACCGCCTCGGCAACCGGGTAACCACTGTCCACGATCGACTCCGCGTACCGAACGCGGAGTCGCGGACAGGAAGGGCCTGCTTCGATGCCCACCGAACAGCGGACGACCCGGCTGGACGACTCGCTGCGCGTGATCGCGCTCGAAGTCGCCGACGACCTCGCCGAGCTGGCCAGGGTGCGAGCCTGGGCGGACCACCTGCTGCAGGACTTGCCCGAGGACCAGCGGGTCGACGCGCTCATGGTGGTCGACGAGCTGACGTCGAACGCGCTCCGGCACGGGAGCCCGCCCCGCCAGGTCCGCCTGCTGCGCAAACGCGACTGGCTCTCGGTCGAGGTCGACGACACCTGCATCGATCCCGCGTGCCCGCGGCCGCCCTCCCCCAGCGGCGGCCACGGGCTCAAGCTGGTGGCCGCCACAAGCGTGTCCTGGGGTCAGTGGCAGCGGCCCACCGGCAAGACCGTGTGGGCCGAACTCGACCTCAGCCCCACCGCACCCGGACACGCGCGCTGAGCCGTGGCCTCCGCCGGCCGAACCGGCGGAGGCCACGGCATCACCCGGTCATCAGTTCCGCGTCCACTTCTGGTTGCTGCCGCCGCTGCAGGTGGCGAGGTCGATCAGCGTTCCGTTGCCGGTGCCGTTCCCGATCGCGTCCAGGCACAGGCCGGACTGAGTGCCGACGATCGTGCCGTCGGACCTGAGCGTCCACTTCTGGTTGCCGCCGCCGGTGCAGGTCCAGATGATCGCCTTGGTGCCGGGGGTGGTGCCCTGCCCGCTGGCGTCGAGGCAGGCGCTGCCGTAGACCCGCAGCTCGCCGGCGGCGGTCGAGGTCCACTGCTGGTTGGCGCCGCCGTTGCAGTCCCACAGTTCCACCTGGGTGCCCGACGTCTGCGAAGCGTTGGGCACGTCCAGGCAGCGGCCCGAACCGGCGCCGACGACCGTCGACGTCGTGCCGCCGTTCCCGCCGCTGCCCGGGGTGATGGACAGGTTGTCGAACTGCGCCGTCTCGCCCTGGCTGGTGGCGTAGCCGATCTGGCCGGCGCCCCAGGTGGAATCGTTCGCCGAACCGGCGGTCGCGCCGTCGACGACGGCGGTGATGGTGCTGCCGGAGAAGGTGAGCGCGAGGGTGTGCCACCGGTTGGTGCCCAGCGCCGCGATCGTGCCGTGCGCGATGGTGGAGACCGTGCCGTTGGTGTTCGAGCTCAGGATCGACCAGTTGCCGGTGTCGCTCACGCGCAGGTGGTAGGCGTTGAGCCCGGCGGCTCCGGTGTAGCTCTGGCTGCCGGCACGCCCGATCAGCTCGGCGTAGCCGGACTTTTCGAGCAGGACGTCGGAGGAAACGGTGTAGTTGCTCCAGCCGAGCTCGCCGAGCAGCGTGTGCGGGTCGGTGAGCGGGTCCCAGGTGATCGGCGCCTGCGCGCTCATCTGCCGCACGCACTGGCCCGAGCGGCCGCCGCCACAGGCCGCCACCTCGAAGGAACCCTGCCAGTCCTGAAGGTACTTCGCCTCGGTGCCGGTGGCGTCGCTGTCGAAGGAGTCGTTGTAGGGCAGGCTCAGTGCGCCCGACGCCGGGCCGGCCGCAGTGCCCTTGCCCTGCCCGGTCGTGGTGGTGAGCGTGTAGACGTAACCGGGCTGCACGGTCAGGCTGTAGCTGCCGCCGGCCGGGGTGAGGTCGGTGGTGTGCACGAAGTAGTCGGCCGAGTTGCCGGAGTTGACGTTGGTGGCCCACACGTGCACGGCGCCCGTCGACAGGCCACCGGTCGCGGTGAAGTTCAGCGCCTGCGGCCCGCCCGCGTCGATCGTTTCGATGACCGTGCTGTAGTCGGTGTTGTCCGGCGACTTCAGCGAGACGTAACTGCCGTTGTTCCGGTTGCCGCCGAGGTAGCCGCTGGAGCTGTCGAGGTACTTCCAGCCGGGCGCGGTGAACTGGCTCGTCTGGGCCATCACCCAGGCGTTCTTGCCGATCGAGTAATGGCCGGACCACGGCTGTGCGGCCAGCGCGACACCCATGGTCGGCCACGGCAGGTTCGGGGTGATCGCGGCGACGATCGGCCAGTTGAGGTAGGCGGTCATCTTCCCGTCGATGTACCCGCGGTTGAGGCCGCGGGCCATCGCCTGCGCGCCGCCGTTGTAGTCGTCCGAGCCGTTTTCGCTGGCCCACAACGGTTTACCGGACGAAGTGGCGGCCGACGGGACGCTGCAGTTCGACTGGGCCGAGCGGTAGCCGCACGGGTAGTGCGCACCGATGATGCTGATGGCCGAAGCGAAAGCGGAGTTCGAGTTGACGTCGTTGGCGATCGACCAGTCGGAGTCGGCGCCGACGATCTTCACCGCCGAATAGCCGTTGGAGTTGAGTGAGGAACGCAGGTTCTCGTACCAGCCGACGTTGTAACCGCGCTCGTTCCAGCCGCCGAGGTAGTCGATCGCCAGGTTGTGCTGCTTCGCGCAGCCCAGCCAGGTCGTCAGGTAGCCGATCGTGTCGGTGGACCAGAAGTTGCCGCCACCGATCCAGCCGGGCGCTCCCCAGGCCAGCCCGTAGAGCTTGATGTTCGGGTTGCGGGCCTTCGCCTGCTCCGCGAGCCAGAACTCGTAGCCGACGTCGCAGTTGACACTCCCCCGCGTGTGCTCGACGCTCGGCTCCGCGCCGGAGGTGGAGTTGGTGTCTCCGCCGATCTCGATCTTGAGGATCTGCACCGAAGCGCCGTAGCCGGGCTTGAACAGGTAGTCCAGGATCTGGCCGCGCTCCGGCTCCGGGTAGTCGATCAGCAGGCGGGAGTTGCCGCCACCGCCGCTGATCGCCCCCACGCCATCGAAGGTGCGCCCGCCCGAAGAGCCGTTGATCGTGATCGAAGTCGCGGCTTCGGCCGGTGCGGCCGCGAAGGCCACGACACCACCGGTGGCCAGGGCGAGGCAGCCGGCCATGACCGCCGCCGCCCGCCAGCCCCGGGCCAGCCCGCTGAACCTTGACATGAAGAGTTCCTTTCCCGGCAGGGACGGGGTGGTTACGCGGCTAGCCGAGCGTCCATTGCTGGTTGCTCCGGCCGGTGCAGGTCCACAGTTCGACGAGGGTGCCGTTGGCGGTGGCGGCTCCGGTGACGTCCAGGCAGAGCCCGGACTGCGCGCCGGTGACCGTCCCGTCGGCGTTGACGGTCCACTGCTGGTTGGCCTGGCCGTTGCAGGGCCAGATGATCACCTTGGTGCCAGGGCTCGTGCCCTTCCCGCTGGCGTCGAGGCAGTCGCCGCCGTTGTACACGCTGAGCGCGCCCGACGAGTCGTGGGTGAAGGTCTGGTTCGCCCCGCCCGAGCAGTCCCGGATCTGCAGCTGCGTGCCGGCCGTGGTGGTCGAGTTCGGCACGTCCAGGCACTTGCCCGCGCCCACGGCGTGCACCGGCCCGGTCCCGCCGCCGGTGGGCGGCGGGCCGCCCAGCGCCGTCGCGGTGGCGTTGTAGGCGGGCTTGGGCTGGTAGTTGTTGTCGTACATGCTCGCGGCGCCGTAGCCGGGGAAGGTCCCGGGAATCCAGGAATCGGCGTCGCCGACGCCCCACTGCGAGACGCCGGGGCAGCGGGTGACCGCGAGGCAGTCCTTCACCACGGTGGCGTAGTCGTTGGCCTGCTGCTGAAGGCTGCTGCTGGAGGCGGGCAGCTGGATGCGGTCGTCGAGCTCGGTGACGGCGACATCCAGTCCCAGCGCCGCGAAGCGCTGCATGTTCGCCAGCATGGACGAGGGCACCTGGCCGACGATGAAATGGCTTTCCAGGCCGATGCCGCCGAGCGGAACGCCTTGGGACAGCATGGATTGCGCGAGACTGTACAGAGCGTTGCTCTTGGCGTTCTGGCCTTCGATGTTGTAGTCGTTGATGTACAGCACGGCGTTCGGGTCCGCGTTGTGCGCGGTGCGGATCGCGTCGGCGAGGTAGCCGGTGCCCATCGCGCTGGTGAAGGCGTCCTGGCGCAGGCTGCCGTCCTCGTTGAAGGGTTCGTTGATCACGTCCCAGGCGTAGATCTTGCCCTTGTAGTGGTTCACCTCGGTGGTGATGTGGGCTTCCATCGCGCCCTGGACCTGGGTGCGCGGCAGGCTGTTCACCCACCCGGGCAGCTGGGCGTGCCAAACCAGGTTGTGCCCGCGCACGCGCATGTTGTGCGACTGCGCGAAGGACACGACTCTGTCGCCGGGACCGAAGTTGTAGGAACCGTTGCCGGGCTCGGTGGTGTCCCACTTCATCTCGTTGCCCGGGGTCACCATGTCGAACTGGGTGCCGGCGAGCGAGGTGATCGTCGCGTTGTTCACCATGTTGCCGGTCAGCTCGGTGCCGATGTACTTGTGCTGGGCCTCGGCCAGCGCACGCAGGGTCGAGGCCGCGTCGGCGGGCGGTGCCGCGGCCAGCGGCGCGACGGCGAGCGCCAGTGCGACGGCGAGCGTGCGGGTGGTGGGGCGCATGCGACCTCCGATGGCGTCGTGGACATCTCTGCGGGTGGCGCCGTGCGGAAGGCGGCGATGAGCAGGGGTGCGGGCACAGGGCCGGATGCGGTCGTGGGCGGCCGATCCCGGCGTGATCGCTGAGTCAGGTAACTCCCCGGCGGCGATCGGTGTCAAGGGACCGTGAAAGGTGCACGGGCGGAACCGCCCCGCGTCGAACCGGTTCCTCCTCCGCGGAAAGCCCGCCGGTCCGGCGCCGGGTGAAACTTACCTCGGCGTCCAGGCGAAGTCCTGCGGCAGCGCGGTTTTCCGCGATCCGCCAGTTGACCGGTCCCGGCGCACGACGTAACGTCCGCCCGAGCTTGCCGGTCGAACCGGTTCGATCCGGTGGTCGCGTCCCACGCAGGAGGACCCATGAGTACGAGAACCCGGCGCGGCCGGCTGTGGCCGGCGGTGGGTGCGGCGCTGGTGCTGACCTGGTCGCTGCTCACCCCGGCCACCGGCCACGCGGCCGGCGAGGCGTTGTCGGTGAACCTTTCCGCGACGCGTGGACCGGCGACCGGTGTGGGGGAAGGCTTCCTCTACGGCATCACCCAGGACGGCAGCCAGCCGGCCGACTCGCTGCTCCAGCCGTTGGACATCAACGCTTTCCGCGGCGGCGGCTGGTTCTCCGGCGGCTGGATCCGGGACGGCTACCAGAACGGCGCCGCGACCCGCGCCGACCTCGACTCGATCATCGCGCAGGCCAAGCGGCTCACCCGGCCGCCCTACCACGCGCAGTACCAGGTGCTGGTCACCGACATCTACGGCCTCAACGGCGGGCAGCCGTCGAACACGGTGTACCCGTGCGACAACGGCGACTGCTCGAACTGGCTGAAGTTCATCGACGCCACCGTGGGCGCGCTGCAGGCGTCCGGGCTGAAGTTCGCCTACGACATCGACAACGAGCCGGACATCTCGGTGTTCTGGAAGCGGGGGGTGAACAGCCCCCAGTACTTCCAGATGTGGGACACCGCCTACCGGGAGATCCGCCGCATCGCGCCCGGCGCGCAGATCGTCGGGCCGTCGTTCGGGTTCACGCCCCAGCGCAGTCCCGGCGAGTGGCAGACGTGGCTCGCCCACGTCAAGGCGGCCGGGACCGTGCCCGACATGATCACCAACCACAACGAAGGCGACGTCGACGACCCGGTCAGCGTCGGGAACACGCTCACCGGCGACCTGACCGCGGCGGGGATCGGCCCGCTGCCGCTGTCGTCGAACGAGTACCAGCCCGCCGACCGGCAGAGCGCCGGGGTGACCGCGTGGTACCTCGCGCGGTTCGCGCAATCCCGCTACACCAACGCGATGCGCGGCAACTGGGTCTGCTGCGTCACGCCGAACCTCACCGGGATCCTCACGCAGAGCGGCGGGACCTGGCAGCCGACCGGCAACTGGTGGGTGATGCGCGACTACGCCGACCTCACCGGAACGCTGGTCGACACCGCCGGCCAGGTCGGCTCGACGGCGATCTCGGCGGCCGAGGACGCCACCGCCAGGCGTGCGGTGGCGATCATCGGTGACTCCAACGGGTACACCGGCGCCGCGTCCGTGACCTTCAGCGGCTTGGCGTCGGTGCCCTGGCTGGCGAACAACGGCAGCGTGAACGTCACGGTGCACCGCATCCCCGACCAGGCGCCGTTGACCGCACCGCAGGTGGTGTACAACCAGAACGTCGCCGCGGGCGCCTCGATCACCGTGCCGCTCACGTTCCAGGCGTCGCACGACGCGTTCGCCGTCTACCTGACCCCCGGATCGGGTTCCGGCGGCGGGTTCCCCGCCGGCTACCACCGGCTCGTCGCCGCCCACGACAACCTGTGCCTCGACGTCTACGGCAACACCTCGGCCGCGGGCGCGGCGATCGACCAGTGGACCTGCAACGGACAGGCCAACCAGCAATTCCAGTTCGTGCCGGGCAGCGGCGGCTACGGCGAACTGCGGGCGCAGAACTCCGGCCAGGACGTGGCGGTGTCGGGCGGGTCCACCGCCCAAGGCACGCCGGACATCGTCCAGCAGCCCCCGGACACCGCCACCGGCAACCTCTGGCAGCCGGTCCCCCAGTCCGACGGCTCGTACGAATTCCGCAACCAGCACAGCGGGTTGTGCCTGGACGTGCCCAGCGGCGGCAGCAGCGCGGGACAGCAGCTGGACCAGTGGCCGTGCAAGGACGCACCGGGCACGAACCAGGACTTCCTGGTCGGCTGACCGCTCGCCCCGCCGGCGACCGGCGTGGCGAGATCCAGGCGGCTTCTGTCTCGGCAGCCGGTTGCCGGGGACAGCGGGAGTGCGCAGCATGGCGGGTGATCACCTCCGGCGAAAGGATCACCCGTGCCCCACCCGCAAGCCCAGTTCGTGCTCTTCGACGGGCCGGCCCCGTCGACGTGGACTCCTCCGCCGGGGCGCCCCGGCGGCACCGGGGAACGGACGGGCGCGTGAAGGCCTTCCTGCTGTCCGTGCACGTGCTGGCCGCGATCCTGGCCGTGGGGCCGGTCGCGGTGGCCGCGAGCATGTTCCCGCCCGCCGCCCGCGCCGCCCACCTGACGCCGGACGACCCCCGCAAGAGCGCCGTTCCCGGTGTGCTGCACCGGATCACCCGCGTCTACGCGGTCATCGGGATCTTCGTGCCGGTCTTCGGCATCGCCACCGGAGCCGCCCTCGGCGTGCTCGGCGAAACCTGGCTGATCGTCTCGATGGTGCTGACCGCGGCCGCCGCCGCGCTGCTGATCGGCCTGATCCTGCCCGGCCAGCAACGGGTGCTCGGCACCGGCGACCCGGACCGCCGCCTGGCGATGTCCACCGGGCTGTTCAACCTGCTGTGGGCGGCGGTGGTCGTGCTCATGATCGTCCGGCCCGGCTCGACGACCGGGGTCGGCCGGTGAACCCGCGCCGCACCCTGCACGTCCTCGGTTCGGTCGAACTCGGCACGCTGGCACTCCTGCTGCTCAACCTGGTGACCGTCCACCACCGCACGATCTCCGGCGTCCTCGGACCCGTGCACGGTCTGGCCTACACGGCCACGATCATCACGGCGGTCCTCCTGGCCGGCGGCCGCACCCAGGTCTGGCTGCGCGCTTTCGTCCCCGGGATCGGCGGGCTGCTGGCCGCCCGCGCGGTCGGCTCCCGCCCGGTACCGGAGTAGCCGAGTGCGCCTTCAGGGGCGCGACTGATCGCCGGCCGCGGATACACCCGGAACCGCCGAGCAGGCGACGGAGCCGACGATCCGCGACCGCTGCTCGGCTTGGGACTCTGCAGCGAGCGGTGCCGCGACCGTCACCGGCTGAAGCGCCAGCCACTTTCAGCCGCACGCGGGCTGCCGGTAGAGCCCGTCCGGCCCCGGCCGCGCACCCCGATTACCGGTGCCCGGGCGTTGCCGGAGCGTCACCGATGACGGCCTCCGGGAAGCTATTTGCCTTCCTGGGCCAGGATTTCGACCAGCTTGGGCAGCATGCCGAGCGCCCGGGCGCCGGTGATCGGGTCGGTGTGGTCGCGGGAGTGCACGATCTTGCCGTCCCGGACGGTCATCACGCAGATGTAGTGCAGCACGAACCGGTCTCCGGTCGCGACGACCTTGCCGTGGATGTCGTACTCGACCACGACGACCTCGGGATCCCGGGTTTCGTGGATCAGCACGCCGTCGACCTTCTCGTACTCGCGGGCACCGGCGCCCGCCTCGAACCGGGCCCGCAGCTCCTCGGCGCTGGTCTCGCTGCGCTGCGGGAACCCGGGCGGCGCGAACGGCATCTCGATGACGACCGAGTCGCCGTACAGGTCGGCCAGGCCGGCGCCGGCCGGGTCGACGGCCGCGGCGAGGAACCGCTCGACGACTTCCCGCGCGGAGGTCTTGGTCTGTTCGGTCACGCTTGTCTCCAACCTGACGTTCATCGGTGGACTGACGGAGCTCAGACGGAACGGCCGCCCCGTTTGCACGATACGGACTACGCACTCCGATTTCAAGCCGATCCCCGCAGCACTCGTTGACCGTCGTGGTCCGGACTCCGTAGGTTCGGTACCGAACGAGGAGGTCCGGATTGAGCCACCTGGTGCGATTCGCCGACGCGACCGGCAACGTCCGGATCGGCCTGCTCGCCGACGAGCAGCTGCGGCCGCTCGCGGTGGCGTCGATGAGCGACCTGCTGCGCCGGCCCGTGGCGGAGATCCGCGAGCTGGCCGAGGCCGCCGGGGAGCCCGTCCCCTCAGCCGGAGCGCGCCTGCTGCCGCCGCTGGACGGGCGGATGGAGGTGTGGGCCGCCGGGGTGACGTATCTGCGGTCCGAGGAGGCCCGCCGCGAGGAGAGCGCCGACGAGGACGTCTACGCACGGGTGTACCGCGCGGAACGGCCGGAGCTGTTCTTCAAGTCGGCCGCTTGGCGCGTGGTCACCGACGACGAGCCGATCGCCGTCCGCGCCGACTCCGCCAACAACGTGCCGGAGCCGGAACTGGGCCTGCTGCTGACGAGCGGCGGGGAAATCGCCGGGTACGCGGTGGTCGACGACGTCAGCTCCCGCAGCATCGAAGGCGAGAACCCGCTGTACCTCCCGCAGGCCAAGATCTACACCGGTTCGTGCGCGGTGTCGGCGCGGGTGCGGCCGGCGTGGGAGGTGCCGGACCCGCTGTCGCTCGAGCTCCGCATGCGCATCCTGCGGGACGGTCACGAGGTGTTCGCCGGCGAAGCCAGTACCGCTCAGCTCAACCGCGAACCGGCCGGGCTGGTCGAATACCTGTGGCGGGACAACGACTTCCCCGACGGCGCCGTGCTCTCGACGGGCACGTCGGTCGTGCCGGGACTCGATCTCGGGCTGCGGCCGGAAGACGTCGTCGAGATCGAGATCGGCGAGGTCGGATCGCTGCGCTCCCCCGTGGTGCTGGGGGCGGACGAGGTGCGCCGGGTGCTGGCGGCCCGCTGAACGCGCGCCGGACGCGGGTCGCCCGGCGGGGTCATGCTCCGTTTCGATTTCGAATTCGACAATTACCGCGGCCGGACCGCCCGGCCGGGATCACCGGCCGGGCCGTCCTGACTAGGCCACCGAAGCGACTCCGGCTTCGGCAGAACTACACCTGCCGGTTCAGGGCTTCTCGAAGTGCTGGTAGTCGATCGGGGTGTCCCACGAGCCGCCCCAGGTCCAGCCGCGGGAGGTGAACGCGTGCTCGGTGACGTCGCCCGCGTGGATCATGCCCGGCGTGGTCTGCGTGCGGTCGACGTAGGGCGCGCCGTTGGGCGGGTAGACCGCGCCGCTGCCGGAGATGTACGGGTTCTGCACGGTGTTGATGTCGATGGCCCGCCCGTAGGAGTGGTTGGACCAGGCGGTGCCGCCGGTGATCGCGCGGCAGTTGAACGCCGAGGTGTTGTTCGCCGCCATCGACGCGTCGTCGTCGGAGTCGTACTTCTCCACCGTCTCCATCCGCTCGATGGGGAACCGGCCGAAGTACAGGTCGGCGAAGACGCGCGCGACCTCGGCCGCCCGGTCGGCGTTGACGACCAGCTCGCCCCGGTGCACCGCACCGTCGAAGCCGACGAAGTTCAGGCTCACCAGCCGCGGCTGGTCGGGACCGACGGGGCAGCCTTCGTGCCAGCTGGACGCGAGCCGCGCCGCGGTGACCGGCGTGATGATCGCGACGTAGGGTGCCTGCCCGCTCCCGGCCGGCGCGGCGACCTCCACGGTCTGGGCCGTGGCGGCCGGCGCCTGCGTGGCTCCGGCCAGGACCACCGACAGCGTGAACGTGATGACAGCAAGAACTCTGGTTCTCGGATTCGTTGCGAATGGTTCGCTTTCTCTCGAATTTCCTGCGGCGGAGGGAACTGCCGCCGCAGCCGAGCCACCTCGGACGTACCGAACGGCGCTGCGGGCCGCGTCCGAGGTCGACCGTCGGACGGCCCTGCCGAGTGGCTGTCACCGGCACCAGAGCAGTACCGGCGACGCGAAGACCGGCTTGTCCGCCGGCGTGGGTGAGTCAGGTGAGGGGGCGCATCACCTCATGGGCGACCGGCACGCCGTGCTGCGCCACGGCAGGCTTTCGTTGCTCGCCATGCAGTTTTCCGCCTTCCCCGGAAACCCACCGAAGTTACGACGAGCGCCAAAATTGTCACCGCTGCCGTCCCCCAGCCGGGTGATCCACTCGTGCCAGGCCGACCGTGCCAGCGGCGACCGAACCGCGTCAACGGGCCCGAAAACGATTCAGCCCTGCCCGAAACGTCACTTCGCGGGTCCAAAAGCGACAACCTTCCGGCGTCTCGCCGGGGCCTGCGAAAACGGGCGTGCCGAACGGGATTCGCCGGAGTTTCCGGCAGCGGTGCCACAGCCGGCCGGGGTCCCGGCGTCTGACTTGATGTGCCCTTCGAAGAGTTCGCGAAGCTGCCCCAGGCTCGGCGGAAGCCGGTGCGGAGACCACGACAGAGCGTCACCTTGGTGGTGAGCCTCCTCATCGCGACCGGGATCATGCCCGCCGCGCCGGCGTTCGCCGGCGAACCGGCGCGCATACCCGTCCCCGGTCTGGAAGGCACGCGGACCTCGCATGTGGTCCCGGAGGGGACCGACACCGGGCCGGCCGATCCGGCGGCCCAGGTCACCGCCCAGGTGTTCCTCGCGGGTGACACCCGGCGGCTCGCCGGCTACGCACGCGCGGTGTCCGACCCGCGTGATCCCCGCTACGGGCACTACCTGAGCCCCGAGGAGACACGCGACCGCTTCGGGCCGGCCCAGGACCGCATCGACGCGGTCGGCGACTGGCTCCGCGGGACCGGCATGACGATCGTCAGCGCCGGCTCCCGGGCCGTCGTCGCCCGCGGCACGGTCGCGCAGGCGGCCGAGGCGTTCGGCACCCGCTTCCACGACTACACCTACCAGCACATCGCGTTCCGGGCGGCGGTGGACCCGATCACGGTGCCCGCGGCGGTGGGCCGGGACGTCCTGACCGTCACCGGGCTCACCGTCGCGACCGGCTCCCGTCCGTCCGGGCCGCCTCCCGGGACCCGGTCACGCACCGCGGCCCGGGCCGCGGCACCCACCAGCCCCTGCCCGGACCACTACGGCGACACCCCGGCCACGGACCTCCCGCCCGCCTACGGGCACCCCGTGCAATGGGCGCCGTGCGGGTACACGCCGCGTCAGGTGCGCGACGCCTACGGGATCACCGGGACCGGGCTCACCGGCAAGGGCGTGACGATCGGGATCGTCAGCATCGGCAACGAGATCAACGCCCTGCCCGACGCCGATCGCTTCGCGACCGAGCACGGCGAGCCGGCGTTCGCCCCGGGCCAGTTCACCGCCTACGTCCCGGCCGACGCCCGCCCCGAGGAAGCCAGTGGCGAGTTCGCCATGGACGTCCAGGCCGCGCACGCGATCGCGCCCGAGGCGAACATCGCTTTCGTGGTCGGTTCGCCGGCCCGCTACGGCGACGACGTGCTGGACTCGATCGTGCAGATCGTCGACCGGCACCTGGCCGACGTCGTATCGGGATCGATCATCGTCGGCAGCACCCCCGGCTACGCCCCGGACGCCATCACCGCGTACGAACGCGCGTTCCAGGAGGCTGCGGTCGAGGGCATCACGTTCACCTTCGCCAGCGGCGACTCCGGCGGCAGCAGCGAAGACGGCACCCGAACCGTCGAGTACCCGGCGTCCAGCCCGTGGGTGACGGCGGTGGGCGGCACCACCCTCGCCATCGGGCCCGGCAACACCCACCTGTGGGAGGTCGGCTGGGCGACCGACGAAACGTCCCTCTCCGACGACGGCAAGTCGTGGGATCCGGCCCCGCCCGGCTACCAGGGAAAGGCCTCCGGCGGCGGGACCAGCACCGTGTTCCCGCAGCCGTTCTACCAGCGGGGTGTCGTGCCCGCGTCGTTCGCCGGGTCACCGCCGATGCGCACGGTGCCCGACGTCGCCGCCCTGGCGGATCCTGACCTGTGCCTGCTCGTCGGCGAAACCGACTACAACCTCGACGGCAGCCTGTCCTACAAGGTGGGCAACGGGGGTGGGACCAGCCTGTCCTCCCCCGCCTTCGCGGGGCTCGAGGCACTCCTGGTCCAGGAACACGGTCTCCTCGGCTTCGCGAACCCGGCCTTCTACGCCCGGCCCCGGTCGGCCTACCACGCCATCGGCGACAATCCGGCGGGGACACCGCAGACGGTGGCGTTCGCGGTCGAGCACCGCGGGTTCGTCGACTTGATCACCCCGGCGCAGTACGCGGACTCGAACCTGGTCTACGCCCCCGGCTACAACACGGTCACCGGCCTCGGCTCCCCGACCCGGGAACTGATCGACTCCTTCCGCCGTCGGCCGTAGGACGTGGATCGTGGTGCCCGAGCCGCGTGCCCGCGACGAAACCGCCGAGAAGGCCAGCAGCCCGGTGCGGCCTTCTCGGCGGACTTTCCGCAGTATCCGGCGCGCTCTCCAATTGAGCTGGTGTGGCCCGAATGGACGGAGCTCGCTGGTGTCGGGCATCCTGCTCGCTTTCCTTCGGTGGCGGCGACGCCCTGCGCGTCACCCCAGCCGTCGACGACGACGTCCGCGGATTTCACCGCCTCCGGCCCGAAATCACCGGGCTTCGCCGCGGCCGCGGGACTGGGCCGCGCGGCGGGCGCGGGAACCGCCTGCGCGGCCGAAACCACGCCGGTCGTCATGGCGGCCACGGTCACGATGAGCGTAAGAATCCGGGCAAACCGCCCCCGAAAGGCAAAGCCCGCAATTCACGGACATCAACCGCGCTTTAAGAGAGTGGCCATTTCCGGCCGTTACTTGAGCACGCTGACCGCGCGGGCGATGACCAGCAGCGAGGTCAGCAACGCCGCGACGCTCTGCACCGCCATCAGCGCCTTCGCCCGCGACGACAGCGGCATCGTGTCGGTGGGGCTGAACGCCGTCGAGTTGGTCACCGAGACGTACAGGTAGTCCACCAGGGTCGGCACCCAGTCGGAGTTGACGCTGGCGCCCGCGGCGACCTCCTCGACGGTGTCGCCGTTCTCGTCCTGCGAGAACCGGAAGTCGGCCAGCGGGAGGTCGGAGCGCGCGGCCTGGGTGCGCTTCACCGGGCCGCCGCGGTCCAGCTCCCAGTAGGCCAGGCCGAACGCGATCACGTTGGTCAGCCACACCTGCAGCGCCCCCAGCAGCAGGGCCTGGCCGCTGTCGGCCGCCCCGGCGACCAGGTCGTGGATGAGCAGCGCCAGCGCACCCAGGTTGGTGACGCCGATGACCACGACCAGCGCCAGGGACAGCGTCCGGGAAAGCCGGGTCTGCCGGGTGACCCGCCGCGGGTTGATCGCGATCAGCGAGACCAGCAGCACGATCTCCAGCGCGGGCACCAGGAACCGCGGAGCGACCAGCAGCTGTTCCGGCAGCGCCAGGTAGAGGGCGATGGCCACGAGCGTCGCGACGGAGGCCGGCAGCCGCGCCTCACCGCGGCGCTGGTGACGCGGATGACGGGTACGGGCCTCGGGCCGATCGGCTGACATGGCAGCGGCTCCTCGCGCACGGCCGCGGACCGGCCCCTGGTCGTTCGAGGCGCCAGCCTAGCGGCCCCCGTGAACCACCGCCGATCACGCCGGCCGGAGCTACGTGCCGGGTTCTCCGGCGAGTGCCCGGTACACCGGCCGGAGCAACTCGGCGACGTCTTCGCCGCCCACCGTGATCGCGAACGGCGGGGCCTGGTCCAGCAGCGCGCCGGGCGCCGTTCGCGGGCCGTGCAACGGCGCCGCGCCGTCCAGGCCCGGGGCTTGGCCGCCGTCGAAGTAGGTGTCCATGGCCTCGGCCAGGGCCGGGGTCCCGTCGCCGGGATCGAGCGGCTCGGCCGAGATGAGCCGGTTCTTGAGTTCCTCGAGCAGCGCTTCGCGGTCCCGGCCGCGCAGCGCGAGGATGGTGAACGGATCGTCGGCGACCCGCTCCACGAGCGCGGAGAACACCGCGTTCAGGTGACCGCAGGGCACCTCGGCGTCCGGGCAGGTGCAGTCGAGCGAGACCTCCCGCGCCGACGACGGGAACAACGGCAGCCTGAGCGCCTTGAAGGTCTCCTCGACGTCACGGGGCAGCTCGCCGCCGAGCAGCAGGACCGTGAGGGACGCCTTCGCGGCGAGCGCACGGGTGATCACCGCCCAGTCCGCTTTCCCGAACGCCGTCAGCCCGATCCGCACCCGGTGCGGCCCGCCGTCCCGCACCTCGGCGTCGACGCGCCCGGCCCCGATTTCCAGCGACACGACGCTTCCCCGGCCCGGCGCGGGCAGGAGGACGCCGATCGCCGTCAGCGCCCGGATGAACCGGGTCGGCCACCACGGGAGCGGTTCAGTCATCGATCGCCTCCTCCCCCAGCGCGAGCACCCCGCGCAGCGTGTCCGTGGACAGTCCGGTGAGCCACCCTTCGCCCTCGCCGACGACCATTCCGGCCAGCGCGCGTTTCCGGGTGATCAGGGTGTCGATGCGGTCCTCGATGGTGCCCGGGCAGACGAACTTCCGGACCTGGACGTTGCGTCCCTGCCCGATGCGGAACGCCCGGTCGGTGGCCTGGTTCTCCACGGCCGGGTTCCACCAGCGGTCCAGGTGCAGGACCTGGCTCGCCGCGGTCAGGGTGAGCCCGGAGCCGCCCGCTTTGAGCGAGAGCAACAGGATCCGCGGCCCGTCGCCGGCCTGGAACCGGTCCACGATCGCGTCGCGCGCCCCTTTTGCCAAGCCACCGTGCAGGAACGCGACTTCGGTGCCGAGCCGGTCGGTCAGGTGGGGCACGAGCAGGTGGCCGAACTCGGTGTACTGCGTGAAGCACAGCACCCGGTCGCCCGCGGCCAGGATCTCCGCCAGGACCTCTTCGAGGCGGCTGACCTTGCCGGAGCGCTGCCCGAGCGGGGAGCCGTCGTGCAACAGGTGCGCGGGGTGGTTGCAGACCTGCTTGAGCTTCGTGATCGCGGCGAGGACGTTGCCGCGGCGCTTGATGCCCTGGCTGTTCTCGATCTTCGTCATCATCTCGTCGACGACCGCGCGGTACAGCGTGCCCTGTTCGCGGGTGAGCCGGTACTCCTGCCGGATTTCGATCTTCTCCGGCAGCTCGGGGACGATCGCGGGGTCGGTCTTCACCCGGCGCAGCAGGTACGGCTGGGTGAGCCGGCGCAACGCGGCGGCCGTGGCGGTGTCGCCCCGGCGCTCGATCGGGGCCGCGAACCGCTGCCGGAACTCGAACCGGCTGCCGAGCAGTCCCGGGTTGAGCAGGTCCAGCACCGACCACAGGTCCGCCAGCCGGTTCTCCACCGGGGTGCCGGTCAGCGCGAGCCGGTGCCCGGCGGTGAACCGGCGCACGGCCTTGGCCGTCGCGGTGTCGGCGTTCTTGATGGCGTGCGCTTCGTCGAGCACCAGGCGCCGCCAGGTGAACGTCTCGAGTTCGCCGGCGTCCCGGGTGGCGGTGGCGTAGGTGGTGACGACGAGGTCGGCCGCGGCGACCTGCCCGGCGAGCGCGTCCCCGTGCGCGCGGGCGCTGCCGTGGTGGGCGAGGACCCGCAGGCCCGGGGCGAAGGTCGCCGCTTCTCGCTGCCACATCCCCACCAGCGACATCGGGCACAGCACCAGCGTCGGCCGTCGATCGTCGTCGGCCCGCTCGAGTGCCTCGAGCGCCAGGGTCTGGACGGTCTTGCCGAGGCCCATGTCGTCGGCCAGGCACGCACCGAGCCCCAGCGCCGACATGAACGCCAGCCAGGAGACACCCCGCTGCTGGTACGGGCGCAGCGTGGCGCGGAACGACGGCGGCAGCGCGACCGGCCGCAGGGTCTGGTGGACCCGCCCGGCCAGGATGTCCCCGACCCAGCCGCCGGCGCGGACGTCGGTGACCGGGAGCGGTGTCTCCCGCGTGAGCTGGACGAGCTCCAGCAGCTCGGCCGCGGTGGGGCGCCGGTGCGGGTCGCGGCGGAGGTATTCGAGCCCGGCGCGGAGCCGGTCGGGGTCGACGCTGATCCACCGCCCCCGCAGCCGCACCAGCGGCGTCTTCGCCGCCACCAGCCGCGCCAGCTCCTCCTCGCCGAGTTCGTCGTCGCCCACCGCGATCGACCAGCGGAACGCGGCCAGCTCGTCGCGGCCGACCCGGCTGCGGGTGACGACCTGCTCGGCCGGTGTGCTGCGGACCGACAGCCGCAGCCCGAGCCGCCGCCTGCCGTCCCAGGTGGCCGGGAGCTGCACCTCGAACCCGGCTTCGACCAGCCGGTTCGCGCCCGAGGTGAGGAACTGCTCGGCTTCCTCGACAGTCAGGTCGTACTCCGACGGCTGCGTCCTGCGCACGGCCGGCGCCAGCACCGGTTCCACCAGCGCGGCCCGGCCCAGCTCGGCGGCGAACAGCCCCCGCGGGTCCCGGACCAGCCCGTTCGCCTCGCCGGACCAGATCTGCCCCGCCGACAGCAGCAAGCTCGGATCGGCCGTCGCCCGCAGCAGAAACTGCAGCTGCCACTTGGTGCCGTCGCCGGTCTGGTCGTCGGGGTCGTCCGCGTCCGGCTGGCGCAGCGTGCCGACTTCGGCCAGCCGGAAGCACGCGCGGCCGTCGACGACGTCGGTGTCGGCGACCTCGTCCCACTTGGCGACGGCGTCGGCCAGCACACCCAGCTCGTCCAGCGGCAGCTCGACGCGGGCACCGCCGCCCTGCAACGCGGCCAGCCACACCCCGGCCACTCCCCCGCTCCCCCGCAGGTCGACGGGCAGATCGGCGCGAGCCAGCCGGTCACGGACGGCCGCGTCGACGAGGGTGTGGAGGGCATCGGTGACGAGCGCGCGCGGCGAGGCACCGGTGAGCGGCGCGACCTGCTCGGCCCGCCCGACCGGCGGCATGGCCGCGACCAGTGCGTCGAACGCGGCGAAATCCACGCCCTGGAGCACCGGGCGCCACCGGGCCTCCGCCGTGTCGCCCCGGCGGACGAGCGTCGGCAGGACCCGCCCGCGCCGCACCAGATCCGCGGCCAGGCGGGCGACCGCCCGCAGGTAGGTGACCGAAGCGCCGTACGAGGCCGAGCCGTCGAGGTCGTCGAGCTCGGTGGCGTCCACGATCAACGCCGGCACCGACCACGGCCGCAATGACGGCGCCGGGCCACGCCGGTTGCCGCCTGCCGCCGCCTCGGTGGAGGCGAGCGGCCGGTTCGCCCGCGACGGGAGCAGCACCGTCGCCGAGGTGGGCTTGCCGGGATGCAGGGCGGTCAGGTCCGCGCTGGAGACGGCGAACGGGTGCGGAAGGGCGATCCGCGCCGAGCGGCTCGACGTGCCGGCCGGGCCCCGGTCACGCTCGGCCCAGAGCAGCAGACCCCGCCCCGGCGACCACAGAGCGTGCACGACGGGCAAGGTCTGGCGCTCCTTCGTCCGATCCGGGTTCCCCGCGAATCGTCGCACGGCGGACGCGGCGGCGTGCGGCGCCGGTCGAGCTCGGGTGTGCCCGGTCACCTGGGCCGCGACGTGCCGCCATGGGCGATGAGCGCGACGAGCAGGAACGGGACCGCGGCCGGCTGGACGGTCCGGAACGACATCGCGTCGGAGATCACCTGGCCGACGACCGGCGCGAGCACCCCGAGCCCGGCGAGCACGCCGGCGACGAGACCGCGTCCGCCGTGCGCCGTCATTCCCGCCGAACACTTCGGGATCGATTCAGTGAAATTCTGCTAGCCTCGCCCTCGTCTCGCGGCTCAGCGTGGCGCCGCCCCGCTCGACGAACTCACGAGGAGTGCCATGACTGCCATCGTCCGGGTCAAGGGCCGCGAAGTGCTGGACAGCCGCGGGAACCCGACCGTCGAGGTCGACGTCGAACTGGCGGACGGCTCGCTCGGCCGGGCCGCGGTGCCCTCGGGCGCCTCCACCGGCACCCGCGAAGCCGTCGAACTGCGGGACGGGGACAAGGCCCGGTTCCACGGCAAGGGCGTGCGCAAGGCCGTCGACGCGGTCAACACCGAGATCGCCGACGCGATCGTGGGCCTGGACGCCGAAGCCCAGGCGACCGTCGACCGCACGCTGATCGACCTGGACGGCACCGCCAACAAGGCCCGGCTCGGCGCCAACGCCACCCTGGGCGTGTCGCTCGCCGTGGTCAAGGCGGCCGCGGCCGCCAACGGGCTGCCGCTGTACCGGTACGCCGGCGGCGTGTTCGCGCACCTGCTGCCGATGCCGATGATGAACATCATCAACGGCGGCGCGCACGCGGACAACCCGATCGACTTCCAGGAGTTCATGATCGGCCCGGTCGGCGCGGAGACGTTCGCCGACGCGGTACGGATGGGCTCGGAGGTGTTCCACACCCTGCGCAAGTCGCTGCACGACGCCGGGCACAGCACCAACGTCGGCGACGAAGGCGGGTTCGCGCCCCACCTGAGCTCGGCCGACGAGGCACTGGAGTTCGTGCTGCGGGCCATCGAGCAGTCCGGCTACACCCCCGGCGAGGACATCGCCCTGCTGCTCGACCCGGCCGCGTCGGAGTTCTACACCGGCGAGGTCTACGACTACACCGGCGAAGGTCGCAAGCGCAGCGTCGAGGAGCACGTCGCCTACCTCGCCGAGCTCACCGCGCGCTACCCCATCGTGTCCATCGAGGACGGTCTGGCCCAGGACGACTACGCCGGCTGGAAGCAGCTCACCGACACCATCGGCGACCGGGTCCAGCTCGTCGGCGACGACGTCTTCTGCACCAACGTCACCCTCCTGACCGACGGCATCGAGCGCGGGATCGGGAACTCGATCCTGGTCAAGGTCAACCAGATCGGCACCCTCACCGAGACGCTGACCACCGTCGAAACCGCGCACAAGGCGGGCTACTCCGTGGTCATGTCCCACCGCTCCGGCGAAACCGAGGACACCACGATCGCCGACCTCGCGGTCGCCACCAACTGCGGCCAGATCAAGACCGGCTCGCTCTCGCGCGCCGACCGCACCGCCAAGTACAACCAGCTCATCCGCATCGAAGAAGAGCTCGGCGCCGAGGCGCGCTACGCCGGCGCGAGCACGATCAGCGGCCGGCGCTGACACCCACCGCGACCCGGAGGCGGACGGCCGTCTCCGGGCCGCTGGGTGTTCCCTTCTGAGTGATTTTGAGCGATAGTGGTCGAGTCTGGGTTTTACAACGTTGTAAACCGAGGAGGACCGATGCGCCGGCGACTGTCCCGGGGAAGCACCTGGCTGGCCGTCCTGACCCTGTCCGGGCTGATCGGCATCGCTCCGGCGGCCGAAAGCGCACCCGCCGCGGGGACGCACTTCCTCGACCACTCGGCCGCACTCGCCGGGTACGCCGATCCCGCCTGGTACGAGGCGAACATCCCGTTCGTGGACCTGCCCGACGCCACGATGCAGAGCGTCTACTACTACCGCTGGCGCGTCTTCAAGGAGCACCTGCGCTACACGAACCCCGCCGACGGCTGGATCTCGACGGAATTCCTCGACTGCTGCGGTTACGCCGCGCCCTACCAGGCGATCAACGCGGCCGCCGGGCACCAGCTGACCGAGGGGCGCTGGCTGCGCGACCCGGGCTACGGCCGGGACTACCTCCGGTTCTGGCTCACCGGCCCCGGCGCGGGCGCCAAGCCCGCGAGCGACGACGTCAACGCCGACACCACCGACTGGGCGCACGAGTACAGCGTCTGGCTGGCCACCGCGGCCTACGGCCAGGCGCAGGTGACCGGCGACTTCGGCCCGCTGCGCGAACTGCTGCCCGCCCTCGTGCGCCAATACCGCGGCTGGGACAAGCAGTTCTCCGCCGACCTCGGGCTGTACTGGTCGGTCCCGGTGTGGGACGCCATGGAGTACTCCGCTTCCTCCTACGAGTCGCCCCAGCCTTACCACGGCGGCGCCGGTTACCGGCCGACGCTCAACTCCTACCAGTACGGCGACGCCCTCGCGATCAGCCGCATCGCCGGCTCGGTCGGCGACCACTCGCTCGCCACCGAATACGCCCAGCGCGCCGCGAACCTGAAGGCAGCGCTGCAGAAGTGGCTGTGGGACCCGCAACGGGGCTTCTACTACGCGATGCCCCGCGACGACAACCCGGGCCACCGGCTCTCCGGCAGCCGCGAGCAGATCGGCTACCTCCCCTGGATGTTCGGCGCCGCCCAGCCTGCCGACAGCGCCGCGTGGTCCCAGCTGCTCGACCCCGCCGGGTTCGCGAGCGCCTACGGCCCGACCACGGCCGAGCGCCGCAGCCCGTTCTTCATGAAGGAAGCCGGTGCCTGCTGCCGCTGGGACGGGCCGAGCTGGCCCTTCGCCACCGCGCAGACGTTGACCGGCATGGCGAACCTCCTGGACGACTACCCGGCCCAGGCCGCGGTGTCCAAAGAGGACTACGCGGCGGCGCTGGCCAGGTACGCCCGTACCCAGACCAAGAACGGCAAGCCCTACGTCGCCGAGGCCCACGACCCGGACCGGGACACGTGGCTCTACGACGGGCAGAACCACAGCGAGGACTACAACCACTCCACCTACACCGACCTCGTCCTGTCCGGGCTGCTCGGCCTCCGCCCGCAAAGCGACAACACGCTGCGGATCCAGCCCCTCACTCCGTCCACATGGGACCACTTCGCCGCCGAGAACGTCCCGTACCACGGCCACGACGTCACCGTGCTGTGGGACCGCGACGGCACGCACTACGGTCAGGGCGCCGGGATGCGGCTCTACGTCGACGGCCGGCTCGTCCAGAACTCCCCCACGCTGCGCGCCACCACCCTCGACGTCGGCAGCAGTGTGCTGCCCCGGCCGGGCAATCTCGTCAACGACGCCGCGAACCCCCTGCGCACCGGCTATCCCCGGCCGATCACGTCCTACACGTGGCCCGGTGACAACCCGTGGAACGCCCTCGACGGCAAGGTCTGGTACAACGAGGTTCCCGAGAACACCCGCTGGACCAACTACGCCTCGCCGAACCCGAGTGACTTCTACGGCGTCGACTTCGGCGCGCCCACACAGGTCGGCGATATCCGGTGGCACGGCTACGACGACGGCGGCGGCGTCAAGCCGGCCGCGGCCTACCGGCTGGAATACTGGACCGGCTCGGCCTGGCAGGAAGTCCCCGGCCAGGTGCGCCAGCAGGCGAACCCGGTGGGCAACGGCGTCAACCGCGTCACCTTCCCGACGCTGACGACCAGCCGGATCCGGCTCGTGTTCACCAACCCGCCGGGAGCGTTCGTCGGGGTGAGCGAACTGGAATCCTGGACGCCGTCGAGCCGGGACGCCCGGATCACCGCCGGTCCGGCGAACGCCGGCGGCGTCATCACGGTCAGCCGCAGCACGCCGGTGACCGTGACCGTGCGGAACACCACCTGCGGCCCGCTCGTCGCGCCGCGGGTGAGCGTGGCCGTTCCGGACGGCTGGTCGGTCGCGGCCGGCGGCCGCCCGCCCGCCGCGATCGCGCCCGGTCAGAGCGGCACCTGGACCTACACGCTGACCGCGCCGCCCGGGGCCGAGCCGGGCAGTGCCGCGGCGTTGTACGCGACGGCGTCCTACCGCGGCCCCGGCGGTGGCACGGAAACGACGCACCAGCGGCAAAGCCTCCGGATCGCCTACCCGGCCGGTCAGCAGGACCCGGTCGGTGCCTGGCACCTCGACGAGGGCGGCGGAACCGTCGCCCACGACAGCGCGGGAACGCACGACGCCACCCTGACCGGCTCGCCCGCGTGGGTTCCCGGCGCGTCCGGAACGGCCCTGCAGCTCGACGGCTCGGGCCAGTACGCGGCGACCGCCGGCCCGGTCGTGGACACCGCCGGGAACTTCTCGGTCAGCGCCCGGGTCCGGCTGGATCGCACGGGTTCCTGGGCGACGGCGGTCAGCCAGGACGGCGACCCGAGCAGCGGGTTCTACCTCCAGTACTCCGCGGCCGACGACCGGCTGGCGTTCTCCACCAGTTCGGGCCGTGCCCTGTCGGACGTCGCCCCGCAGGCCGGGCGCTGGTACCACCTCGTCGGGGTGCACGACGCCGACGCCGGAACCTACGTCCTCTACGTCGACGGCGTGGCTCAGGCCCGGACGTGGACCCAGGCCACCGGAGACGCCGCCCCCGGCCCGCTGGCGATCGGGCGGGCGGTCTCCGGCGGGCGCCACAGCGACTTCTGGCCGGGCAGCGTCGACGAAGTCCAGGTGTGGAACCGGGTCCTGACCGCAGCCGAAGCCGGCCGGGTGCGGTGACGGCGGTCCGGGCCTGCTCACCGCCTGCAGCCGAGAGTTAATCTTCGATGAGAGTTCGGTACCGCAGCGGAAACCTCAACTAAAGTCACCGTGTGTCATCGCCCCAGGGACGAAGGGACGCCCGGTGCACCTGGTGATCGTCGACGACGAGACGGCCGTGCAGGACTCCCTGTCGCGCACGCTGCGGTTCGAGGGCTACACCGTCTCCATCGCGGGTGACGGCGCCGCCGGGCTCGCCGTGATCCGCGGCGAGAACCCCGACGGCGTGCTGCTCGATGTCACGATGCCGGTGCTCGGCGGCCTGGAGGTGTGCCGGGTCCTGCGCGGGGAAGGCAACACCGTGCCGGTCCTGATGCTGACCGCGCGGACCGCGGTGACCGACCGGGTGGCCGGCCTCGACGCGGGGGCCGACGACTACCTCGTCAAGCCGTTCGCGCTGCAGGAGCTGCTGGCCCGGGTGCGCGCGCTGCTGCGCCGCACCGAGTACCACCTCCCGCCCGCGCCACCCGCGGCCGCGCCGCTGCGGTTCGCGGACGTCACCCTCGACCCGGCGACCCGGGAGGTCTTCCGCGGCGACCGCCCGCTGCACCTGACCCGCACCGAGTTCGCGATGCTCGAGACGTTCCTGCACCACCCGCGGATCGTGCTGACCCGGCCGGTCATGTTCGAGCACGTGTGGGGCTACGACTTCGGGGCCGCGTCCAACGGCCTCGACGTCTACGTCAGCTACCTGCGCCGCAAGCTGGAAGCCGGCGGCGGATCGCGGCTGCTGCACACCGTGCGCGGCGTCGGCTACGTGCTGCGCGAGGAGCCGCTGTGAAGCGGCCACGCTGGCGGAAGCTGTCCCTGCGGGCGCGGCTCGGCGTCCTCGTCGCCACCGCGGTCGCGCTCGCCGTCGTGACGGTCTCGGCGATCTCCTGGGGCATCACCCGGGCCGACCTCTACGACCAGTTCGACGCCCGGCTGCAGTCCTACGCCCAGCTCGCCGCGAAAGCGTCCTCGCCCGAAGAAGCGCTTTCGACCCTGCGCTCGACCACCAAGCCCGGGCCCGACCGGAACAACGGCCTGACCGTCCAGTTCAGCTCGGCCGGCGGCGCCGTCACCGGAATCGCGGGCGCGATCCCGGAACTGCCGTCCCCGCCGCCGCAGGCGCCGTTCTCCCTCAGCCGGGCGGCCAGCGTCCACCTCGACGGGGACCGGTTCCGGATGTGGACGGCCCCGCGGGCCGACGGGGGCACGGTCCAGGTGGCCCAGGACTCCGAAGACGTCGAGGACGCCTTGGGCCGGCTGGGTTTCTGGCTGCTCGCGGTGTCCGCCGCGGGGGTGCTCGGCGCCACGGTGGTGGGCCGCGCGGTCGCCCGCTCGGCGCTGCAGCCGGTCGACGACCTCACCTCGGCCGCCGAAAACGTGGCCCGCACGCAGGAGCTGTCGGCGGCGATCGACGTCACCGCGGCCGGGGAGATCGGGCGGCTGGCGACGTCGTTCAACGCGATGCTCGGCGCGCTGAGCCGCTCCCGCGACGAGCAGCGGCGGCTGGTCGAGGACGCCGGGCACGAGCTGCGGACGCCGTTGACGAGCCTGCGCAACAACATCGAGCTGCTCATCCACGCGGACGCGAACCCCGGCCGGCAGCTGCCGGCCGAGGACCGGTCCCGGCTGCTGACCGACCTCGACACCCAGGCCGTCGAACTGACGGCGTTGATCGGCGAGCTGGTCGACCTGTCCACCGGCGAGCGGCCGACCGAAGCCGAGGAGCGCCTCGCGCTGGCCGACGTCGTCACCGCGGCCGTCGAACGCACCCGGTCGCGGTGGCCGAACGTGGTGTTCGAAGCCGGGCTGGCGGAGGCCGACGTGCTCGCGCGCCCCGCGGCCGTCGAGCGGGCGGTGCTCAACGTGCTGGACAACGCGGCCAAGTGGTCGCCACCGGGCGGAACGGTGCGCGTGACCATGACGGCGGGGAGCGGATCGGTGCGCGTCCGCGTCGACGACGAAGGTCCGGGCGTTCCCGAAGCGGATCTGCCGCACGTGTTCGAGCGGTTCTACCGGGCCGACGCCGCCCGCGCGCTCCCGGGCTCCGGGCTCGGGCTGGCCATCGTCGAGCAGGTCGTCACCCAGCACGGCGGGCAGGCCACGGCCGCCAGCGCCGACGGCGGGGGCGCCCGCTTCGACCTCGTCTTCCCGCTGGCCGCTTCTTAAGGAAACCCAGCGCGATCTTCATCGAACTCTCACGCACGGGCGACACCGTCTGAAGGGTGACTCCACGGACCGCGCTCGCGCCGACACTGACCCTGGTCACGGCCGCGCTCGCGCAGGCGATCATCACGGGCCTGACCATCGGGTTCGCCGGCGACGTGAGCCCCTGGCGCGACCCGGTCAGCGACTACGCCTGGCACCGCGGCGGCCGGCCGCTGTTCACGATCGCCATCCTGCTGCTGCTCGCGTCCGCGGCCGCGCTGGCGATCGCGGCGCAGCTCGCGGCGTTGCCCCGCGACCCGCTGGTGAGCACGCTCTTCGTGCTCTGGACGGCCGGGATCGCGGTGGTCCTCTGCTTCCGCAGCAACGTCAGCGCGGCGGAGCCCACGGTGTCGGGCGGGCTCCACCGAGCGGGCGGAGCGGTGTTGTTCGCCAGCCTCCCGCTCGCGGCCTGGGCGTTGAGCGCCCGGCTCCGGACCGAGCCACCCTGGACGGCCGCGGCACCGGCGCTCCGGCGGGCAGCGATCGCCGGCACACTGACGGCGGCGACGTTCGGCGCGGCACAGGTGATCAGCCGGCTGCCGGCCGGTTTCCTCGAACGGGCCGCCCTGCTGGCGGAGTTCTCGATCATCACCACGACGGCGATCACCCTGCGGCGCGCGGCTTTCGAGGTTGACCCGGCGGCGGCAGCTCGGCAGACCGAAGCCGCGGCGGCGACCGGTGAGACCCGGCGGGCCGCCCGATGACCCTCCCCGCGACCACCCTCCAGAGCGCCACCCACGAGGTCCGCCCGGCGGCTACCACTGAGACTGCCGCGGCGGCCACCGCCACCCGGCGGGCCGCCCGATGACCGCCGTCGCGATGGCCTGTGCCCTGGTGGCCGCCGTGTTGTTCGCCGTCGGCGCGGTCCGGCAGCACGCCGAGGTCGCCGAGCTGGCCGTGGCGGGCACCCCCGGGTTGCGCACCCTCGCCCGGCTGCTGCGGTCCCCGGGCTGGTGGGCGGGTACCGGGCTGGCGGTCGGCGGCAGCCTGCTGCACCTCGTCGCCCTCGCCCTCGCGCCGCTTCCGGTGGTCCAGCCGCTCGGGGTGTTCAGCCTGGTCCTGACCGTCCTTTTCGGACGCCGCGCCCGCAGTCCCCGTGTCGTCGCCGCGGTCGTGCTCGTCGTGGCGGGGGTGGCCGGGTTCGTGGCCCTCGCGGCGTCGGCCACCCCGGCCGTAGCGATCAGCGCCGGGACCGCCGAAGGGGTCGCGGTCACCGGGTTCGCCGTCGCGGCCCTCGCCTGGTTCGCCCGGGCCGGCTGTGCCGTGCTCGCCGCCGCGTCGGCCGTCCTTTTCGGGCTCGGCTCGTCGGTCGTGCACGCGGCCGCGGCCCAATCGCCGGCCACGGCGGCCCTTCTCGGTGGGCAGGCGCTGCTGCTGCTCGGTGCCGGTGGTGTGATCCTGCACCGCGCGTACGCCGCCGGACCCACCGCGGTCGTCGTCGGTACGACGACCGTGCTCGATCCCCTGACCGCCGTCGCCGTGGCCGCGCTGGCCTACGGCGAGGTGCCCCGGCCCGCGGCCGCACTCGCCGCGGTCCTCGCTCTCGCCGGCGTGCGCGTGCTCGCCGGTGCCGTTCCGCAAGCCCACCGAACCGTCGAGGAGAACCCCGTGCACCCGACCGGCCTTCGCGTCCTGATCGGCGCCGACACGTTCCCGCCCAACATCAACGGCGCGGCGTTCTTCGCCGAGCGCCTCGCCCGCGGGCTCGCCAGCCGCGGCCACGACGTCCACGTCGCCTGCCCGTCCGGCGACGGCCCGGCCCGCACCGAGCAGCGCGACGGCTACACGGTCCACCGGATCCGGTCGCACGCCATCCCGTTCCACGGCGGCTACCGCTTCTGCACCCCCGGCAGCGCCCGGACGGCCGCTCGCGAGCTCCTCGACCGGGTCCGCCCGGACGTCGTCCACGTCCAAGCCCACTTCGGCGTCGGCCGCGCGCTGCTCGAAACCGCCGCCGGACGCGACGTCCCGGGCATGGCCACGAACCACTTCATGCCGGACAACCTCCTCGGCTACACGCCGTTCCCGCGGCGGGTGAAGGACGCGCTGGCCCGCTGGGCGTGGAAGGACCTCGTCCGCGTCTACCGCGACGCCCGGATCATCACGACGCCGACCCCGCGGGCGGCGGAGGTCCTCGCGGCGATCGGCCTCGGCCGGCCGGCGCGGGTCGTGTCGTGCGGCATCGACCTCGTCCACTACGCGGCTCCGCCCCGCCCAGCCGACCGGCCGATGTCGGTCCTGTTCGTCGGCCGCCTCGACGCGGAGAAGAACCTCGACCAGCTGCTGCGCGCGCTGGTCCCGCTCCCCCACGTCCGCGCGGACCTCGTCGGCGACGGCACCCGCCGCCAGGAGCTCGAAGACCTCGCCGCCGGGCTGGGCGTGTCCGGCCGCGTGACGTTCCACGGGTTCGTCCCCGACGCCGAGCTCGTCCACCGGTACGCGGCGGCCGACGTGTTCTGCATGCCCGGCACGGCGGAGCTGCAGAGCCTGGCGACGATGGAGGCCATGGCGGCGGGCCTCCCGGTGATCGCGGCCGACGCGCTCGCCCTCCCCCACCTCGTCCACCACGGCGAGAACGGCTACCTGTTCGAGCCGGGGGCGATCACCACGATCTCCCGCTGGATCGCCGACCTGGCCGCGGATCCGGCCGCCCGCGCGCGGATGGGCGAAGCGTCCCGGGCCATCGTCGCGCGGCACGACATCGCGGACGCGCTCGACGCTTTCGAGACGCAGTACCGGATCCTGCTCGGGCTGCCCGCGGCCGCCCCGGTCGGGCAGGTCGCGTAGCCGAACAGCGACCCTCGGCGGGCCGGCGCCGTGCCGAGGGTCACTGTTCGGCGATCCGGCTCCTGGGTAACCCCGGATCGTCGAAAGGACGGACGTGAACGACAACCCCATCTCCACCAACGTCGCCAACCCGAACCGCATCCGGATCCGGACCGAAGCGGACCTCCGCCGCAACGCGCAGCCCGCCGCTCCGGAACCCGAGACGGTGGCCGAAGAACGCTGAGGCACGCCGCCGGCCGGTAGCCTCGGTGGCATGGTGTTCGACTCGGCGCGGTTCGACCTCCGGCCCTACACCGGGTTCGAAACCGATCGCTTCGTGCGGCGGACCTTCTGCAGCTGGGAGCACGCCGGCTGGCGGTCGCTGCTGGTGCAGCGCTTCGAGCACGTCCCGGTCGCCGAGGACATGGCCCTGCCCGGCACCGCGGACCTGCACCTCGTCCTGCCCCTCTCCGGGCGGGCCGAGCTGGAGACGCGCGAGGGCGGCCGCGCGGTCCGCGGCCGCTGGCTGCCGGGCCGGGCCGAGCTGCTCGTCCCGCAGCGGCCCACCGTCCGCAGCTATCGCGGGGACGCCGAAATGCGCAGCGTCCAGGTGCACATCCCCGGCGGCACCGTCGGCTCGGTCGTCGCCGAGCTGGGTGGCGACGGCCCGGACTTCGAGGCCATGGCGGCCTCCGTCGCCGCCGGTGATCCGCTGCTCGAACAGGCGGCCCGGACGCTCGGGGCGCCCGGCAGCGCCGACGACCTGTACGCCGAGACCGCCGCCGCCTTCCTGGCCACGCACCTGGTCACCCGCCACGGCCGGGTGCGCGCCGGCCGGCCACCGGCCCGGGAAGACGCCCGCGTGCGCGCCGCCGTCGCGTACCTGCGCGAGCGGCTGGCCGAGCCGGTCACCCTCGCCGACGTCGCCGCCGAAGTGCACCTGTCGGTCTTCCACCTCGTGCGCGTCTTCCGGGCCGCGACCGGGCAGACCCCGCGCCGGTTCCTCACCGAGCTGCGCGTCGAAGAGGCGAAGCGCCTGCTGCGCACCACGGACCTGGCCCTCGACCGGATCGCGCCGCGGTGCGGGTTCGCCAGTCCCGGCGCCCTTTCCACGGCGTTCGTGCGGCACACCGGGATCCGCCCGTCGGTCTACCGCAATTCCTGACCGCCCCACCGCAATCCGGCGCATGGGCCGCGCCGGAGGCCGGCCCTAACCTGCGTGCATGACCCGGCTTTCCTACGACGTCACCGCCGATTCCGCGGCCCCGCCAGCGGTCCTGTGGGCACTCCTGCTCGACCCGCACAGCTGGCCGGCCTGGTCACGGGTCGACGCACTGGACACCGGACGATCGGCCGGGCTTTCCGCGGACGGCCGCGACGCCGTCGGCGCGGTCCGCGCCTTCCGGACCGGGAAGGTCGTCACCAAGGAACGGATCACCGCGCTGGAGCCGGAGCGCCGGTTCGCCTACGAAGGGGCCGAGAACCCGCAGCTGCGCGACTACCGGGCCGAGGTCGAGCTGACGGCCCTCCCGGGCGGCGGAACGCGCATCCGCTGGCACGGCAGCTACTCGGCGCGCTGGGGGATGCGCTGGTTCCTCCGGTGGTACCTGCGCCGGTTCATGCAGGCCATGGCGGACGGGCTGGCCGCCGCTTCGCCTTCGTGAGCGCTGAGCGGTTTCAGCCGGTGCGCATCGCCGCGCGGGTGGCCCGGCCGGCCAGCTCGGCGAAGGCCGTCCTCAGCTCCGGCGGGCCGACCACGTCGACGTCGCATTCGAACCGCAGCAGGCCCGCGGCCAGCGCCGCCCAGGACCACGAGCCGGTCAGCAGCCTGGTCTTGCCGGAGGCGGCTTCCTCGGCGACGCCGTCCCCGGCGAACGGTGCGACCGCGGTGACCGGCAGGGCCAGGACCACTTCGCCCCGGCACGGCCACGCATCGGCGGTGCCGGAGCCCTTGAACCGGGCGGCGAGGAACGTTGCGACGTCGCCGCCCGGCACCTCCCGCGGGCTGAACCGCGGCCCGTTCGGCACCCGCAGCCGCAGCCGGTCCACGCGGTAGGTGCGCCAGTCCGCCCGGTCCGCGTCCCAGCCGACCAGGTACCACCGTCCGCTTCGGACGACGAGGTGGTGCGGCTGCACCCGGCGCGGTGGCCGGGGCTCGGCATCCGCCGGGCGCGACGGCGAGTCGTAGTCGAACCGCACCTCCTCGGCGGCCCGGATCGCCGAGCTCAACGAGAGCAGGACGTCGGTGCCGACCTGGGTTTCGCGCCCGGCCGCGGTGATCTCCAGCTGGTCGACGCGCTGCCGCAGGCGCGCCGGCATCACCTGGCGGACCGTGGCCAGTGCTCGGGCAGCGGCCTCCTCGATCCCCGCGCCGGTGCCGACCGCGATCCGCAGCGCCACCGCGAGCGCGACCGCCTGCTCCTCGTCGAACAGCAGCGGCGGCATCCGGCCGCCGGCTTCGAGCCGGTAACCGCCCTCCGGGCCCTTGACCGCCTGCACCGGGTAGCCGAGCTCGCGCAGCCGGTCGACGTCGCGGCGCACCGTCCGCTCGCTGACCCCCAGCCGGCCGGCGAGCAGCGCGCCCGGCCAGTCCCGGCGGACCTGCAGCAGGGACAGCAGCGAGAGCAGGCGACCCGAAGTCGCCGTCGACGACGCGATCGGCATGACTTTCATGGTGCCACGAGAAGCGGACGTTCCCTGACCGCTACCGCTGTCATCGTGGCTTTCGTCGCCGGAACCCACCGGCGGCGAAACCACCCGAGAAAGTCTGCGAACCCATGTCGCTCACCGCTGTCGCCCACCTCAACTTCACCGGCCAGGCCCGCCAGGCGCTCGAGTTCTACCAGTCGGTCTTCGGCGGCCAGGCCACCGTCGTCACCTACGGCGACTTCGGCATGCCCGCCGGGCTGCCCGACGCGGCCAAGGTCGTGTTCGGCCAGGTCACCGCGGAACACGGCTTCAGCGTCATGGCCTACGACGTCCCCGGCACCGGCGGACCGGCCACCCCGGCCGCGCCCACGACCCGCCGCGAGAACGGCACCACGATCACGAAGGAGCCGTTCTTCCTGTCGGTCCGCGGCGCGACCGTGGACGAGGTCTCGCCGGTGTGGAAGGGCCTCGCCGAGGGCGCCACCGTCGTCGAAGAGTTCGGCCCGGCGCCGTGGGCACCGGCGTTCGGGATGCTGGTCGACCGCTTCGGCGTCACCTGGATCATCGACGTCGCGGCCGCGCACTGACCCCTTCCCGCACGGCGGTGGGATGCCCCGGCATCCCACCGCATCCCGGCATCCGGAGACTTCCTTTGCAGACCCGCGCCCTCGGCCGCACCGGCATCCGCGTCAGCACGTTCACCCTCGGCACGATGATGTTCGGCCCCTACGGCAACCCCGACCCGGACGCGTGCGCCCGCATCGTCCACCGGGCCCTCGACCACGGCATCACCACCATCGACACCGCCGACGTCTACGGCGGCGACGGGGAAAGCGAGCGGATCGTCGGGAAGGCGATCCGCGGCCGTCGCGACGACGTCGTCCTCGCCACCAAGGGCAACGGCCCGATGGGCCCGGACCGGCGCGGCAACTCGCGGCGCTGGATCATCGCCGCCGTCGAAGGCTCGCTGCGCCGCCTCGGCGTCGACCACCTCGACCTCTACCAGCTCCACCACCCCGAACCGGACACCGACATCGAGGAGCCGCTGAGCGCGCTGACCGACCTGCTGGCCTCGGGCAAGGTGCGGGCCATCGGGCACTCCAACCTGCCGGCGTCGGAGATCGTCGAAGCCCAGTGGGTGACGCAGCGGCGTGGCCTGGCACGCTTCCGCACCGAGCAGCTGCACTACTCGATCCTCAACCGCGGTGCCGAGCGCGAGATCCTGCCCGTCTGCGACCGGTACGGCCTCGGCGTGCTCGTGTGGAGCCCGTTGGCGATGGGCCTGCTCACCGGCAGCTACCGCACGGAAACCGCCTCGGCCGGGCGCCTGCACTGGGCGCCGAAGCACATGACCGACCCCCGCAAGCTCGACGCCGTCGAAGCCCTCGTCCCCCTCGCCGGCCAAGCCGGGATCCCGTTGCGGCACCTCGCTCTGGCCTTCGTCACGGCCCACCCCGAGGTCACCTCGGCGATCATCGGTCCCCGCACCGAAGAGCAGCTGGCCGATCTGCTCGCCGGGGCCGGGACGGCCATCGGGGACGATCTCCTCGACCGGATCGACGAGATCGTCCCGCCCGGCACCGACCTCGGGCCGGTCGACGTGGCCTACGTGCCACCGCACCTCGCGCGGCCGCACCTGCGCCGCCGGCCCGCCCCTCAGACCAGGGACGCCGTCAGCCCGCCGTCGAGGACGTAGTGGCTGCCGGTGATCCAGGTGGCCCGGTCCGAGGCCAGGAACGCCGTCACCTCCGCGATGTCCTGCGGGGTGCCCAGGCGGCCCTGCTTGGCCGCGACGAGGTCGCCGAACGGGACCTGGGTGGCCGCCTCGAAGTCCGGGACCAGGCGCTCCACCATCGCCGTGTCGGCGAAGCCCGGGCAGACCGCGTTGACCCGCACTCCCGCCTGGCGCATCTCGACCGCCGCCACCCGGGTCAGCTGGATCACCGCCGCCTTCGTCGCGCAGTAGGAGCCGAGCAGCGGGCTGCCGCCGATGCCCGCGATCGAGGCGATGTTGACGATGTTCCCCTTCGACTCCACCAGGTGCGGGATCGCCGCCTTCATCGTCACGAACGTGCCACGCACGTTGACCGCGAAGATCTTGTCGAAACTGTCCGTCGGCTGCTGCAGCAGCGGGGACGACACCTCGATCCCGGCGTTGTTGACCAGGACGTCGAGGCCGCCGAGCAGGTCGACCGTCTGCTGGATCGCCGACTGGACCTGGATTTCGTCGGTGACGTCGCAGTTGGCGACGCCGGCCGCGCCGATCTCGTCGGCCGCTTGCTTGGCCGAGAGGGAATCGAGGTCGCTCACGACCACCCGCGCGCCGCGTTCGGTGAACAGCGCCGCAATCGCCTTGCCGATGCCGGCGCCGGAGCCGGTGACGAAGACGCGCTTACCTTCGAGTTCGGACATGCTGGTCCCTTTCACATCGCGTCGATCTTGGGGAGGATTTCTTCCTTGAGGCGCTTCATGTCGTCGAGTGTCTTCGCCACCGGGACGTCCTGGAAGGGCGGCCACAGGAACGGCATGGTCAGCCCGGCTTCCCGGTACCGCTTGAGCTGGTCGGTGATCTGCGCCTGCGAGCCGACGAGCAGGTTGGTGCCCTTGCCCAGCGGGCTCTGGTCCATGTCCTCGTCGGTGATGACGAACCAGATCATGCTGGCGATCTCGAGGTCGTCGACCGACCGCGGGGTGTCCAGTGCTTCGAGCTCGCGCTGGATCTCGATGCGCCACCTCGCGATGTCCTCGGGCGAGTCCTGGATGCCGATCCAGCCGGACAGGCCGTACTTCGCGATCCGGCTCGCCGACCGCTTCGCGTCCTTGAGGCCGCTGAAGAAGATCGGCGGGTGCGGTTTCTGCACCGGTTTCGCGCCGAACCCGCTGCGCTGGAAGTCGGCGAACTCGCCGTGGTACTCGAACAGGTCGTTGGTCCAGATGCCCTGCATGATCTCCAGGGTTTCCCGGACGTGCTTGTGCCGCTTGGGAAAGATGTGCGACGCGCTCGCGGCGGCGAACTCCTCGGGCATCCAGCCGGAGCCGACGGCCACGTTGAGCCGCCCGCCGGACAGGTGGTCGATGGTGGCCAGCTCGGCGGCGAGCACACCGGGCGAGCGGTAGGGCGTGTCGATGATGCTCATCCCGATCCGCACCTTGGACGTCTTCGCCGCGAGCCACGGGATGAGCGGCATGCCCTGGAGGAACTTGCCCCGCGAGCTGACCGGCAGGCCCTTGGGGAAGCCCTCGATCATGCCGAAGGCGTACTGCATCTCCTGGGTGTCCGACGTCTCCGGGACGATGATCCGGTCGAGCGTCCAGACGGAGTCGAAGTCGAGGTCCTCGGCCAGTGCGGCGAGGTCCCCGAGTTCCTGCACGGTGACCTCGTCCCGGAAGTTCGGCAGGTAGAGCGCGAGTTTCATGGTGTTCCCTTTCAGCCGGCGGTGAGGGTCGTGCGGATTTCGGCCTTGAGGACCTTGCCGACGGTCGAGCGGGGCAGGTCGGGCCAGACTTCGATCTGCTTCGGCGCTTTCACGCTGCCGATGCGGTCCTTGACGAAGGCGATCAGCTCGCCGGGGTCCAGCCGGCGGCCGGGCCGGAGCTGGACCACGGCGGTGACGCGCTCGCCCCACTTGTCGTCGGGCAGGCCGATCACGGCGCAGTCGCGGACCGCGTCGTGGGCCAGCACCGCCTGTTCGACCTCGGCGGAGTAGACGTTGAAGCCGCCGGTGATGACCATGTCCTTGGCGCGGTCGACGATGTGGAGAAAGCCTTCTTCGTCGAGGAATCCGATGTCGCCGGTGTGGTGCCAGCCGTGGGCAGAAGCTTCCGCGGTGGCCTCGGGGTTGCGGTAGTACCCGGCCATCACGAGCGAGCCGCGCACGCAGATTTCGCCGCGTTCCCCCTGTGGCAGGGCGTTGCCGTCGTCGTCCAGGATCGCCACGGTGACCAGCGGCGCAGGCCGGCCGGCGGACGACAAACGTCCGGTGTGGACGGTGCCGTCCGGCCGGCGGTGCTCGGCCGGGGACATCGTCGAGATCATCATCGGCGCCTCGGACTGGCCGAACAGCTGCGCCATCGGCCCGATCCGGTCGAGCGCCTCGGCGAGCCGGGCCGTCGACATCGGGGCGGCGCCGTACCAGAAGCACTGCAGGGACGACAGATCCGTCCCGTCCAGGGCTTCGTGCCCGAGGACCAGGTAGATGAGCGTCGGCGGCAGGAACGTGTGGGTGACGCGGTGCCGTTCGATCAGCTCGAGGAACCGGCCGACGTCGGGTTTGGCCATGATCACGACTTCGCCGCCGCGGGCCAGGACCGGGAAGCACAGGACACCGGCCGCGTGCGTCAGCGGCGCCAGCGCCAGGTAGACCGGGCGTCCCTCGAACGGGTAGCTCATCAGCGTGATGGCCGACATCGCCTCGAGGTTGCGATCGGTGAGCATGACGCCCTTGGGGCGCCCGGTGGTACCTCCCGTCCCGACGAGAGCGACGACGTCGTCGGGCGGGTCGGCCACCGCGGCGGGGTCGTCTTTCGCCTGGTCGAGCCAGTCGCGGAAGCCAGGCGCGAAGCCGTCGCCGTCGCCGAGGCGGACGAGCGTGGTCAGCTTCGGCAGCTGCGGCGCGATCCGGGCGACCAGGTCGTCGAAGGCCGGCTGGTAGATGAGCGTCCCGCAGTCGAACAGGTCGAGCAGCTCGGCGTTCTCCCCCGCCGCGTTGCGCGGGTTGACCGGGCACCAGACCGCCCCGGCGCGGGCGATGCCGAAGACGCAGGTGAACGCGGTCGGGTCGTTGGCCGAGAGGATGCCGACCTTGTCCCCGGGCGCGACGCCCGAGCGCCGCAACGCGCGGGCGACGGCCTCG
Organism: Amycolatopsis sp. NPDC051102; assembly: GCF_040682815.1. NCBI lineage: Bacteria > Bacillati > Actinomycetota > Actinomycetes > Pseudonocardiales > Pseudonocardiaceae > Amycolatopsis > Amycolatopsis sp. NPDC051102. The sequence goes on from NZ_JBFBBT010000002.1 coordinate 878,551, forward strand.
GTGAGCTCGACGACCTCGCCGTAGGACCGGGAGACCCCGTCGAGGGTCAAGCAGGGCGCCCCGGGGTCCAGGGAGGCGCCTTTTTCCAGGTAGAAGAACAGAGACATCGTCGTCCCTCCCGACTTCGCCGGCGGCTGGTGACGACCATGACCGCCGTTTGGACGAATGTCAAGATTTTCTTGGACGGTTGGTCAGAAAACGGCCGGATGGTATCTTCGAAGCTGTGACCAGCGCACCCGCCGTGAGGCGCCGGACCCCAGCCGACAAGTTCGAGGACCGCCGCCGGGAACTGGCCGACGCGGCGCTCCTGGCCCTGGCCGACCTCGGCTACGCCCGCACCAGCCTGCGCACCATCGCGGAGCACACGAAGTTCTCCCACGGGCTGCTGCACTACTACTTCGCCGACAAGGTCGAGCTGATCACCTACTGCGTTCGGCGCTACAAGGCCGCCTGCGTGCAGCGGTACGAAGGCGGCGTCGGCGACGCGGCCACCCCGGGCGAGCTGGCCGTCGCCTGCGCGGACGGCCTCGCCGCCGCGCTCGGCGAGGCGCCCCTCATGCACCGCATGTGGTACGACCTGCGCACGCAGTCGCTGTTCGAGCCGGCCTTCCGCGACGACGTCGCCGAGATCGACGAAAGCCTGCGCGACATGATCTGGCGCAACGTGAGCGCGTACGCCGGCCTGGCGGGCAGCCGGCCGACGTGCTCCCCCGCCGACGCGTACGCGTTGTTCGACGGGCTGTTCCAGCAGGCCTTGCTGCGCCACCTGGCCGGCGAGGAAACGGCGCTCGACGACCTCCGCCGCGGCGTCCGGGAACTGTTCCCGCGCCTGGTCGATTGACGTTGCGCCAGAAGGGATTTCGTGTCCTCCCGAGCCACCCGTTAGCTTCGGTTTCATGGAATGGAGCTTTCAGCCGGCCGGGGAACTCGCCGCCGCGTTGCGCGCCGGTGCCGTCACCTCGGCGGAACTGACCGACGAGGCGATCGCCCGCATCGAGCGCGACGACGAGCTGATCAACGCGATCTGCGTGCCGGACTTCGACCGGGCGCGAGCCGCGGCGCGCCGGGCCGACCAGGCCCGCGCCCGGGGCGAGGACCGGCCGCTGCTCGGCGTCCCGGTGACGGTCAAGGAGTCGTACAACGTCGCCGGCCTGCCGACGACGTGGGGCATGCCACCGCACCGGGACTACGTGCCCGCCGAGGACGCGGTCCAGGTGTCGCGCCTGAAGTCCGCGGGCGCGGTGATCCTCGGCAAGACCAATGTCCCCTTGGGACTGCAGGACATCCAGAGCTTCAACGAAATCTACGGCACCACCAACAATCCTTGGGATCGCAGTCGCACCTCCGGCGGCTCCTCCGGCGGGTCGGCGGCGGCCCTGGCCGCCGGCTTCGGGGCGCTGTCCATCGGCTCCGATCTCGCGGGCTCGCTGCGCACCCCGGCGCATTTCTGCGGCGTGTACGCGCACAAGCCGACTCTGGGGCTGGTGGCCCGCCGCGGGATGGTCCCGCCGGCCGAGCCGGCGTTGCCGGCCGAGTTCGACCTCGCCGTCGTCGGCCCGATGGCCCGCACCGCCCGCGATCTCACGCTCCTGCTCGACGTCATGGCCGGACCGGACCCCCTGACCTACGGCGTCGCACACCGGCTGGCCCTGCCGCCCGCCCGCCACGAGCGGCTCGGCGGCTTCCGGGTCCTGGTCCTCGACGACCACCCGCTCATCCCGACCGGGTCCGCCGTGCGGGCCGCCGTGCACCGGGTGGCCGCCGCCCTCGACGGCGGCGGCGCCCGCGTCGAACGGCACAGCCCGCTGCTGCCCGGCCTCACCGAAGCCGCGACGCTCTACATGCAGTTGCTGATCTCGGGCACGACGGCACGTTTCCCCATCGCATCACTCCAGCAGCCGAGCGCGGACGACGACAGCCTCGACGCCGTCCGGCTGCGCGCCATGGCGTTGAGCCACCGTGACTGGCTCGTGGCCGACAGCCGCCGCGAGGTCCACCGCCACGGCTGGCGGCAGCTGTTCACCGAATTCGACGCCGTGGTGTGCCCGATCACGCCGACACCGGCGTCCCGCACGACCACCACCCCAACCCGATGGAACGGCGCATCGACGTCGACGGCGTCGAGTACCCGTACTTCGACCAGTTCGTCTGGGCGGGCCTGGCCACCATGCCCGGCCTGCCCGCCACCGCGATTCCCGCGGGCCGCTCCCCCGAGGGCCTGCCGGTCGGGGTGCAGCTGATCGGCCCGATGTTCGAGGACCGCACCCCGCTGCGGCTGGCCGAACTGCTCGAGGAGGAGATCAGCGGTTTCCGGGCGCCGGAATAGGGCATACCGGCCGCACGGGACGACTGCGGGCAGCCGCAACCGCGCCTGGGCGAGAACGCCAGGCGAACGTCAAGCTGCCGTCATGGAGGTTTCGCCCGGGCGCGCCCGGGATGTGGTGCAACGGCAAGGGAGAACGGGCAATCGCCCGCCCCTTGCCGGTCACCGCATCCCGCTCCCGGACCGAAGGGCGCCACCATGTCCAGAATCGCCAAGATGGCCGCTGTCGCGGCTCTCGCCGTGCCCGTTCTCGTGGGCGCCGCCGGAACCGCGGAAGCCTCCACCCCGTCCGGTTGCTCCAGCGTCACCCAGATCGGCAGCACCGCGTACCTCGACGTCGACGGTCAGACCATGGCGTCGGTGAAGCAGTACAAGGGCTGCGGCAAGAACTACGCCTACATGTACATCTGGGCCGGCTACCGCTCCACCCACAGCAGCTGGGAAGCGTGCACGTCCATCGTCACCGGTGACGGAAACACTTACTGGGATGCCTTCTGCGGTGGTGTCAACCCCGTCGAATTTTGGTCCTTCGGCGCCGCCAGCCTGGCGGAGTGCACCCGAGCCCGGGGATGGAACGGCAACTTCCCGGCTGAACCCGGGGACGTCAACGCATTCACCGACGTGCGCTGCTGACCGCACCATGCCGCTTTCGACTCCGCGCATCGCCGCCGGACCGGCCGCGCTCGCGATCTTCGCTGTCCTGGCCTGCCCTGCGTTCGGCGCGACGCAGGCTTCGGCCGCCACCCCCGCCATCCTGCCGGCCGTCGACATGGAAGCCGTCGTGCTGGCCGCCCAGATCGATCCCCGGCGCGCCGACACCACGCTGACCCCGGGCGCCAAGGACTCCGTGCTGGCCGTCGAGCGCGCCCTCCAGGCCCGCAACCTGCTGGACGCCCGCTGGGTCGACGGCTACTTCGGCACCACGACCATCACCGCGTACTCGGCCTACCAGCGTTCGCTCGGGTACTCCGGCCTGGCCGCGAACGGGCTGCCCGGCGCGAGTTCGCTGACCGCGCTCGGGCAGGGCCGGTTCACCGTCACCCGCGTGATCGGGCCGGGTGCGCGGGTTCAGCGTGACGGGTACGTCGTCGACGCGCGGACCCAGGCGATGCTCACCGAGACCGAACGGCTGCTGGGCTTCCGCCTCGTGCTGTCGCAGGGCTCCTACAACCCCGGCGGCGACCCGACCTCCGCCGGCACCCACGACGGGGGCGGCGTCGTGGACATCGACGTCGGCGGCATGTCCGCCGACACCCGCACCGCCGTCGCCCGTGCCCTGCGCCAGGTCGGGTTCGCCGCCTGGATCCGCAATCCGGCCCAGGGCGACTGGCCGTGGCACATCCACGCCGCGGCGATCAGCGACACCGACCTGTCCACGCAGGCCCAGAACCAGACCGGTGACTACTACCTCGGCTTCGACGGCCTCGCCGGACACGGTCCCGACGACGGGCCCCGGATCCCGATCCACACCTGGGAGGACTACCAGCGCACGCACTGACCAGACACACCCGATCACCGAAACTGCACCCAAGGGGAGAACCGTGAAGAACACCCGCATGACGTTCACCGTTGCCGGCGCCGCACTGGCCCTGGCCGTCCCGCTGCTCGCCGCCACCGCCTCGCCCGCGTTCGCCGCGGCCCGGGACGGCGTCTGCGACAGCGGCGAATTCTGCTACTACTACAACAGCAACCAGACCGGCTCGGTCTCCGACTTCACCGGCTCGGTCAGCGACCTCGGCGCCACCGAGCCGTCCTGCTACGACTTCAAGAGCGCCGGCGCCGGACAGGGCATCTGCGTCAAGAACAACGCCGCGTCGGTGTGGAACCGCAGTTCGCAGACCGTGCGGGTCTACTACAACAGCAACTTCGGCGGGGCGAGCCAGGACTTCGCCCCCGGCGAAGCCGCCAACCTCGACGCCACGCTGAAGAACAACGAGGCCAGCCACCAGTTCATCGGCACGGGCGGCGGCTCGCAGACCCCCGTCAACGACTACGACGGCAACGCCCGCGGCTTCGCCCAGAACAACTGCACCGCCTTCGCGGCCTACCGGATCGCGAGCAGGCTCGGCGTCCGCAGCTTCAGCAACTCCTACGGCGGCACCACCTGGGGCAACGCCGGCACGTGGGACGACGCCGCCCGCCGCGTCGGCGTCACGGTGAACACCACGCCGGCCGTCGGCGCCATCGCCGTCAACGACGTCCACAAGGTCGGCCACGTCGCCTACGTCAACGCGGTCCACTCCGACGGCTCGTTCGACGTCGAGGAGTACAACTGGAACAACCCGTTCGCCTACGGCACCCGCACGCACGTCCACGTGAGCGGCGCCCAGGCCGACTTCCAGTGGATGCTCCACTTCTGAGCCCGCCCGGGGTGCCGGCGACCACGCCGGCACTCCGCCGCCCGTCGGTTGTTTCCGGTGATGTCCGGTCTGTCCACGAGTGAATTTCCCCCTGCGAGAACGTGGTTGAACCCGCACAGCCCGCTGATCGAGAATGGTCGGACTGGCCTGTGCCGTTTCGGCGGCTGACCGTTTCCAGGGGGAGGAAATGGGCGGTAACGCCTTCGGGGAGCTGCTGCGCGCCTGCCGGCTCGCGGCCGGGTGGACGCAGGACGAGCTGGCCGGCCGGTCGGGGGTGTCGGCGCACTCGATCAGCGTGCTGGAGGCGGGGCGGCGCCGGCCACGGCTGTCCTCGGTGGGCATGCTCGCCGAGGCCCTCGCCCTCGATCCGCGCCGCCGCGAACAGCTGCTCGCGGCGGCGCGCACCGAGGCCACCCAGGCCGCACCGGTCCCGGAGCCGGCTCCGCGGCCGAGCGCCGCGGTACCGCGTCAGCTGCCCTGCGCGGTGGCGGGTTTCACCGGCCGGGCCGCCCAGCTCAAAAAACTCACCGCCCTGCTGGACCGGAACGACACCGTGGCGATCAACGGCACCGCGGGCGTCGGCAAGACCGCGCTCGCCGTGCACTGGTCGCACCAGGTGGCGGACCGGTTTCCCGACGGGCAGCTCTACGTCAACCTGCGGGGGTTCGACCCCGGCGGTCAGCCGGTCCGGCCGGCCGAGGCGATGCGCGGTTTCCTCGACGCGCTCGGGGTCCCGGCCCAGCGGGTACCGGCCGGGCTGGCCGAGCAGGCGGCGCTGTACCGGTCCGAGCTGGCCGACCGGCGGATCCTCGTCGTGCTGGACAACGCCCGCGACACCGGCCAGGTGCGGCCGCTGCTGCCCGGCTCGGCCGGGTGCCTGACCGTCGTCACCAGCCGCGACCACCTCGGCGGCCTGGTCGTCAGCGAAGGCGCCCGGCCCCTCCCGCTGGACCTGATGACCACCGCCGAAGCCCACGACCTGCTGGCGAGCCGGCTGGGCCCGGAACGGCTGGCCGCCGAACCACGGGCCGCGGGCGAGCTGATCGAGCTGTGCGTGCACCTGCCGCTGGCGCTGAGCATCGTGGCCGCACGCGCCACCCTCACCCCGGCCCTCTCGCTGACCGAGCTGGCCCGGCAGCTGCGCGACGTCCGCGATCGGCTGCAGGCCTTGGACATCGGCGACACCAGCGTCGACCTCGGTGCCGTGTTCTCCTCGTCCTACCGGACGCTGAGTGCCGCGGCGGCCCGGATGTTCCGGCTGCTGAGCCTGCACCCCGGCCCGGTCATCTCGCTGTCCGCCGCCGCCGGCCTCGCCGGAGCCGTCCGGGGGAAAGCCCGCACGGCCTTGTCCGAGCTGGTCAGGGCCCAGCTGCTCACCGAGCCGGCCGCCGGCCGGTTCACCTACCACGACCTGCTGCGGGCCTACTCGGCCGACCGGGCACGCGACGAAGAGAGCGAGCAAGCGCGCCACACCGCGCTGCACCGCATGCTCGACCACTACCTGCACACCGCGCACGCCGCGACACTGCGGCTCAACCCGCCCAACGACCGCCTGCCCCTGACCGGACCCGAGCCGGGGGCCGTCGTCGACGAATTCGCCGGCGACGGGCAGGCGTGGCAGTGGTTCAGGACCGAGCGCCCGGTGTTCGCGGCCGCCGTCGACCGCGCCGCCGACGCGGGTTTCGACTTCCACGCCTGGCAACTCGCCTGCAGCGTCTCGCTTTTCTGCATCCGCGCCGGGCATTGGACGCAGATGGTCACCACCCAGCAAGTCGCGGTCGCCGCGGCCGAGCGGGCCGGTGAACCGCACGGGCAAGCGTGGTCCCTGCGCGAGCTGGGCCGCGCGTACATCCGTCTCGGCCGCCATTCCGACGCCGAGGCGACCCTGCAACGCGCGCTCGAACTGAGCGAGCGGCTCGGCGACCCGGTGGGTCAGGCCCGCAGCTACAACAACCTCGGGATCGTGTCCTACGCCGAAGGCGCGCACCCGAAGGCGCTGGAGCAGGGCAAGGCGGCCTACGCGCTGTTCCGCGCGGCCGGGCACCGGGCGGGCCAAGCGGAGGCGCTGAACGCCATCGGCTGGATGGAGACCCAGCTGGGCCGGCACGCCGAAGCGCTGCGATATTGCGCCGAGGCCCTCGAACTGCACCGGGCGGTGGGAAGCAGGCACGGCGAGGCGGACACGTGGGACAGCCTCGGCCACGCCCACCACCACCTCGGCGACCACCACCAGGCCGCCACCTGCGACCGGAACGCACTGGAGCTGTTCCGGCAGCTGGGCGCGCGCCACCCCCAAGCGGACACCCTCATCCGCCTGGGCGAAACCCACCAGGCAGCAGGCAACTCCGCTGCGGCGCGCGAAGCCTGGCAGCGGGCCCTGCCCATCCTCGACGACCTGCACCACCCCGACGCCCAGGTCCTCCGAGCCCGTGTCCGGCAACGCTGAACCCGGCCCGCGCGGACGCCGGCGCCTGGCGCCGGCGTCGTTGGTTGCGCCGGTTGTCGCCGAGGAAACTGCACTTCAGCCGGGCGTTCGGGGCCGGTTCGAGCTGCCGGGCTGCCCGTTCCGGTGCTCAGCCGTCGCTTCGGCATAATCGCGGTCATGCCGTTCTCCGACTACTTCCGCGCTGCCGACGCCGACGCTGTGCGGCAGGTGCTGGACGCCGAGGACGGGAACTCGCCGGCGGGCGGGGTCTTCGACGGGATCGAGGCGAAGGGCGTCGATCCGACGGTCGTGCTGGCCATGCTGGTCGCGGCGATCCAGCAGGTGCCGTGGCGCGCCGACCTCGTGAGCGACACGCTGGTGTGGCCGGCGGGTGCGGAGCAGGACACCGAATACGACGGCCCGTGGGTCTCGGAGTTGCCCGCGTCGACCTGTGACGTGCTGGCCCAGGCCGGTGATCTGCCCCACTTGGCGGAGGAGTGGGCACGGATCGAGGAGTTCGGCGGCGGCATCGACGTCGCGGACGCGCAGGCGCTGATCGAGGCGTTGGCCGGGCTCGCCCGGCGGGCGCGGGAAGCCGATGAGCACCTGTTCTGCTGGTCGAGCCTCTAGCTCGAAGGCGGTCTCGACGACGGCGGGCCGTCTCCCTGGCTGCAGGGAAACGGCCCGCCGTCGGGAACCGGAACTCAGCCGCGGGCCGCGGCCACCGCGGTGCCGGCCTGCTGGCCGGTGGCCGGCGGCATCAGCGTCGGGTACACCTTCTGGAACTTCTCGATCATCGTCGCGGACGGGATGATCCGGTTCGGGTTCGCCTGGCTCGTCGCCTGCTTCTCGCCCCATGCGCCGGCGGCTTTGCGCTGGTCGGGGGTGCCGTGGCTGTGGTAGCAGTCGCCGATGGAGGCGTCGAGATAGGTGACCTCCTGCTGGGTGCGGGCGTTCCACGCGTAGCCCTTGGCGTGCGCGACGAAGTAGCCGCCGTAGGCGTCGGGTCCCATCTCGGAGGACTCGTTGCGCGGGTAGTTCTCGTGGGCGAAGTCGACTTGGTGGCCGTACTCGTGGCCGACCACGGACTCCACCGAGACGTCGTCGAACCCGAGGGCGTTGACCGTGTCGAGCAGGCCGTCGCCGAGTGCCACGCGCTTGCCGCCGAGGCTGCCGGCCGGCGCGGAGAACGCGTTCAGGGTGATCAGCGGGTTGCGGCCGCCCTGCAGCGCCGGAACTTCGTAGAGCACCTTGGTGGCGAGCGCGGCGGCGCTCTTCACCTTCGCCGGCGCGAGACCGAGGCTGAAGGTCTGCGCCATCTTCGCCTGGCTGCCGAGGTCGGTGCCCTTCCAGGCGACGAGCTGGATGTTCCAGCTTTCGATGTCCCAGAAGCCGCGCAGTTTGTCGATCGTGGCGGTGGCGCGCGCGGTGTACTGGCCATCGGTGCCGAATACCTGCGGGCTCTTGTCGGAAGTGACGCCCTGGACGTAGAGCTGGCTGAGCCCCGACAGCGCGTCGAGCGCCTGGCCCTCGAGCGGGGTGAGCTGCGCCGCGAGCTTGTTCGCGTACGTCAGCAGCGAACCTTCGGTGCACCCCGGGATGGGGCCCTGCGCGGCCTGGGCCCGGGGGCCGATCCGCGGGATGGGCGACTCGATGAGCCGGTCGACGCCGCGCAGCGCGTCGGCGGGCAGGCCTTCGTAGAGGTCGATGACGTCCTGGTACAGCTGCGCGACATCCTCCTCGACGGTGGATGCCGTGGTCGCGGCGGCGGGAACGGCCGTGGCGAGCACGAGCGCCGCCACGGTGCCCGCTGCCGCGAGCGTGTTGCCGAGAAATCCGGTCCGCTTGGGCAAGATGGTTTCCCCTCTGCTGGTCCGTTTCAAGATCACCGATCGCCGCCACAGTAGGGCGGTGCTTGGCGGCGAAACCGGCGCCGGGAGAAGATCCCCGAGATGGCTCACGTCTTTCGGAGGGTTTTGGCGCTGCGGACATCGGCCGAAAGTACTAGGAGCCGCCACGTCGGGAGGCCGGCGCGAGAGGTGCGCGGATCGGCCTCAGCCAGGTCCTCAGCCCGATGACCGGCTGTGGGCGTGGGCCAGCTCGAACACGCAGTGGGCCTCGTTCTGCCCGTCACCGAGTTCGACGAACAGTGAGCAGGCGGCGGCGAGCACGTCGGTCGCCGCCGCGATGTCGCCGAGCATCGCGTAAGCCCGGCCCAGCTGGAGCCGCACCCGCGCGGTGCAGCGCCGATCGCGCTGGCCTTCGACGATCTCCAACGCCCGCGTCAGCTGCCGCAACGCCTTCGCCGGCGCGTTCTGCTTGAGGTTGAACTCGCCGCAGCGGGTCAGCACGGCGGCCGTGCGGTGGTCGTCGCCCAGCGTCATGGCTCGCTCCAGCGCCTCTTCCAGCAGCGTCCATGTCCGCTCGGGCCTGCCCTCGGCCAGGTGCAGCGCCGCCGCGCCCGCGCGAAGCTGGATCTCGAGGTGGCGGGCGCCGGTCTCGATCGCCAGCGCGGTCGCGCGCGCGTTGAACTCCAGCGCCGCGTCGGCCTGGCCGGTCACCCGGTAGGTGGTGGCCAGGCCGCCGAGCGCACGCGCGATCCCCGGCACGTCACCGATTTCCTCGCTGATCGCCAACGACTCCCGCAGCGCGGCGAACGCCTCCGGGAACCGGTCCCAGTAGATGTGCAACTGCCCGAGCCCGAGCAGCAGCGCCGCCCGGCCGCGGCCGCCGGGAACCCCGGTGAGCGCTTCGGTGGTGAACTGGAACCACAGCTCGTTGCGGCCGCTGTGGTCGAAGTACTGCTGGCACATGATGGCCAGTTCCCAGCTGTGGCCGGTCATCCCCTCGGCCACGGCGATCTTGACGGCCGCGTGCAGTGCGGGCAGTTCGGCCTCGAACCACTCCGTGGGGTCGGTGATCGGCTCGCTGTCGGCCGGCCACCGGGTCGCGTCGCCGGGCGCCGGGGTCAGCACGCTTCGCGGCAGCCGGGCCGCCGCCTGTTCGCTCAGGTGGAGCCACCCGCCGAGGGCCCTGGTGATGCTCTGCCGGCGTTCGGGCTCCGGTTCCTCCTCGGCCTTCTCGGCCGCGAAGCACCGCAACAGGTCGTGCAGCCGGTAGCGGGCCGTGCCCGCCGCCCGGCCGGCGGGTTCCACGAGGTGGCAGCCGACGAGGTCCTCCAGCATCCGCTCGGCCGCGCGCGCGTCGATCCCCAGCACCGCGGCGGCCAGCCACGCGCCGAAGGTCGGCACGCACAGCAATCCCAGTCTGCGGAACAGAAGCCGGTGCGTGGCGGACAGCTGGCGGTAGCTGATCGAGAAGCTGGCGCGGACGGCGAGGTCGCCGACCGCCAGCCAGTCCAGCCGGGTCCGCTCGGCCGTCAGCCGGCCGGCCAGGTCCGCGGTGGTCCAATGGGGGCGTTCGGCGAGCAGTGCGCCCGCGACCCGCAGTGCCAGCGGCAGGCCGCCGCAGTGCGCCAGCAGCGCCTCGTCGGGGCCGTGCCGCACGCCGGTGATCGTGCTGAGCAGGCCGGCCGCGTCCACGTCACTGAGCAGGTCGAGCCGGACACGCCGGCCCTGCTCCAGCCCGCCGAGCGTGTGCCTGCTGGTGACGAGGACCGCGCAGCCGGGCGCGGCGGGCAGCAGTGGCCGGACCTGGCTTTCGTGCTGGACGTTGTCCAGCACGATCAGCACCTTGCTGTCGACGAGCAGGTCACGCAGCAGCGCCGAGCATTCGTCCTGGTCGGCGGGCACCATGTCGACCGCGACACCCAGCGCGCGCAGGAACCGGGGAAGCACCGTCGCGGCACCGGAGTCCCCCAGCGTCGCGAACAGCTGCCCGTCCGGGTACGCGTCGCGGACTTCGTGAGCCAGCCGCACCGCGAACGCCGTCTTGCCCAGCCCGCCGACGCCGGAGATGGTCAGCACCAGCGGCTCGCGCCGGTCCGGCGCGCGCAGGTCGGCCGCCAGCTCGGCCAGCAGGCCGGCCCGGCCGGTGAAGTCGGCGAGATCCACCGGCAGCTGCCGTGGCCGGCTCACCTCGCGGGGGGCGGTGACCGGGGGGCGCAGCGTCGGTTCGCCACGCAGGACACCGGCGTGCAGGGCGCGCAGCGCCGGTGACGGCTCGACACCGAGTTCGGTGACCATGGTCCGGCGCAGGTCCAGGTAGACCTCCAGCGCCTCCGGTATCCGCCCGGAACGCGCCAGTACCGTCATCAGCTGCGCCCGTGGCCGTTCCCGCAGCGGGTGGGCGGCGGTCACCTCGGTCAGCTCGTCGACGAGCCCGTGGGTGCGCCCGAGCCGCAGGTCCGCCTCGACCCGGTCCTCGATCGCGGCCAGCCGCAGCTCGTCCCACCGGTCGGCGGCCACCCGCGCGGACGGCACGGCGATGTCGGGCAGCGCCGGGCCGCGCCACAGTCCGAGCGCGTCGTTCATCAGCCGGGTGCCCTCTTCGAGCCGATCCTCCGCGATCAGCTCGCGAGCCGCAGCGGTGAGCGTCGTGAATCGCCCGATGTCCAGTGCTTCCGCGGGCAGCTCGAGGACGTATGCCGAGCGCCGGGTGGTGATCAATGGCCGGGGAAGTGCGCGGCGCACCCGCGAGATCAGACCATGGATTTGCGTTTTCGCCGTGGCCGGCGGGTGCTCGTCCCACAGCTCGTCGGCGATTCTTTCCCAGGTCACCGGCTGATTCGCGGACAGCAGCAGTACCGCGAAGACGGCACGCGCCTGTGGAGAGCCGAGGTCTGTTTCGATGCCTTGCCAGCCCACCCACAGCGGTCCGAGAACATGGATGTCCCAGCTCCCCTCTGGCATGCCGGAACCGTACCAGCCGACGTGGCCCATACCAGAAAAAGCGGCCGGGTACAGGACCGATTGAGTGAATCAGCACTGTGTGAATTCCCTTCGGCCGTACAGCGTTCGAGAAGCGGCCACTGCGAGCATTCCCCCACCACAGGAACGTGGGAAGCGTCTCTTGGAAAGGACAAACAACGATGAAACTCGGCCGAGGTTCCGCCTTGGTCGTCGCGCCGGCGGCCGGCTACGCAAGCACGTCGGCGGCTTGTCCGGTCACTCCGTTCCGCATGGAACACGGCGCCAGCGTTCTCGCCGGCTCCATCACCTGGTACGACCGCAGCATTCACGCCACGGGCTTCGTCAAAGCGGTCTCCTCGGGAAAGACGGCCGTCTTCCAAGGCGAGTCCCCCAACTGCCTGTCGGGTGTGGAAACACGAACGGCATCAGGCGGCGAGACCCGGAATTTCGTCGTCGACCTCCCCTGCGACTTCCCGGGCGGGATCACCGTCGTCCACGTCGAACTGTGGGACACGCAAGGTACTCCCCTGCACCGCGCCATCTGCCTCAGGAACGGTTGCGCCGTCAGGGACTAGCCCGGCGTGACGGACGTTTGCGACTGCCGTCGAACAATGCCTGCTGGCCGCGTATTTCGCCGCCGTAGTCGGTCACGTCTGCCGGATTTCCTCGGGCGTGGGCTGGGTCGGCTGGGGCAGCTCGCCGGGGGCCCGGATCGACTCCGTGCTCGTCGGCACGAGCGCGTCTGGCCGTCTGAGGTCGACTGGCTCGCGGCAGAAGAGGACGTTGAGGCAGAGCTGACGGATCACATTGGGCTGCGGGGCGACCGGGCCGGTAGCTAACGACGTTTGCGGCGACGTAGTCGCCCTCGTGGTCCAAGGGGACCGGGGTACGTGATTGCGGTGGCGGACGTGACTGTCACGCCTTGTCCGGTGGCTCCTCCGGAGAATAGACCAGCGAAACCTCGAGTTCGTCCAGATCCGGCGATTCATTCTGGAGCAGCAGCATCAACTTCGCGTTCCTGCGACGCTCCTGCTGGGTGGTTTGCGGCCGGCTCAGCCCGAGATGCCGGTACAACGCGAACCGGTCGAGGTCGATGATCGTCGACACAGCGGTCATGAACTCGTCGGCCGCCGAGACCGCCGCACGGTAGGCGACGTAAGCCAACGCATAGGGGATGAGTGCGAGTAAGAGCCACAACCCGTCCGTGAGCGTGGCAGCAAACGTGATCACCGTGGCCAGCAGCGACACCGAGCACAACCGGACGGCGAGATCGAGCTGCTCTCGCGAGTCGTGCAGGTACGCGACATGGCTCTCCGGCGCGATGAGCGCGAGGTGTGGTGCCACGGTGATCGCGTCCAGCCCGTACTGACGCCCCGCCCTGTCCTCCACGGCCCGCAAGGCGTTCCCGAGCCGCGTCGGCATCATGCGTGCCGGTCTCGGGAACCGTCTCGTCGCCTTGGCGTAGATGTCCTCGGCCACGGCATGCGACAAAGCGTGGTCGTCTGCCTTCTCGGCGAGATATCTGGCCATCTCGCGCTGCCATTCGTCGGTAGTGAGCTTGCTGGCTCGTTCGCCGAGGTGGTCGTTCAGCTTGAACTGGAGAATGTCCTGGTGTTCCTCGAGCCGGTCTTCGATCTTCTGCGCTTTGGCCCGGTAGTGCGCTGCGCGTAGCTTCACGGCGGCGCGAGCCAGCCGCGACGGACCCCAGTACCCTTCGAGCAGTTGCACTGTCGGGAATTGGAGCGGATGGATGAACAGTCCCACGAGCACGGTGGCGAGCGCCAGCCAGGCAGCCCCGGCCAGGGACCAGTGGGCGAAGGCGTCGCGCACCTCGCCAAGGCGCGGCTCGTGGGCCCAGGCGCCGCTCACGTACAGCGCGTAGACCCACAGCGTGAGGTACAGCGACGGCGCCACCGTCACCACGCTGAAATTCCGGCCGATCTTGCCCGCGACACCGAGCGTCGCATCAGGCAGTGAAGGCGTCGACACTCACTGCCTCTTCGTTTCCGCGTAGTCGAGCACCCTGCCGCACTCGCGGCAGAAGAACTTGCCCTTCTCCTGACCGGCTCGGGTGACGACGGAGCCGTCGTACAAGCAGCGGCGTGGCTTTCGCCTGGGATTTCCTGAGCCGGGAACGCGACGCGAGCCGCCTCGGGTCATGTCACCACCGCCTCCCCAGTGGCCGAACCCCTCCATGGTAGGACTGTCGATCGTTCGAGTCGATGGGAGATTGATGGGCGCGCTTCGCAGGGGCGGCCGGTCGGTACTGGTGGTGGCGCTGCGACGGCCGTGGGTGCCGCCCGGTTTGGCGGTCATGACGGTCGCGATCGGTGGTCAGTTCGGCCGTGGCTGGCTGTACGCGGCCCTCGGCTTGGTAGTCGCCGGCAGTTTGGGGCTTGCGGGCGGACTGTGGTGGTTGGGACGCGAGAATTCGTGACCCGCGCGTGATTCCAGTTGCCACAGATCGGGCTTCTCCTGGGCCTCTCATCGCGCACCAGGCAGATTCGGACGAAAAGTTCGCTCCGCGCGCGCCGGCATGAGCGCGTGTCACACGGGATAGTCACCGGCGGATCGGCTGTCAGCTCCCCGTGTAGAACCCCTGGGGACGGAATCGGTTCGGTCGCTCGCGGTACTCCTCCAGCGCGTGCGCCAGCCACCCCGCGGTCCGCCCGATCGCGCGGATCGTCTCGCCCGCCCCCGGCACCATGTCGTGGGCCTCGGCCAGCACCGCGAGCGCGAGGTCGACGTTCGGCCGCATGCCGGGCCGGGCAGCCACCAGGTGATCCACCGTGGGCCCGATCAGGGCTGGGGCGTCGACCAGTTCGAGCAGCCGCGCGGCCCGCGGGTCGCCCTTGGGATAGCGGGGTTCCCCGAAGCCCGGCACCCGGCCCGTCTCGTGGACGCGGTCGGCTACGGCGGCCATCGGGTCGGGCAGCTCGGCCGCCGAACGCAAGAAGCGGCGCACCGCTTCCGTCGCCGCCCCGTGCGCCGGACCGTCCAGGGCGCCGAGCCCGGTGGCGACCACCGCATACGGATGCGCTCTGGTGGACGCGGCCGTGCGGACGGCCATCGTCGACGACGCAAGATCGTGGTCGGCCAGCAGGACCAGCGCGGCACCGAGTGCGCGGATCCCGTCTTCGTGCGGTTCCTTGACGGTCAGCGCCGACCACAGCCGCACCCCGAGCGGATCCGCCGGCCGGGCGTTCCCGTACGAGGGCAGGGCGTCCACCATCACCGCGAGCAGTGCCCGTCCGGTGCCCACCACGATGGCCGGCTCCACGTCGTAGCGCAGGGGATCCGCCGTGGCGGCCGCGCCGACGATCACCGGCAGCAGGTCCACCGGCCGGGCGTGCTTCGCGAGGGGCCCGATCACCGCGCGTGCGAGTTCGCGCACTGGTTCGGCCGCCACGAACGCCGCGCTGTCGTCCAGCACGCCTGTCCACAGCAGATTCGTGACGGCCTCGAACGTGTTCGTACCCGCGAGTTCGGCAGCGTTGCGTCCCCGGTAGTACAGCGCGCCGTCGCGGATGACGGTGAGCGACGTCTCGATGGGGACGGGTTCCGTTCTCCCCCTGCGGTTTCTCGCCGCGAGGCGCCGGACTTCCTCGGCGTCGAACCGGCTCGTCCGCCCGTCGGCGGCTCGGGTCCGGCTCAGCAGCCCGCGGCTCACGTAGGCGTACACCGTGTCCGCCTTCACCCCGAGCAGGCGGGCGGCCTGCGCCGTGGTGAACGTTCGATCGGTCATGCCGCCAGCGTCTCACATTGATTCCATCAAGATTGACGATATTGATCGCGGCGGCGAAGCTCGGCGGACCGGATCGGGTCGACAGGGGGCGTGGTGTTCGAGAGCCGTATCGCGTGGCGTGGGTTGCCGCCGCTGGCCGTGCCTGCCTACCGGAAGCTGTGGATCGTCGCGGCGCTGTCCCACTTCGGTACCTGGATGCACAACACCGCGGCAGCCGCGCAGCTCGCGCTCTCGTCGCCATCGCCGCTGATCAACGCGCTGCTGCTGGCCGCGGCCACGCTCCCGGCTGTGGTCCTGTCGTTCCCGGCGGGCGTGCTGGCCGACCGGATCGGCCGCGGCCCGGTCCTGTTCTGGGCCAACGCAACCAGTGCTCTGGTGGCGGTGCTCTTCGCCGCGTTCGGGCTGTGGGGCGGCCTCGGGCCGGGCGTGATCCTCGTGCTGACGTTCGCGCTCAACGCGGGGTGGGCCGCCGGCTATCCGGCGTGGAACGCGGAAGTGTCCTCGGTGCTGCCGGCGGATCTGGTGAAGGACGGTTCGGCGCTGAACAGCCTCTCGTTCAACCTCGCCCGCACGCTCGGCCCGGCGGCGGGCGGCTTCGCCTTCGGCGCGGTCGGCGGGTTCCCGGTCTACCTGGCCAACGCGCTGTCCTTCGCCGGTTTCGTCCTGTGCTTCCGGAAGACCCGGACGGTCGTGACGTCGAACATGGCGGGCTCGTGGCGGGATTCACTTCGGGAAACCACGGCGTTCCTCCGGGCCACGCCGCGATACCACGAACTGCTCGTACGCGCGGCGACATTCTTCTCGCTGGCTCAGGCAATGTCCGCGTTCGTTCCGGTGTACGTCCTGACCGTCCGGCACCTTTCCGCCACCGGCCTCGGGTTCGTGCTGGCCGCCTTCGGGATCGGCGCGGTCTGCTCGGCGGTGGCCTACCCGAACCTGCGCCGCCACGTCCCCGAGCGGGTGCTGCGGTCCGCGTGCGCCCTGTTCGCCGCGCTCGCACTCGCGGCGCTGCCCTGGCTCGGCTCGGTGCCGGCGTTGTTCGCGGCAGGCCTGGTGTTCGGCGCCGCGCAGGCGTCGATGGTCACGGTCAACAACGGCTTCCTGCAGGCGACGGTGGCCCTTTCGCTGCGGTCGCGGGCGGTGGCGCTGTACATCGTCGTGCTCTACGGCGCCCAGACCATCGGCGCGGTCACCGCGGGCGCCCTGTCCACGTGGTGGGGCGTCGGCCCGGCGGCGTGGACGATCGCGGCACTGCTCGCCGCATGCGCACTGCCGAGCAGAGTCGCCTGAGACTGCGGCTACCCGCTCAGCGGTTTCCGTTGCCGGCGAAGCTTTTTTCCACCGCTTCCAGCCTGGGTACCGCGACGCCCAGGCGTCGTGCTTCAGCCAGGGTGTCGCGGCAGACCGCCCGCGGCTCCTCGGCTCCGGGGTCGGCGTGGCCCTCGAAACTCCGGCGCATGAGCGGGACATGAGCGGTCAGCCACGCGAACGCGGGGGCCGTCAGGCAGGTCGGTGCCCGGAACCCCAGCGTGCCACTCCGGTGACGCCGCAGGTCGATCCCGCGGGCTTCGAGCACCGGCAGCAGCTCGCGGGCGGCCAGCAGCGCCTCACGCAAGTCCCCCGTCGCGCCGGCCAGTTCGGACAGCGTTCCCAGCCGCAAGCCCTGCGAATGCAAGGCCGCGTTCATCACGAAATGGAGCCACAGCCAGGCACGGAAATCGCGTTTCTCCTGCAGCCGGAAACCGGCCTCGCGAAACACCCGCCGCGCGACCCTCTCACGCTCGGTCGGGGGCCGGCCGAGGGTGCCGAAGACGACCGCGGGCAGCAGCGACGCGCGGAGCACGCCGTCTTCGCCGAAGCCGCCGCCGGCCAGCGGGAAGCCCCACGCCACCTGATCGATGGGAAGAGCGCCGATGGCGGCCAGTGGCTCGGCCCAGATGTTGCCGAACACCAGCACCGTGGCGTTGCCGGCGCGTGGTGCCAGGAAAGCGGCCGCCTCCGCGAGGCGGTGGTGCGGCACGCTCAGCACGATCAGGTCGAAGTCGTGGTCCGGCGCCAGCTCCTCGCGGTAGCGCACCGGCCATGCCTCGACGACGCGCTTCCCCCGGATCCGCTTCCGCGCGTCGAGCAGGTCGAGTTCCAGCGAGCCGCCGTAAGCCGATGCGCGGCCCGGCCGGACGTAGAACTCGATGTCATGACCGGCGCGTTCCAGTGCCCAGCCGTACACCGTGGCGATCACGCCCCGGCCGAACATGAGGATCTTCATGCGCCCCTCGTCGGGTATGCTGAAATTGGAGGTCATCTCCACTTAGCACGCTATTGAGGTGGTACCCGCTTGTCAACGCGAGGTGGTGAATGAACGCCGGCAAGCCGCTGCGTGCCGACGCCCGGCGCAACCGGGATGCGGTGCTGGCCAAGGCGCGGGAAGTCTTCGACGACGGCAGCTTCTTCGACCTGCCCTTCGACGATTTCGCCCGCTTGGCCGGAGTGGGCACGGGCACGCTGTACCGCCACTTCCCGACGCGGGAAGCGTTGGCCGAGGCCGTCTACCGCGAGGAAGTCGCGACGTTGTGCGGCCGCGCCCGCCGGCTGCAGGCAACGCTGCCCGCGGCGGAGGCCTTGGTGAGCTTCCTGCATGGCATGGTCGGCTACCTCGACACCTACCAGGGCCTCGCCCGGACACTGGCCACGCTCATGACGACCGATTCGAGCGCCCTCGCCGAAGGCAGCCGGGAGCTGGAGCAGGCTGTCACCGACCTCGTGGCCGCAGCGGTGAAGGAGGGCTCCATCCGCGACGACGTGGGCGCCGGTGCGGTGATGATGGCCCTGCACGGCATCTGCGCGGCGTACGACCGCCCCGGCTGGCGAACCGAGGCCGACGGCGTCATCACCCTCGTGCTGGCCGGACTGCGCCGCTCACCAGCCGGCTAGCCAATCGGGTAGCCGGTTGCGGCGACGCGGTCGGCGACGGCGGCCAGGGTGGTGGCGGAGTTGAGCGCCGTCACGACGCTCGCGGTCAACGGTTCCCCGGCGTAGACGTGCCGCACTGCGTCGATGTCGATCGGCATTTCGTAGTAGTCCTGGGCCCAGTCCTGGAACGCCTCGGGCGTGCGGTCGGTCAGCAGCCCGAACAGCCAGTCGGCTCCGTCGTCGCCTTCGTCGGGGAAATCGATGACGCCATGCCGCCAGCCGGGATCGTGGTGCTCACGCCACAGGCACACCGTGACCTGCGGTGTGCCGAACTCGTCGGAGAACGCCGGTTCGGCCACGCAGTCCCGGAACAGGTCGGGCACGGCATCGAGCACACCGGGCCAGGGCTTCTGGTCGTCGGTGGCGTGGGGACTCATCGGCGACTCGTGGTCGAACCCGCGCACGTAGGCGCCTGCGGCCGTGAACGTTATGGAGTACTCGTTGCCTGAGCCGTCCCGCATGGACGCCAGCTCTTCGCCGGGCGCCCAAGCGGTGTCGTAGCGGTGGTGCCGGTCCTCGCTTTCGGGGTCCAGCACGACGTCCAAGGCGGCCAGCGCGCGGCACAGCGCGCGCAGCTCCGGGATGTCGGGCAGGCGACGGGCGAGGTCGTACACGGTCACACCGACATCCAACCAGCCGCGGATGCCCGGCTCACCCCGCGGTGCGGCGTCACGGGTTCGCGATCGTGGTGCTGTGGTGGAAAAGCGCCCGGTACTCCTGGGGTGAGGTGCCGATGTGCCGGTGGAACGCCGCCCGCACCGAAGACGGCGCGCCGAGTCCGGTGAGACGGCCGATCCGCTCGACGGGCATGGTGGTCGTCTCCAGGAGTTCGCGTGCGCGGTCGATGCGGGCGTCGGCCAGCCAGGCCATCGGGGAGGTCCCGGTTTCCTGGCGGAACCGGCGGATGAGCGTCCGCCGGGACATGTGGGCGTGTTTCGCGAGAGCGTCGACGGTGAGCTCGTCGGCGAGGTTGTCGAGCATCCAGTCCCGCAGCGGGGTGAGCTCGTCGCCGGTCGCGTCGGCTCGGAGCCGTTCGATGTACCGGGCCTGGCCGCCGGTGCGCCGCGGCGGGGCGACCAGCGCACGGGCGCGGGTGTTGGCCGCGGCCGGGCCCTGGTCGCGGCGCACCAGGTGCAGGCAGAGGTCGAGCCCCGCGGTCACGCCGGCGGAGCTGAGGATGTCGCCGTCGTCGACGTACATCCGGTCCGGCACGACCTCGACCTTCGGGTACTGCCGGCGGAGCTGGGCGGCGTACTGCCAGTGCGTGGTCGCCGGGCGTCCGTCGAGCAGGCCGGCCGCGGCGAGGGCGAAGACGCCGACGCAGATGGAAACCAGCCGGGCGCCGCCGTCGTGCGCCGCGCGCAGCGCGTCCAGGACGTCGGCCGACGGTGGTGTGTCGATGTCCTGGTAGCCCGGGACGATCACGGTGCCGGCCCCGCTCAGCGCGTCGAGGCCGGCCGTGGCGGTGACCGTGAAACCCGCGCCCGGCACCGGTCCGGGGCCGCCTGCTGTGCACACGATCAGTTCGTAGTGCGGATCTGCCGCGAAGACCTGGGTCGCGATACCGAATTCCAGCGCCGGGACGCCGGGCAGGACGAGGACCGCGATCCGGTGGGTCATGGCCCGATGATAGCGGTGGCTGGCCCTCGGGCCACTGTTCGGCGTGGCGGCCGGCTCCTACGGTTCGGTGCATGACCAACGCACTTGCGCTGCCCCGCGGCCCACTGGCCGATGCGAGCCTCGCTCTGACGCGGCAGTCGGTCAGCGCGCCGATCGCCGACCACAGCATCCGCAGCTTCCTGTTCGCCCGCCTGCTGGCCGAGCAGGAAGGCGCCGTGCACGACGCGGCCTACGACGAGGACCTGCTCTTCGCCGCCTGCGTCCTGCACGACCTGGGCCTGGGCACCCTCGCGGCGGGCGAGGCGCGGTTCGAGGTGGAGGGAGCGGACCTGGCCGCGTCGGTGCTGACCGAGCACGGCGTCCCCGCCGCGGACGTCGACCGGGTGTGGGAGGCGATCGCGCTGCACTCTTCCCTGGGCCTGGCCGACCGGCGGGGATTGCTGACTTGCCTCACGCACAAGGGGGTCTTCATCGACGCCGGCCGCTTCGACGACCTCGACCCGGATCTGTTGCGGCCGGTGTACGCCGGTTATCCGCGACCGGCCGATGCCCGCTTCATCCAGGACGCGATCGTCGAGCACGCCGCCCGCTCGGAGGCGGCCGCTCCCCCGTACTCGATCGCGGCCGAGCTGCTGCGTCAGCGACGTGCCGAGGCATGAACCCGTTGCGGTGATTCACGTAACGGGCGGATGCGGGACGACGACCTCCTGCTGAGCGGTCACGAGCGGATCCGGTGCCCGGCCGCTGTGTGGGTGGCGTGGCTGGGGGGTGGATGGCCGAACACGACCCGGTTCCCGGCGCCGGCGGGCCCGACGTGGTGTCGCAAGTGCACAACACCGTGTCCGCCGAGACTGCTCCGGGCGTGGTGATCCAGGCCGGCACCATCGCCGGTGTCGTCCACCAGCAGCTGCCGCCGTACCGGATGCCGGTTCCGCGGCAGCTGCCGCCCGGGCCCGCCCGGTTCGTCGGCCGCCAGGCCGAACTGGCCCGGCTCAGCGCCGTGCTGGACGCCGAGGCGGCGCCGGGCGCCGCCGTCGTGATCTCCGCATTGGCCGGCACCGGAGGGATCGGGAAGACCGCGCTGGCGCTGCACTGGGCGCACGCCAACCAGGACCGGTTCCCCGACGGCCAGCTTTTCGTCGACCTGCAGGCGTTTTCGCCGGTGGGCGCGCCGCTGGAGCCGGCGGTCGCGGTGCGCGGGTTCCTGGACGCCTTCGGGGTGGATCCCGCCCGGATCCCCGGTCCGCTGCACGCCCAGGTCGGCCTGTACCGGAGCCTGGTCGACGGCAGGCGCATGCTGATCATGCTGGACAACGCGGCCGGCGTCGAGCAGGTGCGGTCCCTGCTGCCGGGCAGCCCGGCCTGCACCGTGATCGTGACCAGCCGGCACCGGCTCATCGGGCTGCTCACGGCCCACGTCCGCCTGCTGGATCTCGACGTGCTGCCTTCCTCCGACGCCAGGAGCCTGCTGGCGAGCCACCTCGGCCCGCAGCGGATGGCGGCCGAGCCGGAGGCGGTGAGCGATCTGCTGGCCTGCTGCGCGGGGCTTCCGCTGGCGATCCGGATCGTCGCCGCCCGTACCCAGCACCAGCCGGGCTTCCCGCTCGCGGTGCTGGCCGAGGAACTGCGCGACACGGCCGCCCGGCTGGACGGGCTGGACGCCGGGGACCTGCACTCGAACCTGCGCGTCGTCCTGTCGTGGTCGGCCCGCGCGCTGAGCGGTACGGCGGGGCTCCTGCTGGGTTTACTGGCGATCGCGCCGGGCCCGGACATCAGCCTGCCCGCCGTCGTGGCGCTGGCGGCACTCCCCGTGAGCCGGACGCGGCTGGTGCTGCGCGAGCTGGAGAACGCGTCCCTGGCCCAACAGCACTCCCCCGGCCGGTACCGGATGCACGACCTGATCCGCCTGTTCGCCGCGGACCCCTGGCGCGAGGACCTGGAGACGCGGGAAGCGGCGCTGCGGCGGGTCATCGACTTCTACCTGCACGTCGCCTACGCCGCCGACCGCATCCTGCACCCGCACCGGCCGCCCATCCGGCTCGAGCGGCCCGCGCCCGAGGTGCGCCCCGAGCTGCGCGCCGACGCATCGATCGCGATGGCGTGGCTGGAGACCGAGCACCCCACCCTGCTGGCGGCCCACCAGGCCGCCGTCGACAACGCCTGGCACGACGCGGTGTGGCAGCTGGCGTGGGCGTTGGACACGTTCCACTACCGGCGGGGACACCGCCGCGACCGGCTCCGGGTGTGGCAGCTGGCGGTGGCCGCCGCGGAGCACCTGCCGGACGCCGTCGCCCGCATCGACGCTCACCAGCACCTCGGCCACGCCCACACCGCCTTGGGCCGCACCGAGGAAGGGATCGATCACCTGCAGCGCGCGCTCGACCTGGCCAAGCACCACCACGACACCGACCGGCAGGCCCAGACCCACCGGCACCTGGCGTGGGCCTGGGAGCACGGAGGGGACAACCGGCAGGCGCTGGAGCACGCCGTGCGCGCCCGGGACCTGTTCCGCGTCCTGGACAAGCCGGTCCTGGAAGCCTTCGCGCTCAACGCGGCGGGGTGGCTCGCGGCCCAGCTGGGCTGGTACGACATCGCCCGCCGCCGCTGCCTGACCGCACTGGCCCAGCACCGGCGCCACCGCAACCCCCTCGGCGAGGCGAAGACCCTGGACAGCCTCGGCTACATAGCCCACCAAACCGGCGACGACCGGCTGGCGATCGCCTACTACCGGCACGCCGCGGGCCTCCACCGAGCCCTCGGCAACACAACGGAAGCCGTCAACACCCTCGACCGCCTCGGCCACCCGCACGTGGCCCTGGGCGAGCACGAACTGGCCCGAGCGGCGTGGCGGGAGGCCCGCCAGATGTACCACGACCAAGGCCGCGACGCCGACGCCGACCGCGTCCAGCACCTGCTCGACGACCTGGACGGTGGCGCCCGTTCGAGCGAGTAGTCCGATCCGCTTGACGCGAGGTGGCGTGAACGAAGTTTGTAACTGCTGACTATCCACGGTGACTGACGTGTCGTGAACACAGCATCGCTCGTTCTTTCGATCGTCGCCGTCGTCGTGTCGGTGCTCAACGGACTTCGCCAGTGGCGGCTCTCGCGGCACGCCAACTCGCTTCGGGTGGTAGTGGACCTCGCCCCCATCGCGGGCCACCTCGGGGAATCAGCGGTCGTCGCCTGGGAAAAGCTGCTTCAGTGTGTGAGTTGTTCACAGCGCGGTCGCACAGCCGACGGAGACGGCTCCGAAGACCGGGTGGCCGGATACTGGACTGATGGTGACCGATGAACTCGTGCGCGAAGTCGCGTTCCCGAGTGCCGAGGTGGTGTTGGCGGGGTCGCTGGCCGTTCCCGATAGCCGTGCCCCGGTTCCGGGGGTGGTCATGGTCGGCGGCTCCGGACCGTCCGACCGGAACAACGACACTTTCTTCCCGCCGATCCGGCGGCAGCTCGTGGAAGCCGGGTTCGCCGTGCTCTCCTACGACAAGCGCGGCGTCGGCGCGTCCTCCGGCGACTGGCTCGCGGGAACTATCGACGACTTCGCGGTCGACGCCGCCGCGGCGCTGGAGTTCCTTCGCTCCCACCCTGACGTCGAGGCCGAAACCACCGGCCTGTTCGGCCACAGCGAAGGCGGCTGGGTCGTCCTGCGTGCCGCGGGCCGTGAGGATGTCCCCTGGGTGATCACCAACGGCTGCCCCGGGATGACACCCGCTGTTCAAGACCGTTATGCACTCACCGTTGCCCTCCAGGCCATTCCCGGAGTCACACATCACGACGCCGCGGCCACGCTGGCCGTGTACGACCGCCTCGTCGAAGCAGGCCGACGCGGCGCCGGCTTCGACGAGGCGACGCGGTTGGTTCAGTCCTTCTCGATTCCCGCCGCCGTCGAAGGACTGTTCGGCGATTACTGGGCCGAGATGAACGAGCACCTCTGGGAGTTCATCAAACGCAAGCAGGACCACGATCCGATCCCGGACGTCCTGCGTCTGCGTTGTCCCCACCTGGCCACCTTCGGCGGCGCCGACGAGCTGGTCCCCGTCGCGGACAGCATCGGCCTGTTCGCCGCGGCCGCCTGCCGTGCCGAGCGCGATCCGCGGGCGGCTCTGACCGTCGAGGTGTTCCCGCATGCCGACCACCGGGTTCAGGTGCACGGTGGCACCGCTCTGGTCCCCGGCTACGTCGAGACCCTGGTCCGGTGGATCACCGGGTGTCGCGCGGCGGGCCGGTGATCGCGGCGGGTTCGAGGACGACGACGGGGATCTTGCGCTCGGTGTAGGTCGCATAGCTGGCATACGGCCGGTAAATCGCCACCGCTCGCTCCCACAAGCGGTCCCGCTCCGCGCCCTCGGCGACGCGCGGACGGACCCGCCGGCGTTCGCCGCCGGGCAGTTCGACCTCTGTGGCCGCCATTGCCATCAGGTTGTGGAACCACGCCGGGTGCGCGTCCACGCCGCCTTTCGACGCGATGACCACCAGTCGCGGGGCGTCGTCGAGGTAGATCAACGGGCTGATGCGGGCCTGGCCGGACTTGCGGCCGACGTGGTGGAGCAGCAGCACCGGCGCGCCGCCGAAGTACGAGCCGCCCACCTTGCCGGCGGTCTTGCGGAACAGGAACGTGTTGAGCCGCGTCAGCTGTCGCTGCAGCTTCCAGTAGCGGGATGTGGGTGCGGGAGCCTTGGGCATGCCATCATTCTGTCAGTTGATGACAAGTGTCGTCAAGTGACAAGAGTCCGAGTGTGACGTGAGTGCCGTAGAGTGCTCGGCATGGAGGAGCTCGGCCTGCGGGAACGGAAGAAGCAGCGGACGCGGGAGGCGCTGATCAACGCCGCCCAGGAGCTGTTCTGCGCCCACGGCTTCGAGGCCACGACCATCGACCAGATCGCCGGATCGGTCGAAGTCTCCTCGCGGACGTTCTTCCGGTACTTCACCTCGAAAGAGGACGTCGCGCTGGCCCTCGCGGACGAACAGATCACCGCGGTGCTGACCGCGTTCGCCGCGCAGCCGGCCGATCTGCCGGTGCTCACCGCGATGCGGACCGCCGCGGTCGATGTCATGCGGGCGTTCGAGACCGACACTCGCTTCCACAGCCTGCAGGACGTCATCTCGGCCAACCCTGCGCTGCTGGCGGCGCGCATCGAGCGGGCGACCGCCCGCCTCGACGAGGTGGCGAGCCTGATCGGCACCCGGATGGGCGTCGACCCGGCCGAGGATCCCCGGCCGCACCTGGTGGCCGCGGTGGCGCTGTGCGCGGTTCAGACAACCGTCGTCGCCTGGCGCGCGGCGGGCCGGCAAGGCCCGGAATCCGAGCTGATCGGGCAGGCGTTCGACCTGCTGTCCACCGGCCTCGACTACCCGGCAGAGCCGGCGGTCACCGCACGAAGGTGATCGGATAGCCCGACGCGCCACCGTCGAGCAGGTGGTCGTCGTGGCCCTTCAGGAACCGGGTGAAGAACGACGCCACCAGTGCTCGGGTCGCGGCCACGGCACGGCGTCCGTCGACCGTTCCGACCGCCGCCGCCAGCACCTCGGCCGGTACCCGGCCCGCCAGCTGAGGGAGCAAGGCCTCGGCGTCGGTGAAGGAGGCGTGCGCGGAGTCGTCCAGGGTGACGTCGGCCTTCCAGCCGTGCTGGTGCCGCCAGAACGCCGCCCACGACGGCTCGCGGTGGATGTCGTTCCCGCTCGCTGCCGAACCGCTGCCCAGCAGCAGGAACGGGCGGTCCAGACCGTGCTGGGCGACCTCGCTCAGGTTCGTGCCGTCCGGCTCGACCGAGTACTCCAGCGTGCCGTCCATGTCGATGCCGGCCTTGATCCGACGATCGGTGTACATCATGTTCGCGGCCGTGAAGCCGCCGCCGGACTGCCCGAACATTCCGATCCGGCGGAGGTCCATGCCCGCGCTCAGCCTGCCCGGCAGGCTCGCCAACCGGTCGAGCACCAGGCTGATGTCGGCCGTGCGCGCCTCCATCAGCTTCCTGAAGAACGCCGGCGTCGTGCCGGTGCGGTACGCCTCATCCCACGCCGCGAGCATCGGGCCGTTGCCGGTCACATGACCGTCCGGGAACTGGACCGCCGGCCCTTCCCCGGGGTGGTCGACGGTGACGACCACGAAACCGCGCGAGGCGAGCTCCTCGACCAGCGAAACGTTCCAGTCCCGCGGGTCCCCGGCGCCGGGCGAGTACAGCACGACGGGGAACCGCCCGGGCGCCATCGCGGCGTCGCGCACGGAGTGGGTCTTGGTCGACGCCCAGTCGACCAGGCCGGCCGGCAAGCCGAGGTTGCCCCCGGCCACCGCGGCCACCGCCGCCGGGAACTGGTGGGTGACCGGGGCGGTTCCACTGTGGACAGCCGGGTGGAAGACACTGATCATCAGCTCCCGGTAGGGCTGCGCCGGCACCCACGGATCGGGCCGAGTGCGGTCGACGAGGCGGAAACTCGATTCGCCGACGGCGTAACGGCCAGTCGGCGCGGGAAGCGTGAGC
Source organism: Amycolatopsis sp. NPDC051102 (assembly GCF_040682815.1). Taxonomy (NCBI): domain Bacteria; kingdom Bacillati; phylum Actinomycetota; class Actinomycetes; order Pseudonocardiales; family Pseudonocardiaceae; genus Amycolatopsis; species Amycolatopsis sp. NPDC051102. The sequence goes on from NZ_JBFBBT010000002.1 coordinate 905,287, forward strand.
GTCAGCCCCTTGGCCGCGGACGCCGCCGGAGCCGAGACGGCGAGCATGATCCCGGCCAGCGAAGCGGCGACGAAACTGCGCATGGTGACTCCTTCGGCTGCGGTGACGGGCACGGGATCGAGCTTTCCGTCCCGCTGCGTCGTCGACCATCAGGCCGGCAGGGGTTTCCTGTTCCGGAAAACCGTAATCCGCCGAGGCGGAAAGCTTCCCGAGGGATCGGGAGCGGCTTGCGGTCGTGACGTGCATGCCATCGAACCGCTCGAACTCGTGCGCATGCTGCGCGACCTCGGCGCCGCCTGCCGGCCGGCGTGACAGCGGATCCGGTCCAGACCACCGCGACGTTCATGCCCGCTGCCGCCGCTTCCCGACCCTGCTCGACCGGGCCGGGATCGCCGCACGTAGGTAAAGAAGCGTTAATGTACGTGAATCACGGGTTTTGAATCCCTGGAGGAAAACTTCACCCCAACGGCTGATGGGCGCGATCATGGGGCGCGTTAGATTTCGTCTGCGGCTCCGGGATCCCGGGCAAGCTGCCTTGAGTGCCTGTTGCAGGCCACCTTGGGGGAAGGTTCGCTATGCCCGGTTTGTTCGTCGGCGCGCGCAAAAGATCCGTCACCGGGGCTTTGTCCCTCTTTGCCCGGGTTCTCGTTCTCCTCTTGAGCGTGGTCGCCTTGGTGGCGGGTGTGGTCTCGCCCGCGCAGGCGAAGCCCGTGGCTGCGGTGCGGCCCGGTCCCGCTCCCGCGGCGAAACCTGCCGATTTCGGGCCGGATGCGGTGAAATCCGCGGACATCGCGGTCGATGGCTGGGGTGATGCGCAGGGGTATCACCTCGAGGTCGGCCGGGAGAACAGCGGGTTCGCCTGGACGGAAGTCGCACTGATCCACCCGGCCGGGTTCGATGACTCCTCCTGGACCGGTTACCAGTGCCTGTCCGGGAACGGCCGGTTCGCCGCGCTCGCGATCCTGCCCGCCTCGGCGGTGAACACCCAAGCCGCACGCGATCACGGTGCCTTCGCGTACTCCGTCGACCTTGCTTCGGGCGCGGTGCGCGCACTCGCCGGCGGAGTCGGCTTGAAGTACTACTCGCCCGGCTGTGGCATCGACGATGACGCCGTGTTCACCGTCGCGGCCGACCAGAAGACGCGGCTGCTGACCGCGAACCTCGCCACGGGGAAGATCACCGGCTCGGTCACCGCGCCCGGGCAGATCACCTCGGCCGTGCCCACCCGGACCGGCATCGTCGGCGCCGCGGGGAACCGCGTGGTTTCCGCGCCTGCCATGGGAAACCCGGCCGTGATCGCCTCCCTGCCCGGCGCTGTCTACGACGTCCGCCCCTCGGCCGACGGCGGCGTCAGCTTCCTGCACACCGCGCCCGGCGCGAAGATCGCGACCGCGGCCCACGAGCACGGCGGCGTCGTCACGACCCTCGGCACCGGTGACCTCAGTCGCGTGCAGCTGTCCCAGGGCCGCGCGGGGCACGCCATCCTCACCGGCGCCACGCCGGCCGCCGCGGGCGTGCTGGCCACGGCAAACGTCACGGCGGTCGCGGACACCAATCTCGCCCGCGGCGCTTCGACGGCGTCGCTCGACGGCGACGCGCTGCTCGGCCCGGACGCCGACGGGCAGAAGTCCACCCCGGCCGTGCTGGCGACGAAAACGGGGAAGGTCTTCTCCCCCGCCGTCCCGCCGAGCTCCGCCCGGGTCGCCACGGCAGTACCCACGTACTCGGCAGCGCCCGGAAGCGCGGTCCAGGCGCCGCACCAGAACCGGTTGAGCCCGCAGGGTGACGCGGCGGCGGCGAAGGCGTCCCCGAACACCACCCAGGCGCAGACCCCGAAGTGCGCGGTGCCGCCGCTCAACGCCAACCGGCAGGTGATGCAGCCGAACCCGGCTCAGGTGAACTGGGCGGTGCAGATGGCCGAGCAGGGCCTGCTGACCGGCAGCGCTTACACGCGCCCGGCCGGGTTCGGCAACATGGGTTTGGTCGCCTACGCGCCGAACAGCGATTTCCCGCTGATTCCGCTGTCGCACCCGTCGGGTGGGTCGAATTCGGTGCCGCGGTCGATCTTCGAGGGCATCATGGCGCAGGAGTCGAACTGGTCGCAGGCCTCCTGGCACGCCCCGGCCGGCACCGCCGGTGACCCGCTGATCGCCAGCTACTACGGCGCGGGCGGCGACATCGTCTCGATCAACTACGCCGCTTCCGACTGCGGTTACGGCATCAGCCAGGTCACCGACGGCATGCACATCGGCGACCACTCGCTGTCCGAGCACGGCCAGTGGAAGGTCGCGGTCGACTACCAGGAGAACATCGCCGCCGGCCTGCAGATCCTGGAAAACACCTGGAACCAGCTGTACACGGCGGGGATCACCGCGAACAACGCCGACCCGCGGTACCTGGAGAACTGGTACTTCGCGGCCTGGGCGTACAACTCGGGTATCCAGCCGAACGCGGCCAACGGCAACACCACCGGCTGCACGCCTGGCCCGTCCTGCACCGGCCCGCACGGCACGTGGGGTCTGGGCTGGACCAACAACCCGGCCAACCTGGACTACCCGCCCAACCGCGACCCGTACCTGCAGGACACCTACGCTGACGCCGCGCACCCGGCGAGCTGGCCGTACCAGGAACGGGTGCTGGGCTGGACGGCGAGCCCGCTGATCCGCTACAGCAGCCCGGCCTACGCGAAGCCGACCTACAACGGTGGTCAGCACTGGGTGCAGCCCGCGCCCTACACCGCGATGTGTTCGCTGTCGGCCAACCAGTGCGACCCGAACGCCACCAACACCTCCAACCCGGGCGCGAGCCACTGCATGCTCAACGACTTCCAGTGCTGGTGGCACAACCCGGTGACCTGGATCCCCAGCTGCGCCACGACCTGCGCGACCAGTCCCTACGCCGTCTCCGGCGGGTCCGAACCGGCGAACCCGACGCAGAACCCGCCGACGTGCAGCCAGGACACGTCGAAGGTGCCGGGCGGGTCGATCATCGTCGACGACGAGCCGAACCGCTTGAACCTGCAGGGCTGCGGCGGCGCGAACTGGTCGAGCAACGGCACGTTCAGCTACACCTACGGCACGAACTCCGCCGGTGACCCGATCGGCGCGATCGACACCCACCAGCTCGGCACCGGCCTCGGCGGCCGGGTCCTGTTCACCCACACCGAAGACGGCTCGAACCCGGCGCTGATCAACACCGGTGTCTGGACCCCGAACCTGCCGTCGCTGCAGTACTACAAGGTCAAGCTGCACCTGCCCGGCCTCGGCGCGCAGGCCACCAACGTCGTCTACAACATCAACCCCGGCGGCGGCGTCTCGCCGTGGAAGATCCGCGTCAACCAGGCGTGGAACTCCGAGCAGTGGGTCACCATCGGCACGTTCGCCATGCAGAACGGCGGCAACGTCACCCTCACCAACAACGGCAGCTCGGTCGACAACGGCGGCTACGGCAACTCCGACTTCGACGTCGCCTTCGACGCCGTCGCGTTCGTCCCCCAGGGCGGCACCCCCGGCCAGCCCATCGGCGGACCGCCGGGGATCCGGGACGCACCGAAGGGGTCGAACCCGGCGTTCATCGCCTGCGGCTGCGCGCGTCGTACGGCCGGCGACCCCGTCGACACGTCAACCGGTTACTTCGGGCAGGACTTCACCGACCTGACCACCCCCGGCCGCGGCATGGCGCTGAACTTCACCCGGACCTACGCGGAGAGCGTCGCCGACCCGCACGGGCCCAACGGGGCCTTGGCCTCCGATGGTCCGTTCGGCTGGGGCTGGACCTTCTCCTACAACCTGACGGCCACCACGGACGGCGCGACCGGGAACGTCACCGTCAAGCAGGAAGACGGATCCTCCGTCACGTTCGTCGACACCGCCGGTGTGTACGCGCCGTCCGCGCCGCGTTACGACGCGACCCTGTCGAAGGCCGGCTCGACCTACGTCTACACCCGCCGCGGGCGCGAGATCTTCACCTTCGACGCGGCAAGCGGGCGGCTGACGGCGGAGACGGATCCGGCGGGCAGCAAGGCGACTCCCGCGTACCAGACGACGCTGGCCTACGACGGCTCCGGCCACCTGGCGACCATCACCGATCCGGCCGGCCGGAAGTACACGCTGACCTGGACCGGCAACCACATCGCCGGCCTGTCCGACACCGCCGGCCGCCAGGTCACCTACGGCTACGACGCCAACGGCGACCTCACCGACGTCTACGGCGCCGGAACCACCCGGACACCGTCGCTGAAAGACGACGACCACGCCCAGAACGGTTACGACGCCAACCACGTCATGACCTCGATGCGCACTCCGGCCAACTTCGCCGGCCCGGCCACGGCGGTCACGGCGATGACCTACGACGGCGAGGAGCGGGTGCGGACGCAGACCGACGCCGACGGCCACACCACGACCTTCACCTACGGTCCCGACGGCGGCCTGGCTGCCGGGCAGACCCTGATCACCGACCCGGCCGGGCACAAGACGCTGGACACCTACCAGAACGGGCTCCTGGTCTCGGAGACCAAGGGGTACGGCAGTGCCGACGCCGGGACCACGTCGTACACCTACGACCCCGTCTCGCTGGGGGTGAGCACGCAGACGGACCCGGACGGCAACCTCGAGACGTTCTCCTACGACGACCACGGGAACAAGATCGCGGCGTCCGACGCCCTGGGGTACACCACGAACTACACCTACGACGACGCCGGCAACGTGCTGGAGTCCGTCGGCCCCGACGGTGTCGCGACGGTCAACCAGTACGACCAGGCCGGGCACGTCCCGGCGAGCGCCGTCGGCGCGCTGGACCTGACGTCGACCACCGTCACCCGGGCGAACAACGTCGTCGAGTCGACCACGGGCAACTTCGGCCCGGCGCCCGTGCGGACGGCCGGGTTCTTCTACGACGATCCCGCGCACCCCGCCGACCAGACGCGCGCGACCGACCCGAACGGGAAGACCAGCACCTCGGCTTACGACTCCTTCGGGGACAGGACATCGGTCACCGACCCGGTCGGCGACAAGACGGAGTCCGGCTACGACACCGGCACGGGGTGGCTGACCTCGTTCGTCGACGCGAACGGCGTGGCGGCGGGAGTCGTTCCCGGCTGCACCCCACCGGCGAAGGGCTGCACCGCTTACCACCACGACCAGCGCGGCCACCTGACCTCCACCACCGATCCCCTGAACCACACCTCCTCGGCGACCTACGACGCCGACGGCAACCGGACGTCCGTCACCGACGCGAACAACCACACCGTGATCACCACCTTCGGTCCCACGGACAGGCCCGTGAAGGTCACCCAGGCCGACGGGACGTACCAGATCACGGACTACAACCCCGACGGCACGGTCGCCGACACCGTCGACGCGCTCGGCGCCAAGACCAAGTACGGCTACGACGGGCAGGCGCGCAAGAACTCGCGAACCGATCCGGACAACCGCACGACGGCGGTCCACCTCGACCCCGCCGGGCGGGCCCTCACGACGACCGATCAGGACAACCGGGTCACCACCTTCGGCCACGACGCCGCGGGCCAGGTGAAATCGACGACCTACTCCGACGGCGTGACGCCGAACGCCACCTTCACCTACGACCCCGCCGGCCACCGGACCTCGATGACCGACGGCACCGGGACTTCGATCTGGACCTACAACACGTTCGGCGAGGTCACCGCCCGGAAACAGGGCTCCGGGGCGACCGTCGGGTACGGCTACGACGACGCGGGCAACCAGACCACGATCACCTACCCCGGCCAGGCGACCCCCGTCATACGCACGTTCGACGACGCCGAGCGGCTCAAGACGGTCAAGGACACGAACGCCAACCAGACCGTGTTCACCTACGACAGCGACGGGGCACTGAAGACCACTGCCTACCCCAACGGCACGACCGTCACCAACGGGTACGACGACAACGACCAGCTGAGCTCCGCCAACGCCGTCACCGGCACGACCACGGTCCTGTCCATGACGTTCGGCCGTGATCCGATCGGGCAGCTCTCGAGCCGGACGACGACCGGGCAGAGCGCGGAAAGCTTCGGCTACACGCCGAGGGAGCAGCTGGCCTCCGCGGGATCGGCGGCCTACGGCATGGACGCGGCTAACAACCCCGTCACTGTCGGCGCGGTGACCCAGGCCTTCGACCCGGCCGGGCAGGTCTGCTGGTCGCTGGCCACCGGGAGCGTGCCGAATCCGACCTGCGCCGCGAAACCGGCGGGAGCCACGGCGTTCTCCTTCGACGACCTCGGTGAGCGCAAGACGGCGGGGTCCGCGACCTACGGCTACGACCAGGCCGGCGACCTCACCACGTTCAGCGGGCCCGGCGGCTCCGCCGTCTACAAGTACGACGGCCTGGGGCTGAGGACCGCCAAGACGGTGGCCGGGGTGACCACACCGTTCGTCTGGGGCACCGGGGACGTCCCGGACCTCCTCTCCGACGGCGTCAGCACCTACGTCTACGGACCCCGCGGCCTGCCGATCGAGCAGATCACCGGCAGCACCACCCTGTGGTTCGTCCACGACCAGGTCGGTTCCACCGTCGCCCTGCTCGACGGTTCGGGCGCTGTCGTGTGCCACAACACCTACACGCCGTACGGCGTGGTGAGCTCGACGGGCTCGGCCCACACCCCGCTGCAGTTCACCGGTCAGTACACCGACGCGGAATCCGGGCTGGTGTACCTGCGGGCGCGCTACTACGACCCGGCCACGGCACTGTTCCTGACCGTCGACCCCCAAGTGGCGCAGACGAACACCGCGTACGCCTACGTCGGCGGAAACCCGCTGAACCTGACCGACCTGAGCGGGGAATGCTTCATCGTCTGTCTTTCGACGGTGCAGTCCGCCATCAAGTCGGCGGTGAGTGCGACGGACAACTTCATCCAAGCGCATTCGACGGCGATCGGCTGGGTCGAGACGGGGCTGGCCGCGGTTTCGATGGTCACTCCGCTGGGCTGGGTCGCCACCGCCGCCTTCGTCATCGGTACAGTGGCGAGTGTCGCGACGACCGCATCGTCGTGCTACCACCAGCAATGGGGTGGCTGTGCGCTCGGTGTGGCCAGTCTGGGCTTGACCGCGGGCGGCTGGGCGGGTGGCAACGTCGCGAACAGTTTCGTTTTCGACGCGAAGCAGGCGTCGGGACCGTTGGCGAGGGCAGGGAACTACTTCATGGCGGGGTTCAGCAAGTCGATGTCCTTTGTGTCCAACCTCGGTTCGGTGGTGTTCTCCGGGGTGGGCACGGGGCTCGGCGACCGGGCCAACCACCTCTCGCCCGCGCAGTGCGATCAGCTCACCGGCGGTCACTGACGGAGGGGGTGTCATGGGACGGGCCGAGTACTCGGTGCACCCGCTGGGCGATATCAGGGCTTCGTGGCGGGTCAAGCGGAAGGTTCGGCGCATGCGCCGCGCGGGGCGGACGGGTGTCGTCGTGCACGCGCTGATCCGCACGCCGTCGCAGGGTGTGACGTTCAAGCAGACCTCCGTGTGGGTGTCCCGGGACCGGGACACCACGGGGAGGGTCAGCGCGCACTCGCGCCGCCCGAAGTGGCTGGAACTGCCGCCGGGCCGCCACTCGCTCGGGTTCCACGCCGCCCGGATCACCTCCTCGAGCGACTTCGAACGGAGCTTCGCCCTGGAACGGGGGCAGATCCTGGTGGCGATCTGCTTCCCGATCCAGCCCTGGACGATCTTCGGGAAGAGCCCGTCGACCGACCGCTGGTACCTGGGCGTCGTCTGACGGTTGCGGCTCAGCCCAGCACTGCCCGGAACCGGACGGGCACCGCCAGGCGGGCAACCGCCGGTGGCGCTCGGTCCCGGTGCCGCACGGCAGCCCGTCGGTGCGGCCCTGCCCCGGGACACCGGTCGTGGCCGGGCTGGCACACTCGGGCGGTGATCCTCGGATACGTCCTCGCCGTGCTGGCCGCCGTCGCCTCGGGCAGCGGCTCCATCCTGGAGTCGGCCGGGGTCCGGCGGGCCGGTGCCTTCGGCGGCTCGCCCCAGGACCTGGTCGCGCTGCGCCGGCAGCCGCTCTACTTCCTCGGGGTCGGGGTCGACCTGCTCGGATTCGTCTTCGCCGCCGCCGCGCTGCACCGCCTGCCGCTGTTCCTGGTCCAGTCGGTGCTCGCGTTCAGCGTCGGCGTGACCGCGACGATCTCCGCGACCCTCGGCGTCCGGCTGGCCGGCGCCGGGTGGGCCGCGCTCGGGGTGGGGGCGACCGGCCTGGTCCTGCTCGGCCTGTCCGCGGATCCGGGCCCCGCCCGCGTGCTGCCGCCCAGCTGGAAGCTGCTGCTGGTGGGGGTGGCGGTGGTGATCGCGGCGATCGCGTTCACCGCCCAGCGCCGGGACGGCCGCTGGGCACCGATCGTGCTCGGGTTCTGCGCCGGAATGGGGTTCAGCGCCGTCGGGATCGCGGCGCGGACACTCGACGCGTCCGGACCGGTCTGGCACCTCGTCGCGGAACCGGCGCTGTGGGCGATGATCGCCAACGGGCTCGTCGCGGCGGTGTCGTTCGCGCTGGCTCTGCAACGCGGCCGGGCGACCGCGGTCACCGCCATCATGTTCACCACCAACACGGCGGTGTCCTCACTCATCGGCGTGGCGGTGCTGAACGACCGCGTCCGCGAAGGCTTCACGGCCGCGGCCGCGGCGGGGTTCGTCCTGGCGGTCGCCGGAGCGATCGGCACCGCGCACTACGCAGCCGCCCACCGGACAGAGCCCAGTACGTCCGCTGCGTGAGCTTTCCGCCGGATCGCGCCCCGGCATTCGACGCTGCACAAGCGCGCCCGGCAAGAGGCGATGGCGAACATAGGTCTGCCACACCTTGGAGCCCTTTATCGATCATGCTGTTGAGCAGGATAAACGAGGTAGACCTCGACCGGCTTTAACTGAACGGCCGATTGACCCTGGGCGTATGCGGTCGTTCGTGGCATGATGCAACGTATGTTTGAACTGTCAACCTCGCGCAACTTCGACCGACCCCGAGAAACGGAGTTCCGCGCCACTTTGGAATTACCGGGATGGCAAAATCAGAGTGCCTGGGGTTATGACGAGCCGGCTGGCAGCTACTTCGCGCAACTGTGGCGCAACACGAATCAGGACGAAGCACAGCCCGATATCTGGCTATCCGGAATCCGGTCGAAGTACGCACGGCCCGGCAGCATTGCATTGGGGATCATGAGGTCCACCGGAGACGATCCTTTGACCATCGTATCCGCCATGGGAATTCTGGACCCCGCACCGAGGCTGAGGAGTGTGGTGGAGATCAGCAAACAGATCACCGCACTTACGCCGGACCGAAAAGATCCATACGAAGGAGCTCAGTGCGAGGCACTTCTCTGGGTCTTGACCGGCGTCGGCCCCGGCCCTGGTTCCGAGCGCGAGTGGCTGACGGGTGAGCCGAGCGCCCAACAGGTGGCGGCCGAGCATCACTTCGTCATCGGCCGCCTCTACGAGCCTGGTGGTGATCAGGACGTCTACAGCGGTGCCGACGAAGCGCTGATGTGGGCTCTGCACCGGATTGAGGGGTGATCAGCAAGTCCGAATATCCCTGGTGGCGGTTGATCAGTCGGCGAACTACGCCCGAACGACTGCACGTCCGGACCTTGTGCCGTCGCGGGACGGTTCGCGACCATCGTGCCGTGTGGGAGCAGGTGACCACTGAGACCGGCAGAGCAAGCCGACCGCACGGGACCGCGTCGTGTCACGAGTCGGCCTTCGGCTTGCACGCCCCCATGTCCGCAGCTGCCTTCGCCCGCCTGCAGCGGGCAGTCGGCAACGCAGCCGTCCAACGACTGCCTGTTGTCCAGCGCACCGGCCTGACCACGCCGGAAGAGGGACGTCGGCGAGTGCTGGAAGCCCTGGATTCCGCGGTGCCCGAGGAACGCGCGGCGATCGTCACGGCGTTGCGCGCCGCGACGGATGATCCGGCGATCATTTCCTTGCCGAGCCGGCTGGTGGCGGCGGGCTCGTTGACAGCGGTCGCGCGTGCCGATGTTCCGGCTTTGCTCGAATCCGCGCGGAATCTGCCGGTCGGCTCTGATCGGTCGGGAGTCGACAGCGACGCGGAAGCACCGCCGGAGCCGTCGGCACCGCAGTCCGCGGTCATCCCCGCAACGCGGTTGATGATGCCCGATCGTGTCCTGCACGACCGAGTTTCCCGTCGGTTCCCCTTGGGTCGCCGTGCGCTGAACTTCACCGTCGCCGGCGCGTCGCTGTCACTCGCCCCTGGGTGGGCGATCGGCGCGGAGATCACCGGGCATCTCGGTGGCACGCTCAATGCCGATGCCGAGTTCGGGCCCGTGATGGTGCGCGAGATCAGGGTGATCGGCCGGAACGGCCACGCCGAACTGCACGTTGCGGCACGGGCCCGCCTCCGGCTGGTGCTGTCCGGTGGTCTCCGGGGCAGTCTTCGCATCCCCGGTGCCGACGAGCTGATCAGCGTGGCGGGCCGGATCACGGGCACCGGTCAGCTTTCGGCGCATTCGGCGTCCGTGGTCGAACTCGACGTCATCGCGGACGGCGGCGCGCTGACGCTCGCCGGCGCTGTCCGCATTCCGATCGAAGTAACCGGCGGTGTCCGGGCCGACGCGTCGTTGTCCGGCGCTGCTTTTGGTGCGCCGCTCTTCCGCCGGGAGTGGCACCTCGGGGGTGCGCAGAACACGATCCGGTTCGGCGCGGAGGCAGGATTCGGAGTGCGCCTCACGCGCGGGAGGGAACACGGGCTGCACCTGGAATTCACCGCCGACGCGTTCCCGCTCGAATCGATCGAGCGATCGCTGGTGTCCGCTACCACTGTCTCCGGCGGGGGCGGTGACCGCGGTTCTCCCGACGGCGTGGCTCCGCCCAACCAGGGTGAACTCGACGAAGCCGAGGGGCGTCGGCCCTCGGCGGACCGTGAGCTGGACAATGAGATCGCCCAGTCGTACGAGGCGTTCCGTGCCCTCGGCGCGGCTGCGGGTGGGCGCGCGGCCGGCGTCATGGCTCAGGCAACCAACGGCTTCCGTACCGCGGCGTCGGGTTCACGAGACCCCGAACTGATTGCCCGTATCGAGGACAAATGCGCAGAATACCGGCTGCGCGTCGTCGGAAATCAAGCGCATCACGCGGAAAAAAAGATGCTGATGCAATGGGACGGCCCGTTCGGCGTGAACCGCAGCGTGTGCGACGAGACCGGGTCGCCGCCCGGCTCGGCGCATTGCGACGCCTTCCTCCGCGCATGGGCCAACGAAAGTGGCCGCAGGCGGGTCGTCACCGACCCGAGAGGTGTGTGGATCTACCCCGCCGACGGCGGCGCACCCGCGCGGAGGGAGTTCCCGGCGCAACGCTGACAACCAGAACCATCCGCTCGGCGCGTGCGGCGGGCGTGGGGCTCGACGGGCCTTGGCCGGGCGCCTGCGAGACTGGGTGTCGACGTGACGACGCGAAGGAGCTCGCGGTGGCCTCTGATGCCCTCGAAGGACCGGTGTCGAGCGGGCAGGGGCAGCCGGTCCTTGCGCTGCTGGACAAGGCCATCGGCTTGCAGGCGCCGCTGGTCCGCAGGAACATCGCCCGGGCCCGTCAGCGCAACCCGGAAGCGACACCGGCGGAGGTCGTGCGCACCCTGGAGCGGATGTACGTCAGTGCACTGGCGGGCACCGGGGCCGCGGTCGGGGCCACCGCGGCCGCGCCCGCCGTCGGCACCGGGGTCGCCCTGGCGTTGTCGGCGGGCGAGGCGTTCTCCTCGCTCGAGCTGAGCACCCTGTTCGTGCTCTCGGTCGCCGAGGTCCACGGGGTCCGGCTGGACGAGATCGAGCGCCGGCGGACGCTGGTCATGGGGATCCTGCTCGGCCAGTCCGGTTCCTCGACCATCGTCGGCAAGGCCGCCGAGCGCACCGGTCAGCACTGGGCACGCCAGCTCGTCAGCAAGGTGCCCATGTCGACGCTGAACCAGATCAACAGCGTCCTGGGCAAGAACTTCGTCACCAAGTACGGCACCAAGCAGGGCGTCATCGTGCTCGGCCGGGTGGCACCATTCGGCATCGGCGCGGTGATCGGCGGCGGCGCCAACGCCACCCTCGCCGCCCTGGCGGTCCGAGCCGCCCGGCGCGCGTTCGGGCCCGCGCCACAGTCATGGCCGGCGACCGAGTTGCCGCCCTCGGATCGTTGAGCACGTCCCGGGTCGACGCGACAACCGGTGGACCGGCACGTGCGACCCACATAGCCTTCCGTCGAACGGTATGACCTTACGTCCGAAGAGGTGCGGCAGACCTCGGTGAGGCGCTGAACCCGGCCGCCGGCACCCGGGTGCTCGACCTGGCCTGTGGCTCGGGCGAGCTGCTGTGCACCTGGGCACCAGGACAGCTGGGGCCGCTACGCCGCGGCTCAGTGGCTCAACACCCGCCGCTGGCTGGACGCCCATCCCGGCGACGAGCCGGCCGGGCAGCTGCGCGCGGAACTCGCCGCCGCTCCGGCACGCCACGCCCGGTACCAACGCCAGTATCTCGGCTGGGGCGTGTTCGTGCTGATGGACCGCTGACACCAGCGGTCGCGTGAGTCCCGGTGACCCGGCACCGGGACTCACTCACGTCGGCATGTGCGTGCCGTGACCTGATCGAGGTGACACCGGTCGGAGTGCGGTTGACCTGCGTCGGCAACGGCACAACGCCCTGCCCGGTCGCGGTGGCCGGTCAGCCGCGCGGGAACGGCGTGCGCAGGACACGCGAGGCGAGCACGGCGCAGACCAGCGCGATCGGGATCTCGACGAAGACCGCCATCCCGATCGCGGTGGCCAGGTCCGGGCCGGGCGCCGCCGCGGTGACGTCGAACCAGGCGTCCACGAGCAGCAGCACCGCCGTACCGACCGCGGTCAGCACGCACCGGCTGTCCCGTCGCAGCAAGAACCGGCCGGTGGCGAACAGCGCCAGCGCCTCGCAGCTGTCCAGACCGACCCAGGCGAGCGACCAATGCGCGTCCCGCACGCTGGCGGGCAAGGTGACCGAGAGGTAGCACACCCACGGGATCATCGCGAGCCCGGCCAGTAAGAAGGCGACACCGAGCGCCCCCGGCCGGCGTCTGCCGGGGCGGTCGGCGCGGGCGTCCGGACGCCCGCGCCTCGGCCGGGACCCGATCCGGCCGGGGACGGGGTCACGGCCGAGGCTGTCCGTGGCGGCGAGCATGGCGGTCGTCCCCTCTCCGCCCGGCGTCGGCGTCTGATGGTGCGCCGGGCACGATCACCACCCTGGCCGCCGTGGCCCGGCGAATCAGTAATGCGGCTTTCCGTTCCGGGGGTGGTGCCAGGTACAGGCCGAAGCGGGCACCAGAGCCATGGAGCACCGGTCACGTGGTCGATACCTTGGGGGCCATGAACACCGTCCTGGCGCCGATCGGCCGCTTCCTGCTGACGCCCTGGCGCGGGCGGGCGTGGCGCGACCTGTGGTTCGTGCTCCTCTCCTCGGCGCTGAGCCTGCTGCCGCTGGGTCTGATCGGGCTGCCGTGGGCGTTCTTCGCACCCGGCTACCTGCCGTCGATCCTCGCCTGCGCGTTCCTCCCGCCGCTGGCGGCGGTGCTGCTGGGCCCTCAGCTCACGACGCTGCGCCGGTACGCGTACTACGAGATCCGGGGCGCCCAGATCCCCCGGGCCCCGCACACGGCCCGGGACAAGGCGTCCGCGGACGCGCCGTTCCTCCAGCGGATGCGCGCGCGGCTGCGCCACCCGCGCACCTGGCGGCAGGCCTGCTACCACCTGATCGCGGGACCGGCGGCCCACCTGGTCGGCGTGATCGCGGGCACCATGTGGATCTCCGGGCTCATCTTCTTCGGCTGGCTGAGTGCGGCGATCGTTCTCGGCCCGAACTGGAACTTGCTGTCCATGCCGACATCCCTGGCGCTGTGGAGGGCGCTCGGGTGCCTGGTAGTGGTCTATCTCACGCCCTGGCTGGTCATGGCCTCGGTGCGCTGGGATCTGAGGTTCGCCACCACCCTGCTCGGCCCCAGCCGGGCGGAGCGGCTGGCCCGCCGGGTGACCGACCTGACCGAGAGCCGGGCCGCGGTGGTGGACGCCGCCGACGCCGAGCGCCGCCGGATCGAGCGCGACCTGCACGACGGCGCCCAGCAACGGCTGGTGTCCCTGGCGATGAACCTGGGGCTGGCCCGGGCGACCCTGAAGGACCTGCCCGAGGACGCCCGGACCGCGCTGGCCGAGGCGCACGAGGAGGCCAAGGAGGCCCTCGGTGAGCTGCGCGACCTCGTCCGCGGCCTGCACCCGGTGGTTCTCGAGGACCGCGGCCTGGACGCGGCGCTCTCCGGCATCGCGGCCCGCTCGCCGGTGCCGGTGCGGCTGGCGGTGAACGTGCCCCGGCGGGTCCCGCCGACGGTCGAGGCGGTGGCGTACTTCATGGTCTCGGAGGCCCTGGCCAACGTGGCCAAGCACGCCCAGGCGTCCGCGGCCCGGGTGGACGTGTGGCTGGACGACGCCCTGCTGCGGCTGTCCGTCGCGGACGACGGGATCGGCGGCGCCGACGCCGCCCGCGGCTCCGGGCTGGCCGGCCTGGCGCAGCGCGCGGCTTCGGTGGACGGCAGGTTCGAGATGGTCAGCCCGGTCGGCGGGCCGACCACGGTGGTGGTGGAGCTTCCGTGCGAACTGTGATCGCCGAGGATTCGGTGCTGCTGCGCGCGGGGCTGACCAAGCTGCTGGAGACCACCGGCTTCGAGGTGGCCGCCGCGGTGGATGACGCCGCCGGGCTGCTGGCCGCGGTGGAGCGGCACCGCCCGGAATTGGTGATCGCGGACGTGCGGATGCCGCCGACCTTCACCGACGAGGGGATCCGCGCCGCCCTGGTGGTGCGGCGGCAGTGGCCCGAGGTGGCGATCATGGTGCTGTCCCAGTACGTCGAGGAGCGCTACGCCGCCGACCTCCTCTCGACGAGCACCACCGGCGTCGGCTACCTGCTCAAGGACCGGGTCGCGGACGTGGGCGTCTTCCTGGAGTCGCTGCGCCGGGTGGCCGCGGGCGGCACCGCGCTGGACTCCGAGGTGGTGGCGCAGCTGCTGGTGCGGCGGCAGAACACCCCGCTGGACCGGCTCACCGGGCGGGAGCGGGAGGTGCTCGGACTGATGGCCGAGGGGCGGTCCAACGCCGGGATCGCGGAGAAGCTCGTGGTCAGCGAGAGCGCTGTGGCCAAGCACATCAACAGCATCTTCACCAAGCTCGACCTGCCCGCCTCGGAGGGCGATCACCGGCGAGTCCTGGCTGTGCTGCGATTCCTGGAGCGCGCGTCGCCGACCGTGTGAAGCGTGAGGCGCCGAACTGCAGGTGCAGCCAGGGCGGCCAGGTCGACGACGGACTCGCGGCTGTCTGCACGCCACGAGTCTCGTTGGTCATGCCCCGGCACGCGTCGAGCCCACCGGGCGACCTCAGCCCCGAGCGACCTCGGCGGTGTGCGCGGGGGTGTAGCGCTCGCCAGCCACCTGGTCGCTCAGCGGGTCCAGCGCGGCCAGCGCCTCAGCATCCAGGGTGAGCTCCAGCGCGGCCGCGTTCTGCTGCAGCCGGGCCGGGCTGCGGGTGCCCGGAATGGGCGCCACCGCCACCCCTAGCCGGTCGGCCTGGGCGTACACCCAGGCCAGTGCCACCTGGGCCGGGGTGGCATCCAGCCGGTCAGCTACCTCGCGCACCGTCTGCGCGATCTTCTCGTTGGCCTCGCCCGCCTCGCCGGCGAAACGGGGGTTCGTGCGCCGGAAGTCCTTCTCGCCCAGCGTGGAACGGTCCACGGTGCCGGTCAGGAATCCCCGCCCCAGCGGCGAATACGGCACCAGCCCAACCCCCAGCGGGTGATCATGCGCGGACACTCCTCCCGCCCGGCCGACCGGGCGGTACCTCGACGGCTTGCGAACGCCTCCGACGCTAGGACCTGGAGCGCGCTCCACGTCAAGCCGGAGGGCCGGGCCCCGCCGTCGTTCAGGCGTATCGGGTCGGTCTCGGGAACGGGGCGGCCATCGAGGTGGCGAGTACCGCTTCGAAGTCGGACGGCAGTGTCCATTGTGGTGGCCCTGCCGCCGGAATCGGCTCGCCGCGTACGGCTTGGCACAGCGAGTACTGCGCGAACGTGACGTAGCGGTGGGTTTCCGGGCCGGGATCGCGCAGCTGCTGCAGCGCGGTGCGGTACCGCTCGGCGAGTGCGGTGTCCTTGACGAGGTGGAGCAGCGGGTCGTCGCCGTCGGGCAGCCTCGCCTCACGCGTGAAGCTCGTCAGCCGGCGCAGCATGAACGCCGCGACGGTTTCGGCGGTGAGCTGGTCGGTGATCTCCTGGACGTCGTCCGGGTCGTAGACGGCGATCGCGCGGGTGTGGCCCTGCATGGCGCCGGCCCGGGGCACGAAGACGTCACAGCGCACGCCGAGTTCGTCCGCGATCACGGGGACGGCGTCGGCGGGCACTTCCCACACCGCGGCCACTTGCGTGTGCCGCCACCAGCGGTCGCGGGTCGGGTTGATCCGGTCGACGACCTTCCGGTGTTCGACCTCGACGCCGGGCAGGCTGCTCAGCCACCCCGCCAGGGTCCGGGCGGCCACGTCGATCCGCTCGACGCCCCGGACGGTGTCGTCCGCCGTGCGCACCTCCAGTTCGACACCGGCGGGTTCGGCGAGCTTCACGTGTTCGATGACGGTGATCGAGCGCAACGCACTGGTGTGCGTCGCCCCGGACAGCCGTTTGACGAGCACCCGCACCGGGTCCTCCCCCGGGTCCAGCTCGATCCACCGTGCGCCGGAACGCAGGCTCCACGGCATGACGACCGACAGCACCAAACCGAGGGCGACGAGGACGCCGCCGAGCACCAGGGCGGTGTGCCACATCGTGGTCCATCCGAAGAAGACCGCGACCACGGGCAGGACCACGACGGCGAGCAGCGGGCCGGCCACCGCGAACGGGATGGCCAGGCTGCCGGCCCACGTCTTGGCCACCAGGCTCGGGACGCGCGGCACCAACACCAGCCGCACCGTTCCGGACGACGTCGTCACCACCGGGCGCAGCTCCTCGGGGACGGCTGAGGACACGTCCACCGGCATCTCCCTCGCTCGGAGCCACAGGTCGACAGGCTACCTCGATCGCCCCGGTCCGGTGCCGGATTCCGGGTGCGGACAGAGATGCCGCCTGCGCACGATCAGGGCCAGACGTGGAGTGCAGCCGGCCGGTCGCCGGGACGACGGCTTCGCCCGGCTGTGGCGCGGGGCGGTCGGTCACCGCGCGGCAGCAAGGACTTCCAGGTAGAACCGGTCGAGGAACGCGTTCATGAAGTGGGGGTAGTCCAGCACCGTCACGCCCACCGGCATGGTGAACGTGTCGAAGCGGTTGCTCTTGAGCACAGTGCGCACGTTCTCCGCCGTCACGGCCGCCGCTCGCGGCAGCAGCGACGAAAGCTCCTGCCAGAGGCGCTCGCGTTGCTCGGCCGTGCGCCAGCTGTGGAAGCCGTTCGCCATGTCGTCCGGGCGAGCCTCGGCGAGCGGCCCGGTGTGGTGTGCCGGCAGTCCGTCGGTCCAGGCCCGCGCGAGCAGGGCCAGGTCGTCGAGGACGACCTCCTCGTCCCTGAGGTAGAGCAAGTGAGCGTTGGTGGGCAGGTAGAGCCCGTGCGCGCTGAACACCTTGATGCTGCGCGGGGTCAGTGCTTCCACCAACCGGAAGACCAAGGCGGTCAACGCATCGAGGTTCTCCTCCACCCGTGGATTCACCTGCGCCTCGTGCGGCCCCGGGTCGAGCAGCGCGACGAACGGGCGCACGTCGAACACCGACAGCGCGGCCTCTCCCCCGATGGCGCGGTCCTCGTGGTTGCGCACCGTCCACTCCGGACCCCACGCCTCCAGCCACACGCCTGCCGAGCCGGGCTCCGGAGTTCCACGGGGAAAGCGCCAGCAGCTGAACGAGGACCGGGTGGAAAACAACTCGTCCGCGGCGCCGTGGTCGTGCGCCGCGGCGCACAACCCGGCAGTGCTCAGCGGAGACGCCGTTTCACCGACCTTCGTGTGCCGGTCCGACTTCAGCACCTTCAGGCCGCGGAATTCGGCACTCGCCTGAGGCCACCCCGCGAACACCTCGGCGAGCCGGCAGACCAGCTCGCCGGGAGGAGGCGGGACGTCGTCGAAGTACACGGCGATGCGCAGTTCGGTGCTCACCGGCCACCCCTCTGCGTGGTGAACTTGATGTAAACCGGTTTGCCGTCGACGAGGCATTGCTTGCCGTTGAGCATCAGAACGCTGTCTTTCACGGTGTACCCGGGGGTGGTGATCTTTTCCTTGGTCACGATAGTCTGCCGCAGCACGCGACCGGGGCCGAGCTGCTGCGAGGTGTGCTCAAGCTGCTCCAGACCGTGGGTGATGTCGCTGCCTTTCGCCTCGTAGACATGGTACTGGCTGTTCTTGGTCACAGCCACGACGTCGGCGGACAGGTCCTGCCCGAGCGAGCCGTTGATCAACTGGTCAGCCTGCTCTCCCAAGTAGACCTGCTCGACACCGGACTTGCCGGCGGCGAGCTCGGCCGCGACCGCTTCCCGGTTGGCGTCGGCGTACACCCGCGACTCCGGGTCGCCGATGATCTTGTCCACGTTCTGGATGTTCTTGCGGTTCAACCGGAAGGAGCCGTCCGACCGTTCGGCGACCTTCGCCGACGCGTCGATGGGTGGCGGGTTCTGCCGGTCCGGCGGCTCCTGGTCGGGTACCTGCTCCTTCGGGGTCACGTCCGGCGGCTTGGTGTCCGCATCCACCACGGGTGGGTGGGGATCCGAGGGTGGCGGCGGGTCCTTCACCGGCGGGGCCTTGAGCTTGCGGACGGCCTCCAGGAAGGACCCGGCGAGTTCGCCCGCGATCCACACGAGCCCGGCGATGATGCCGGCCACGGCGAGTCCGATCGCGCTGTCCGAGGACTTGTCCACGTCCTCGTCGCGCTCCGCGGCGATCAGGTTCGCGCTGACCAGCTCGGCGAGCCGTCTGACGAGGTCGGTCGCCTGGGCGGCGACGAACGCGGCGAGCACCGCCTCGCCGGCCGCACCGGCGACCGCGAGGCCGGCGGCGCCCCCGGCGATCGCGCCGGCGGCCGTTCCACCGGGGCCCAGCAGCGACCCGAGCGCACCGAAGACGACCGCGCCGGCACCGGCGAGGATGACCGTCACCCAGCCCATCAGGGCGCCGGCCATGTTGACCACGTGTCGCACGAGGGCGAGCGGGAAGTCCAAGAGGGCGAGCAGGTCGGTCCAGAGGTCTTGGAAGAACGTGCCGATCGACGAGCCCCGGGGAGTGAACAGCCGGTGCGCCGAGGACTTCCAGTCCTCCCCCAGCGCGACGAACTCGTGCCCCACGGCCGGCCACGGCCACAGCATCGTCTTGAGGAGGTCGATGACGAGCTGCTTGACGCTCAGCTTCGACCACTTGTGCGCGCTCGCCGTCCAGACGGAGGACAGCGCGTGGCCGAACGAGAGGGACGACCGGGCTTCGCCCGACCCGGTGGCCTGGCGCTGCACGACCGGAGCCCGTCCCGGCCCGGCCGGCGCAGGGCTCGCGCCCGGAGCGTGCTGGAGGACCTGCTCCCGTGCGCCCTCCGGCATCCGGGCCTCGATCGTCCCGGCGATCTCCGCGCCGCGGCGCTGGAGGGCGGCGTCCGCTTCCTCCCGTGCCGAGGACACCCACTTGACGAACTTGGAGATCGCCGCTACCTGGGTGATCGTCTTGTCCAGGCTGAAGCTCGCGATGCGACCGGCCATGCCCGCCACTCCGCCGAGCACGCTGCGGGTCGACGCGGCCGCGCGGCCGGTGGCGGCGGTCCAGCTCGCGCGCAGCCGGTCGAACGACGACTTCACCTGCCGTTCGACCGCCTCCCTGGCGGCACTGACCTGCGCGGCGACCCGCGCGGAGACCGCAGAGAGGGAGTTCCGCACGGAAGCCCACGCCGAGTTGATGCCGTCCCAGAGCGACCGCAGCCCGGAGAGCAACCGGTCCACGACCGCCGTGGCGACGCGGGCGAGCACGCCGCCGACACCGCCGATGTCCGCCGCCGTCCCGCGCAGTCGCTCCCAACTGCCGCTGATCCGCGCGAGGGCACCCGCCGCCGCCGTCCGGACCCGGTCGACCACGCCCGACGCGAACGTGCCGAGGTTGCGCACCGCGCCGGTGAAGCGGGTGGTGAGCCCCTCCCACAGGACGCGGCTTCGCGCGTTCAGCGCGCTCGCGGCGGCCGTCAGGTTGCCGAAGACCCGGCCGACCGAGCCCTTGACCGACGCGTACGCCGCGCGCATCCCCTCCGCGTCCATGCTGGACAGTGCGTGGCCGAGCGCGCCGGCGGAACCCTTCACGGTCTCCAGCCCCCGGTGCATCGTCCGGGTGAAGCTCGAGGTCAACCCGCTCAGCGTCTTGGTCGCAACGCCGAAGCCCGCGGACACGCCGGCGGAGATCGACGACCCGAGCCGGCCGACCTCCTCTACGCCGCCGCGCGCCGCGTCACCCAGGCCGGTCAGCAAGTTCCCGGCCGTCGACCGCAGCGAGTTCCACCCGGAGCTCAATGAGCCGGTCAACGAGCCGATCCGGCGCTTCGCCGCGTCCAGTGCCGCCCCGGCGAAATCCCCCACCGCGTTGGCGGCGCGGGTCACCAGGCCCGCGCCGGGCAGGTCGGACAGCCCGAAGCGCTGGACGGGCGCGGGAGCCCCCGGAGCAGGGGCGGTCGCGTGGTCGGCATCGTCGTCGTTCGTCGGCCTGTCGACCGGCGTCACGCCGGCATCACCCACGGCGCCGATCACGTCGCCGAGCTCCGGTGGGTGGTCCGACGGCGACGGCTCGTCGTGGTCATGCGGGGAGTCCCCTTGCGCCTGCGCACCGGGCGCGGGGCCGAGCGCCGGTAGGGCGCGCTCGGCCTCGACTGGCGCATCCACGACGATCTCGGGGCCACTCGAGGCGGCGGGCGAATCGACCGACGGGGCCGGTGCCTGGCGGCGCGCGAGCATCGACGCCACGGCGGCGTTGCCGGCCGAACGCTGCAGAGCGACCAACGTCCGAGGCGCGCTCGCGTTCAGCTGCACCGCGCCCTTCGCTCTCGCGGTGTCCACCTCGCCGTGAGCTTCCCGGCCTCGCACGGGAGCTCGCGCGGCCTCGGGGTCCAAGCTCGGTATGTGGCGCTCGGCCATACCTCATGCCTAGCCGCCCGGGGGAGGGACCACAACGCTCGTCGGGGCTCCGGAAAAGGGCGGAAAGAACTGCCCGATCGGGCAGGAACCGTGGCCGGCAAGTCCGCCGTCCCGCGGGCGATGTTTCCCCGCGACCATCACGAACGGGCAGACCGGACACGCTCTGCAGCGTGAGCGGACGTGGCCGTCAGTCGTCGCCCATGGTGTCGAGGAGCAGGTCGCCCGGGATGGCGAGCAGCCGGCGGAGGAGCGGGCGGTCCAGCTCGATCGCGTGCTCGGTCGCCTGGGACGCCGCCAGGCAGAACCAGTCGGCCACGTACCCCTGATCGCTCAGCTGCCACAGGGTTTCGGCCTTCGGCTCGAGGTGGTCGAGAAGCCGGTGAAGGTGGTCGGCGAGCTCGCTGACCGGCGGCAGGTCCGATGACAGCAGCTACAGCGATCCCCGGCGGATCGCTCTCGAGACGCCCGCGAGCCGGTTGCGAGCCGGGCCCCGGGTGCCTATTCGAACACCCCGTACCCCTCGACGGCGTGGGCGCGGACGCCGTCCATGTCGAGCTCCACGCCGATGCCCGGGGTGTCGGGAAGCGTGATGTAGCCGTCCTTCACGATCGAGCCGCTTCCGTCGGGAGCGTGGACGTAGCTGTCCCACACCGCGCGCTCCTCGAGGGCGTGCCATTCCTGGACGAAGAAGTTCGGGATCGCCGCGCACTGCTGGGACGTCGCCATCGTGCCCAGGGGGGTCGACACCAGGTGCGGGGCGAACGGGATGTAGTGCAGCTCCGCCAGGTTGGCGATCTTCTTGGCCTCGGCGAGGCCGCCGCACTTCGGGACGTCCGGCTCGATGACGTCCACCGCGCCGCGTTCGAGCAGCTCGCGGAAGCCCCAGCGCAGGTAAAGGTTTTCTCCCGCGCAGATCGGGGTCCGGGTCTGCTCGCGCACGCGGACCAGCGCGTCGACGTTCTCCGCCGGCAGCGGCTCTTCGAGCCACATCAAGCGGAACGGCTCGAGCTCCCACGAGATCCGGCACGCGCTCGGCACGTCGTAGCGGGCGTGGAGGTCGATCGCCAGGTCGATGTCCGGGCCGATCGCTTCCCGGACGGCCGCCACCCGCGAAACCATCGAGCGCAGCTCGGCCGCGTTGATCGTGTGGTTGAACGCGTCGAGCTTGGCCGGGTGGTGCAGGTCGTCGATGTCGAACTTGAGGGCGGTGAAGCCTTCGGCGACCATCCGCTGGGCACGGTCGACGCAGCCGGCGACCGAGCCCGCCGGGTCGTCGCCGTCGCCGCAGTCGGCGTACAACCGGATGCGGTCGCGGAACTTGCCGCCGAGCAGCCGGTGGACCGGCTGACCCGCCGCCTTGCCCGCGAGGTCCCACAGCGCCAGCTCGATCCCGGACAGGGCGATCACGAACACCCCGCTCTGCGCGCCCGCGAAAACCTTGCTGCGACGCAGTTTCTCCCAGCACCGCTCGACGTTGCGCGGGTCCTCCCCGATCAGCAAAGGCGTCAGGGACTCGATCATCCCGACGACCGCCGCCGCGCCGGCATCGGGATTGGCCTCGCCGAACCCGCTGAGCCCCTCGTCGGTGTCGATCCGCACCAGGGTGGCCTGACCGTGGTAGGCCACCACCGCCGTCGTCACGTTCACGATCCGCATTGCTCTCCCGCCGCCGGGTAGTGCCGAAAAGAACGGACTGTCGCGAGGTCCAACTTGTCCTATAAGCTGATGACATGCCAAGGAGACAAGAGTCTCCGGACGCTGTCAAGGTCCGGACTCTCCCGGTGCAGGTGGCGGCCCACCTGACCCGGCGGATCGTCCGCGGCGAAATCGAGGACGGCCGGGCGCCGTCGGAACTCGACATCTCGGGTGAGTTCGGGGTGTCCCGCGTGGTGGCGCGGGAGACGCTCAAGATCCTCGCCTCGCTCGACATCGTCGACGTCGCGCAGGGCCGCCGTGTCGTCGTGCGCCCCCGCGCGGAGTGGGATTACCTGAGCCCGTTGCTCATCGAGTGGCTGCCCCCGGAGATCGTCGACGAGCTGCTGCAGGAACTGCACCAGATGCGCGCGCTGCTCGAACCCGAGCTCGCCGCGATGGCCGCGGCCAGCATCACCGACGAGACGCTGGAGCGGCTCCGGGGCGAGATCGGCCGGATGGCGGCGCTCGAGGCGGACCCCGAGGCCTACCTCGAGGTCGACCACGAGTTCCACATGGAGATCTGCCGGGCGGCCGACAACCGCATCCTCGACCGGATCATGTACTCCGCCCGCTGGCTCGGCACGGCCAGCCGGCGCGTCACCAACGAGGCGCCGGCCGGGCTGCACCGCGCCACGGCCCAGCACACGGAGATCTACGAGGCGCTCGTCGCGCGCGATCCGGCCGCGGCGCGCGCGGCGATGCGCAATCACCTGAGCAACAACTATTCCACGCTCCTCGCGGAGAAGGGGCAGCGAAGCAAGCGGGCCGCCAAGCGGCGTTAGCGACTGGGCACGACCGAGTTCCGGAACCGATGACGAGGACGGACGAGGCATGGCAGCATCGGCGCACCCACCGATCCGGCTGGGGCTGATCGGCACCGGTCTCGCGGTCGAAAAGCTGCACTGGCCGGCGTTGCGTGGGCTCACCGACCGGTACGAGGTCACCGCGTTCACCGACTCCTCCGCCGAGCAGCGCGGACGGTTCGCCGGCTACAGCGGGACCGATCCGGCCCGGGCCGTCGCCGACCGGGCCACGTTGCTGGCCCGCGACGACGTGGACGCCGTGCTGATCTCGGTGCCGATCCCGCACCTGTACGAAGTGGCGTGCGACGCGCTCGCGGCGGGCAAGGACGTGTTCTGCGAGAAGCCGGCCGGCGTCGACGCGGAGCAGGCCGCGGCCTTCCTCGCCCTCGCGGCCGGGCACCCGGACCGCACCTTCATGGTGGGCGAGAACTACTTCTACCGCGACGACCTGCGCTACGCCCGTGCCCTGCTCGACGACGGCGCGATCGGCCGCCCGCACCTGATGGCGTGGCGGCACGCCGGGCAGGTGGTGCCCCGCGAAGGCCGGTTCACCAGCACGCCGTGGCGGCAGCGGCCGCAGTACCGCGGTGGCGTGCACCTCGACTTCGGCGTGCACAACATCGCCCAGATCCGGCTGCTCTGCGGTGACGTCGCGTGGGTGCACGGTGCCGTGCAGGCGGCCAACAGCACGATCGACGCACCGTCGGACCTCACCCTCAACCTCGTCTTCACCGGAGGCGCCATCGGCAACTACACCGCGTCCTTCCCCGAGATCCCGGTGCCGCCCGAGCCCAACGAGATGCGGCTGTACGGTACCGAGGGCGTGCTCGTGCTCGCCGGGTCCGAGTCCGAGCGGCACGTGACGCGCAGCAGCCCGGACGCCAGCACCCACACGACAGTCTTCCGCGGGAGCGACAACGGCTACCGCGCGGAGCTCGTCGACTTCGCCGACGCCGTGCAGTTCGGCGTGCGGCCGGTCGGCAGCGTCGCGCAGAGCGTGGCCAACGCGATGGTCGTCCAGCGGGCGCTCGACTCCGCGGAACAGGCGGCCGCCCTGGCGCTCGACCCCGTGCCCGGCGCGGGCCCGGTACCGCTGTGGCGGCCCCGCGGCTCGGCGGGGCTGTTCGACGGGCTGCCGGGACAACGCATCAGCAGTTCGGCGTCCTTCGCCGCATGAACGACCGGCAGCTTGAAGACTCACAGTTTTGAAGACTCACCGCTCTGAAGACTCACAGCGCGGCACTCGCCCCGCTGCCCCGCCGGACGCACTGTCGCCCCGTCGGTACGAGGAGTTGTCATGGAAGAGAAGAATGACCTGTCGAGACGCACGTTCCTCGGGGTGAGCGCGCTGGGCGTGCTCGGTCTCGCCGGGTGCGGGAGCGATCCCGCACCCGCACCGAAGGTCGACGTCCAGGTGCCCCAGCCGCTGCTCGACCAGGCGGCCGCGCTTCGCGGCGGCTCGGTGGGAATGCTTTCGCAGAAGCTGTATTCGGAAGCCGCCAACAAGGCGCTGGACCGGTCGTTGCAGGTCTTCGCGCAGGCCACCGGCACCACGATCCGCAACGACCTGGTCTCCGGCGACGCCGGCGACATGGTCGCGAAGATGGACGCGGAGGTGAAGGCGGGCACCAACCGCGATCTGGCTTTCGTGAGCGACCGGCGGTTCGTCGGCCAGCTCCACAACCTCGGCGCCCTCACCGACGTCACCGACGTGGTCACGGAGATGAAAGCGCTTTACGGGGAGCCGGCCACGGCGTCGACCAAGTTCTGCGTGTTCGACGGGCGCTGGTTCGCGATCCCGTACCACTTCATCGCGTCCGGGATGTACCTGCGCAAGGACTGGTACGCCGAAAAGGGGCTCCCACTCAAACCCTATTACACGTGGGAAGAGCTGCGCGACAACGCCTTGGCGGTCTCCGACCCGGCGAAGCGGCGCTTCGGCTGGGGTCTCACGGTGAACCGCTCCGGCGACGCCAACGGCTTCATCCAGAACGTCATCGACACCTACGGCGGGGCGATCGCGGACAACACCGGCACGAAGGTGGTGTTCAACTCGCCGGAGACCGTCGCCGCCGTCACGTTCATCGGCGACATCTACACGAACCCGAAGTACAAGCCGATGCTGCCGCCCGGGGTCGGGAGCTGGACCGACTCGAGCAACAACGAGAACTGGCTGGCCGGGATCCTGGGGCTCACGCTCAACCAGTTCAGCGTCTACGCCGACTCCAAGACCAAGAAGAACCCGGTGTACGCCAACACGCACGTGTTCAACGGCGCCACCGGACCGGCGCTCGACCGGCCGCTCGCGTACGGCGAGTCCAACTCGTTCGTCGTGTTCAAGGGGGCGAAGAACCCCGACCTCGCCAAGCTGGTGGCGAAGTTCATGGCCGGCGGGAGCGCGCTGCTCGGAGTCGCGAAGGAAGCACCGTGCCTGGTCAACCCGTCGTGGAGCAAGGTCTGGGACTCCGACCCGTACTACACCAGCGGTGACCCGGCCTTCCCGGCGCTGCGGGAGCAGACCCGCACGCCTCTGCCGGTGACCACCAAGACCGGGTACGCGTTCCCCCAGGCCCCGAGCCCCGGTGAGCAGGCCGCCCTCGCCGCCTACCTGCTGACCGACATGATGCAGTCGGTCATCCAGGGCACCAAGCCGGCCGACGCCGTCGCCGCGACCCACGGCCGGATCGTGCAGATCTTCGAGCAGCAGGGCTACCGGCAGTGACCGTCCTGCGTCCGCGCCCGGCGCCGGCCCGTCCGGCGCCGGGCGCGTCTTCCTCCCTCACCGGAACGCAGCGGCGGCTCGGGCGCGACTGGCGCCTCGCCGCCGTGTTCATCGGGCCGACGCTGGTGCTGGTCGCCGGCCTGATCCTGTTCCCCATCGTCAGCTCGGTCTTCACCAGCGTCACGGAACGCCACGGCGCGGAGACGATCTTCGTCGGGCTGGACAACTACACCGCCCTCATCGACGACGCCCTGTTCCACAAGGGAGTGCTCAACTCGTTCGTCTTCACCGCGTACGCCGAGATCTTCAAGGTGACCCTCGGCCTCATCGCGGCGATGATCCTGCACCACATGCGCCGCGGCCGGGCGATCGTCGCCGGGGTGATCCTGCTGCCGTGGGTGATCCCGACGGTCGTCACGGCGTTCACCTGGCGGTCGCTGCTCGACCCGATCTTCGGCAGCGTCAACGTCCTGCTCACCGACTCCGGGATCGGGCCCTTCCTCGCCGCGATCGGGCTCGTCGACAAGTGGCCCGCGGAATGGCTGTCCGACCCCGCGCTCGCCATGCCGGCGGTCATCCTGGTCAACGTCTGGAAGGGCATCCCGTTCTTCACGGTGACGTTCCTGGCCGGGCTCAAGGCGATCGACAGCAATCTCCACGAGGCCGCGATGGTGGACGGCGCCTCGCCGTGGCAGCGCTTCGTGCACATCACGCTCCCGGGCCTGCGTCCGGTCATGATCGTGACGGTGCTGCTGTCGTCGATCTGGACGTTCAACAACTTCGACCTGATCTGGCTGATGACCCAGGGCGGACCGGGGGACGCCACCGCCCCGTACGTGATGGTGGCCTACTCGAAGGCCATCCAGCAGCTGCAGCTCGGCGCGGGCGCCGCGGTCACGCTGGTGATGCTGCCGGTCATCGCCGTCCTCGTGGTGATCCTCGTGCGGATGATGCGCCGCAGCGACCAGCCGGGCGCGGCCGACCTGGGGCACCGGCGGCTGAGTCCCGTGCAGCGCCGGGCGCTGCCGTGGGTGATCGTCGTGGCCTCGGTGCTCGTGCTGGTCTGGGCGTCGCCGCAGATCGTGTGGAAGGCCGCGCTCCTGCTGGGCGTGTTCGTGGTGCTCGCGGCCGTGGTCGGCCGGGTGGTTTCCGCGCTCGCCGCGCGAAGCAAGCGGCTCGCCGCACGCCTGGTCGGCGGCACCGGCTCGGGGGTCGCGCTCGTGGGCCTGCTGGGCTTCGTGCTCGCCCCGATCTACTGGATGACGATCACGGCCTTCAAGTCCGACGGACAGATCGTCGCGCGCACCGACGACCTCTGGCCGACCCCGTGGACCACCGAGCAGTTCACCAACCTGTTCACGGGCGCGTTCGGCACCTGGTACGTCAACACGATCCTGGTGTCGGTGGCGTCCACCGTGATCGCCCTGATCTGCGCGGCCCTGGCCGGCTACGCGCTGGCACGACTGAAGTTCCGGGGTTCGGAGAGCTTCACGGTGACGATCCTGCTCACCTACGTGATGCCGGGCGCGCTGCTGTTCATCCCGCTGTACCAGCTGATGAGCGGGATCGGGCTCAACGACTCGCTGTGGTCGCTCGTGCTCGCCTACCCGACGTTCACCCTGCCGTTCGCGACGTGGCTGCTCGTCGGCTACTTCAAGTCGATCCCGGCCGACCTCGAGGAGGCCGCGCTGGTCGACGGCTGCACGCGGTTCGGCGCGTTCGTCCGGATCGTGTTGCCGCTGGCCAAACCCGGCCTGCTGGCCGTCGCGCTGTTCACGCTCACCAACGCGTGGAACGAGTTCCTGTTCGCCTTCGTGTTCATCACCAAGAACGAAAACAAGACGCTGCCGGTCGGCATGCAGTCGATGATCTTCGGCGACGTCGTGCCGCAGGGACAGCTGGCCGCGGCCTCGCTGCTGGTCAGCATCCCGGTCGTGCTCATGTACGGGTTCGGGCAGCGGTTCCTGACCGAAGGCCTCACCGCGGGGGCGGTGAAGGGATGAGCGCCGTCTCGGAGGAGCACGTCGCGACGGCGTCCCGGCCGAGCGACCTGCGCATCACCGACCTGCGGGTGGCCAATCTGGCCGGGGTGCCGTTCCGTTCGTCGATCATCCGGATCGACACCAACCAGGGCCTGTCCGGCTACGGGGAGGTGCGCGACCAGGCCAGCGCCACCTACGCGCTCGTGCTCAAGAGCAGGCTCGTCGGCGAAAACCCCTGCAACGTCGACAAGATCTTCCGCAAGATCAAGCAGTTCGGGCACCACGGCCGGCAGGGCGGCGGGGTGTCCGGCGTCGAGATGGCGCTGATGGACCTGGCGGGCAAGGCGTACGGCGTGCCCGCGTACGCGCTGATCGGGGGCCGGTTCCGGGACGAGATCCGCTGCTACGCGGACACACCGTCGCTGCCGGACCCGCACGAGATGGGCGCCCGGCTGCTGGAGCGCAAGCGGCGCGGGTTCACCATGCTGAAGATGGACGTGGGCATCGACCTGCTGTGGGACGTACCGGGAGCGCTGATCGCGCCGCCGGGCGCGCGGGACGACGTCACGACGATGCACCCGTTCACCGGCATCCAGGTCACCGCGCGCGGTGTCGAACACCTGGTGTCCTATGTGGACATCGTGCGGTCCGTCGTCGGCTACGACGTCGCGCTCGCCGCCGACCACTTCGGCCACATCGCCCTCGACTCGGGCATCCGGATCGGCCGCGCGCTGGAGCCGTTCACGCTGGCGTGGATCGAGGACCTGATCCCGTGGCAGCTGACCGGCCAGTGGCGCCGGCTCACCGAGGCCGTCGCCGTCCCGACGTGCACCGGCGAGGACATCTACCTGCTCGACGGCTTCCGGCCGCTGCTGGACGCGGGTGCGATCCGCGTCGTGCACCCCGACCCGGCGACGGCGGGCGGGATCGCGGAGACCAAGCGGCTCGGCGACTACGCGCAGGAGCGCGGGATCGCGATGGCGCTGCACCTGGCGGCGTCACCGATCGCGACGATGGCGTGCGTGCACCTGGCGGCGGCGACGGAGAACTTCCTGGCCCTCGAACACCACGCGGCCGACGTGGACTTCTGGAGCGACCTCGTCACCGGCCTCCCCCGCCCGCTGATCCACGACGGCCACATCACCGTGCCGGACACGCCGGGCCTCGGATTCGGCGACCTGGACGAGGAACTGCTGCGCCGCCACCTCGACCCGCGCGACCCGGTGTTCTTCGCCGAGACGACGCACTGGGACGCCGAATCCAGCCACGACCGGCTGTGGAGCTAGGCGCGGCCCTGTTCGGCGCGCCACCGTTCGTACTCCGGCCGGGCTTCGTCCGACAGCGGGTAGTACAGCCGCATGTCGCCGCCCTCGGAGAGCCGGATGCGGGAGAACTCCTCCCATTCCGCGTGCTCCTGGGCGTGTGCCACCAGTGCAGGGGCGAGCTTGACCGGCACCACGACCGCCCCGTCGTCGTCGGCGACGACGATGTCGCCCGGCTCGACGAGGGTGCCGCCGCAGGCGACGGGCACGTTGACCGCGGCCGGGACGATGCCGGTCTGGGCGTGGAAGTTCGGGGTGGCGCCCCGGATCCACAGCCCGAGCCCGAGCTGCTTGGCCTCACCGGTGTCACGCAGGCACCCGTCGACGACCACGCCGGCGCCACCGCGGCCCTTGAAGTAGGTCAGCATCATCTCGCCGAACACACCGCTGCTCATGTCACCGCGCGCGTCGACGACGATCATGTCGCCGGGCCGGGTGTGGTACATGACGTGCCGGTGCAGCTGCTTTTCCGGTTCCTCGTACTCGTCGACGGGGTAGCGGTCCTCCCGTTTGGGCAGGAACTGCAGCGTCAGCGCGGGCCCGGCCACGCGCACACCGGGGGTCACCGAAACGGGCCCCTGGATGAAGGCGCTGCGGATCCCCATCCGGCTGAGTTCGCCACTGGCGGTCGCGCTGCCGATGGCCGCGAGGGCCGCACTGAGTTCGGCAGGCGGGCGAACGATGTCGTGCGTCTCGACCACGTGGGCAGCTCCCTCGGTTCCGCGCTGACCGTTGATATCGGAGATCTCCGAGCCTAGTCCGCCGAACCCGCTTCCGCGATCTCCGGCGGCAGGTGAAGTCCGGCCGGTGAAGTCATTGTCCGTAGGAGTAGCGAAGATCGGCGAACAGCAGCTGGTTGAGCCGTCGCCGGAGGTGTCCGGTCTTGCTCTGGTCGGGCGCTTCGGCGGGAGTCAGCAGGGTGAACCTCAGCAACGTCCCGCCGTCCGGGGAAGCCGTCAGGGTGAAATGGACCTGGTCCTCGGGCCGGCTCGGCCACAGTGACGACCACACGACCCGGCCGGGCTCGTCCGCGGCGAGGACCCGGGGATCGACTTCGTCGGCCAGCAAGCGAAGCCAAGGACGAGCCCCCGGCCGGCGAGGCTCCACGAGCGATTCCCAGACGACGGACGGAGGTGCCGGCAGGGTGCGCGCCCGCGAACCGATCTCGATCACACCAGCAGAATATGTCGATCCGCCACCGTGCACACAGCCGATTCGGCAGTTGGGTGTGTGTCCGTCAGGGGATCTCGGCTGGGAAGACCCTGAACGGTCGCATCGGGCTGACCTGCCGCCCGGTGTCAGTAGGCTTGTCGCCGGTCAACACCGCTTGAGGGGGTGCCTGGATGGCTTGGCTTGACCGGGACAAGACGCCCGCGCTGTTCGCGATGACCACTTCCGTCGCGAGCGGCGTCATCCTGATCGTCCTCGTGAAAGTCCTGCAAGTGGGGATTTCGGCGGGTGCCACGACCTTCTGGTCCGCTCTGGTTTCCGTCGTCGTTGCGATCGTCATCTGGGCTCTTGCCGCGACGACGCCACGGAGGAGGCCGACCGCGGCTTTCATGATGACTTCGGCGTTCAACCAGAAATATTACGTGGCGGCGCTGGTTCAGCGGGTGCACAGCGCTCTCGACCGAGAGAATGTCGACCTCGTACTCAAAGTGCCGGACCGCGACTATGACGCGGGGGCACAAGCTCATAACCTACGCCGCATCCTGAGCCGGAGACACGCCTTCATCGGCGGGATCATAGTCGCCGGAGAGGTGGCCAGGCTGCGCGGCGACTTGGTGACGTTCTGCAAAGAGTCGCGTATGCCGATCGTGTTTTCCGATCTCGATCCATTCCCGACCGAGTCCGAATACCCGTCCAACAGCACGTTCATCGGCTACGACACGGGCGAGCTCGGCGAAATGGCAGGACAGTGGCTGGTCAAGCAGTTGCGAGCGAAGACAGGACCGCATGTGCTCATCATCGCCAGTCATGAACACGAGAGCCGGCAACAACGCTGCGAAGATGTGTTGCGCTCCGGATTGCCTGGCGCCGAGGTCGTCATCGACGATCGATGCGAGTTCGTGCGTTCACGGGCGTACAACGCGGTACGGACCCACATCCGGCAACTGAAACCGGGCCAGTGCCTCGACGCGATCTTCTGCACCAACGACGAGATGGCCCTCGGCGCGGTCGATGCCGTCGAGGCGGCCGCGTCAGCGGCGACACACGCCACTGTAGTGGTGGGCATCGACGGTGTACTGGAGGCCAGGACGCTGATCGACACCGCGGACAGTCCGTTTCGCGCCACTGTGGTCCAAGACACCCACCGCCTGGCAGTGGGTGCCGTCGACCTTCTTGTCAAGATGCACCGCGGTTACGTTGTACCCAAACGGACGATCCTGAAAGCGGAAATCTACGAAGCCGACTGAAGTTCGTTTCGTCGATAAAGCGGGATCACTTGTCCTCCAAGGCCGTTCGGACCCGGGTGAAGTACATCTGCGCGAGCGGGATCGGCGCGAGCGAGCCCACCACCCCGACGACGAACAAGGGCCACGCCAGCTCCAGCGTCACCAGTACGACCACCACCGCGATCAGCGTGGCGTACCAGGCGCCCATCGCGATCAGGAACCAGCGCAGCTTGCGGTTCGCGAACGCCACCTTCTCCGGGTCCTCCGGGACCTCGGCCGCCGGCTCGGTTCGCATGTTCAACGCGTACGCCGGGACCGTGTAGGGGCCGGGGCGCCACCGTCCGTTCGGGAAGAGGACCACCATGTCGCGGTCGGTGCCGCCGATCCAAGCGCGGCGGTTCGGTTCGTGCTTCAGCGGTACCGAGCCGTGGGTCGACATCGCCGCGCGCAGCGTCATGCGGGTGCCGTCGCGGTACTCGGCTTCGATGTCCGGCATGTGCCTGTTGCGGCGGACCGGGTAGTCCGGGACGACGGTCACCGACGCGATCCGCCAGCCCGTGGCGAGGACCGCGCGGTGCCGGCGGCGCCAGTTCACCGCGGCGATGACCGACAGCACGAGCCCGCTCACGCCGGCGCACGCGCCGATCAGCAGGACCCACGTCAGGGTCTGGTCGTCGTTGGGCTCGTCCGGCGTGCGCACCCGGGCGGGGTCGGCCTTGTCGTAGATGACCGTGATCCGCTGGCCCTTGGTGTAGGGCCGGCCGGAGTCCCAGACGATGTCGGCGTACCGGTAGCCGTCGTCGTCGCCCACCGGGTACACCACGCGGATCGTGTCCTGGCTCCGGCTGTGCTTGGAGACGGCCAGCACCTCGCCGGTCACGCGCGCCCCGGTCTTCAGCAGGTGATCGGCCGACGCGCTCAGCGCGACGAGGCCCGCGACCACCCCCGCGAGCACGGCCGTCCAGACCAGCACGAGACCCGCCGACCGCAGCGCCAGCAACCGCAACCGGGCGGTCTCGGCGTCGAGGTCGACCTGCTCCTGCCCGTTGCGTGCGGTCAGCGCGGGCAGCCAGTGTTCGTGCTCGGCGACCAGCGCGGCGCGCTGCCGGTCGTGCCGCCGCCCGAGGGCGACGCAGCCCAGCACCAGCGCACCGGCCAGGACGAAGGCCAGGATTTCGATCGTGAGTTCGCCGTCTTCGAAGACGTACCCGGGCGTCGCCAGCCCGTAGACCGTCCCCGCCGCGTCCCCGAGCCCGGTCAGGCCGAAGACGATCGCGCCGGCCAGAAAGGTGTTCTGCCACCGGCGGTGCTTCGTCGCATCCCGGTCCATCCCCAGCGTCATCGCCTCAGGGTAGACCCGGAAAACCCGCCCTGACCTGCGAGCAAGCCGACACCGGACGGAGGCAACCGGCCGGGCTCGCCGAGCGTGCAAGCAGGCAATGCCCACGCCGGCCGGACTACTCCGCCACCACGATCACGTGCAGCTTCCTCGGCCCGTGCACGCCTTCCACCCGGGTCAGCTCGATGTCGCTGGTCGCGCTCGGGCCGCTGATCCACGTCTGCGGGCGGGCCGGGTCCAGGGCCGCCACGGCCTGCGGTACTCCCGGGACGATCCGGTCCGCGCGGAGCACGCACACGTGCACGTCCGGGACCAGGCTCAGTGCCCGCCGGCCCTGGCCCGGGCCGTGGTCGAGGACGATGGTGCCCGTTGTCGCGATGCCCAGTGCGGCCGTCGTGACCACCGCGTCGTACTCTGTCAGGTCCGCCGAAGTGCCGCCGATGTCGAGTGGGAACCCGAGCGGTACCAACACCTTCTGTGCCGAGCCGAGAGCCGTGCGAATGGCGGACGGCAGCTCGGCGGGGGTGCACCGCGTCAGCGCCGCGCGGTAGTCGACGACGCGCTCGGCGAACAGGGCGACGACGTCCGTGGCTGCGATACCGCGATATCCGCGCGGGACCTCGGCTTCGGTCCGGTCCGCGTGCCGCAGCGCGCCGCGGACCGCCGCCAGGATTTCCTCGCGGGCCGTCATCGCTTGCGCCACCAGGTCCGGAACGACTCGGGTGGTGGGGCGGGCAGGTCGCGCGCGTTCGTCCACAGTGAACCCGGCCACGGCAGGCGGGACAAGGCACGACGGCCGCCCGGCAGCACCCGGCGGCCGAAGCGGGTCAACGCCCGGTTCGCTACGCCCAGGCCGCGTTCGGCCAGACCCAGGCGACGGGCGTCCGAGAGCACCCACGACGCCGTTTTCATCGCCACCGCCTCCGGTTTCGGCGTTCCGCCGCGGTGCGCGTCGACCACCCGGGAGCGCAGGTGGACCAGGACTTCGGGGATGTCGATGCGCACCGGGCACGCCTCGAAACACGCGCCGCACAGGCTGGACGCGTACGGCAGCGAGTCCGTCTGCTCGTCGACGCCGACACCCTTGAGCAGCGGGTTGAGGATCGCGCCGATCGGGCCCGGGTAGACCGAGCCGTAGGCGTGGCCGCCCGTTCGTTCGTAGACCGGGCAGACGTTCAGGCACGCCGAACAGCGGATGCAGCGCAGCGCCTGCCGGCCGACCTCGTCGGCGAGCGCGCGGGTGCGGCCGTTGTCCAGCAGCACCACGTGCATCTCCTGCGGCCCGTCGCCCGGGGTCACGCCCGACCAGGTCGACGTGTACGGGTTCATCCGCTCCCCCGTGCTGGAGCGCGGCAGGAGCTGGAGGAACACGTCGAGGTCGCGCCAGGTGGGGACGACCTTTTCGATGCCCACCACCGAAACGAGCACCTCGGGCAGGGTCAGGCACATCCGGCCGTTGCCCTCGGACTCGACGACGACCAGGGTGCCGCTCTCGGCGACGGCGAAGTTCGCGCCGGAAACCGCCATCTTCGCCCGCAGGAACTTCTCGCGCAGGTGCAGCCGGGCCGCGCCGGCCAGCTCGGCCGGGTCGTCGGTCAGGCCTTCGGGCGCCGGACGGCCCGCCCCGGCCATCTCGCGGCGGAAGATCTCCCGGATCTCCGCGCGGTTGCGGTGGATCGCCGGCACCAGGATGTGGCTGGGCAGGTCGTCGCCGAGCTGCACGATGAGCTCGGCGAGGTCGGTCTCCCAGGCGGTGACGCCGTGCTCGGCGAGGGCCTCGTTGAGGCCGATCTCCTGTGTCGCCATGGACTTGACCTTGACGACCTCGTCGACGCCGTGGCCGCGCGCGATGCCGGCGACGACGTCGCAGGCTTCCTTGGCATCACGCGCCCAGTGCACGGTCACTCCCCTGGCCTGCAACGCCGCTTCGAGGGTCAGCAGGTGCTCGTCGAGGCGGCGCAGGGTGTTGTCCTTGATCGCCGCGCCCGCCAGGCGCAGCTCCTCCCACTCGGCGACCTCGCCGACGACGGCCGCGCGCTTGGCCCGGATCGTGCCGGTGGCGTGGGCGAGGTTGCGCCGCAGCTGGGTGTCGGCCAGTGCTTCCCGGGCCGCGGCCGGGAAGGCGGGCATGCCGACGAACGTGGCGCTCACGCGTCCTCCTCGGTCGAAGCCAGCACGTCGGCCAGGTGCAGCACGCGGACGCCGGACCGCTGCCGCGACAGCAGGCCGCCGATGTGCAGCAGGCAGGAGTTGTCGCCCGCCACGAGCACTTCCGCTCCGGTGCCGCGGACGTGCCGGGCTTTGTCCGCGCCCATGGCGGTGGACGTCTCGGCGTTCTTCACGGCGAAGGTGCCGCCGAAGCCGCAGCATTCGTCCGCGGCGGGCAGTTCGGCGAGGTCGAGCCCGCGGACCGCGCGCAGCAGCCGCAGCGGCTTGTCGCCGACGCCGAGCATGCGCAGCGAGTGGCAGGTCGGGTGGTAGGTGACGCGGTGCGGGAAGTAGGCGCCGACGTCGGTCACGCCGAGCACGTCGACGAGGAACTCGCTCAGCTCGTAGACCTTCGGCCCCCGGTCCAGGGGCTCCCCCGCGCGCCGGGCGACGAGGCCGTGCTGGTGCCGGGCCGACCCCGCGCACGAACCCGACGGCGTCACGACGCAGTCGTACCCGGCGAACGCCCGCGCGAACGCGCGGACCACCGGCACGGCCTCGTCGAGGTAGCCGGTGTTGACCATCGGCTGGGCGCAGCAGGTCTGCGCCGCCGGGAAGTCCGCGTCCACGCCGAGCCGGCGCAGCAGCCGGAACACCGCCTTGCCGGTCTCGGGGAACAGCGCGTCGTTGATGCAGGTGACGAGCACGGCGACCTTCACGCGCGCCTCCTCCGCCGAGTTAAAAGGTTTCAATACCGCAGCGCGGTGACGCTACTACGCCGCACAGTGGAGCGTCAACGCGTGATTATTACGTTTCAAGCGTCGAAGAGAATGGTCCGCAGAACGCGCGCCAGGTGGGCGGCGAGCTCGGCCGCGGGCAGGTCGGCGAGCGGCCCGGTCCGGGCGATGTACCGGTTGACCGTCACGCCGATCAGCTGCGCCCCGAGCATCGCGACGCGGACGGCGGTGTCCTCGCCGTCGACGACTTCGCGGTAGGCCCGGATGCTGCTCGCTTCCATCGCGCTGTACAGCTTCGCCGCCGCCTGCTGGTCCGAGGCGATGCTGCGCAGCAGGACCACGAGCGGGTCGACGGCGGCGCCGGTCTCCATCCGCTCGACGTAGGCGTGCGCGACGCGTTCGGGCAGCGTATCCGGGTCGCCGGCGATCACTGCGTCGAGTTCCCGGTGGCCCGGCACGGCGGCCAGGAACAGCTGCTCCTTCGACCCGAACTGCCGCAGGACCAGGCCGTGGGTGACGCCGGCGCGCGACGCGATCTCCCGCACGGTCGCCCGGGCGAACCCGCGTTCGCCGAAGCAGGTGCGGGCGGCGTCCAGGATGGCCTGGCGGTGGCCTTCCGGATCACGGCGGTGCGGGCGTCGGGTCATGCCGGTCAATTTACCAAGTGGTCAGCAAGCGCACTATGCTGGTTAATGACCAAGTGGTCAACAGGACGGAGAGCACTCGTGAGCACCATGCTGATCATCGGCGGCACCGACGGCCTGGGCCGGTACATCGCCCAGCGGCACGCGGACCGGGGCGGCACGGTCGTGGTCGCCGGCCGCGACGCGAGCCGCGCCGAGGCGGTCGCCAAGGAGATCGGGCCGGCCGCGGCCGGTTTCGGCCTCGACCTCGCCCGGCCGGAGACCATCGCCGCCTCGGCCGCCGGGGTGCCGGACCTCGACCACCTGGTGATCACCGCCAGCCACCAGCGCCCGAACACGTTGCGGGACTTCGACGTCGCCGCGGCGATCACCGCGGTGACGACGAAGCTGGTCGGCTACACCGAAGCCGTCAGAGTGCTCAGAGAGCGCTTCACGCCGGAGGCGTCGGTCGTCCTCTTCGGCGGCCTGGCCAAGGAACGGCCCTACCCGGGCTCGACCGTGATCACCACCTTCAACAGCGCCGTCACCGGCCTGGTGAAGACGCTGGCGATCGAACTCGCGCCGCACCGGGTCAACGCCCTGCACCCGGGCCTGGTCGGCGACAGCCCGCGGTGGCGCGACGCCGACCTGGGGCAGCAGGCCGAGCGCACGCCGACCGGGCGCCTGGTGACGATGGCGGAGATCGCCGACGCCACGGACTTCCTGCTCCGCAACGGCGGCATGAACGGCCACGACCTCTTCGTCGACGGCGGTTTCCTCACCCGCTGACCCGGCCCCGCCGTCACCTCGGGCGGCACGCGGAGTGAGCGGGCCCCACCCCCAGCCGAGCCCGCTCACCCGCACCTGGCCGCGACGATCGGCGCCGGCTCGTCGCGGAGTTCGCATCCGCCACTCTCGCGGCCGGACCTTGAAGAAACCTTGGACGGCCGGGCGCCGGCCGCCGGATCCGGGCTTGACCCTGCCCCAGGGGCAGGGTTCGACGATGCGGTCATGAACGAAACCACCATCGAAGCCCGGATCCGCGAGCAGCTCACCGGTGACGTCCCCGGGTTCGTCGCGGGTGTCCACCACGCCGGCGAGCAGGTCGTCGTCGCGCACGGGACCGCCAACGTCGCCACCGGGGCGCCGATGCGCGAAGACACCGGTTTCCTCTTCGGGTCCGTCACCAAGGTCCTCACCACCACCCTCGTCCTGCAGCAGGTCGAACGCGGGCGGCTGGACCTCGACGAACCCGTGGTCGCCTACCTGCCGGAATTCGCCCTGGCCACCCCGGGTGCGGCGGACAAGATCCTGGTCCGGCACCTGGTCTCGCACACCAACGGCATCGACGCCGACCTCTATTTCCCCGACGCCCAGGGCCGCGACGCGCTCAAGACCTACGTCGAGGGCCTGGCGGGCAGCTGCGGGACGCTGTTCGAGCCCGGCGAACAGCTCAGCTACTCCAACGGCGGCATGATCGTCGCGGGGCGCCTGCTGGAGGCCGTGACCGGCCTGTCCTTCCCCGAGCTGCTCGAACGCGACGTCTACGCGCCCGTCGGGATGCGGGACTCCGGGACCTCGGCCGAGCAGGCCATCCTGCGCAGCACCGCGGTCGGGCACTTCCCCGACGCCGGGACCGGCGAGGCCCGGCCCACGACCATGTTCACCCTGCCGGACACCTGGGGCCCGGCCGGCGGCACGCCGATCGGGACCGTCGCCGACCTGCTCGCCTTTGGGCGCACCCACCTCGCCGGCGGCGTCTCCCCGGGCGGCACCCGCGTCCTGTCGGCCGCGTCGGTCGCGCTGATGCAGGAGGTCTGGCACGACATGGCCACCCCGAACGTCCCGCCGATGGGCCTGGGCTGGGTGCGCTACCCGTTCGGCGACACGACCGTCCTCGCCATGTCGGGCGCCTCGCCCGGCGGCGTGGCCATCCTCTGCGTCGTACCGGAGCACGACTTCGTCTTCGCCGCCTTCGGGAACACGCCCGGCGCGATCATGCTGCACGACCGGATCCTCCGGACGCTGCTCGAGGAGCACCTGGGCGTCCGGATCCCCTCGCTGCTCACCGGACCGCAGCCCGACGTCGACCTCACGCCCTACGTGGGCACCTACCGTTCGAACCAGCTGCGCATCGACGTCAGCATCCTCGACGGGCAGCTGGAGGAACGGGTCACCTACGAGCCCGCCGACGCCTCCCAGGAGCGCATCTTCACCCGGTTCGCCGGCGGCGCGACCGCCGCGCCGCCGCAGCGGTACGTGCCGGTCCGGCCCGGGCTGTTCGCGCCGGCCGGCTACCCGGCGGAGACGTTCGACGGGTACCTGCGGCTGCTGCTCGTCTCCTACCACGACGTCCGGGACGGGCACGCGCGCTTCCGCAACGGCGGTGGCCGGTTGACCCGCCGGGCGTGACGGCCCTGGGAGGATGGGCACCATGATCACGATCGGCCGGCTCGCCGAGTACGCCGGGGTGAGTGTCAAAGCCGTCCGCCACTACCACGAGCGCGGCCTGCTCGCCGAGCCCGGCCGCGACTCCGCCGGCTACCGGCGCTACACCGCCCAGCACGCCGTCGACCTCGTCAAGATCCGGACCCTGGCCGCGGCGGGCGTCCCGCTGGCCCGCGTCAAGGACCTCCTGGACGCCGACCCCGCCACGCTGGCCGCCGCCATCGCGAAAATCGACGGCGACCTCGTCGAGCGCATCGGACGGCTGCAGCGCAGCCGCGAACAGCTCGCCCAGCTCCGCGGCGGCGAGCGGCTCTTCGTCCCGGACGAGGTCGCCGGCTACCTCGACGCGCTGCGCCGGCTCGGCGTCAGCGAACGCCAGGTCCGGCTGGAACGCGACGGCTGGATCCTGATGCGCACCGCCTCTCCCGAGGACGCGGCCGGGTGGATCACCGAGAAGCGCGAGCTCGTCGACGGCGATCCCGAATTCCGCGCGCTGTACCTCGACCACGACGCCGCCTACGACTGGCCGCGGGACGACCCGCGGCTCCCGGCGCTCGCGGACCGCACGCGGGCCTGGATGACCGGCCGCCCGGACCGGTCCGAAACCCGGCCCGTGCAGAACCCCGCCATCGCCCGGCTTGCGCAGCAGTCCCAGCCCGGGGCTTCGTCGCCGGCCTGGGACGAGCTCGCCCGGCTCCTGCGGGGCTGACCGCCCTCACCGCAGGCGGCGCACCAGCGAAAGCCAGTCCTCGGCTTCGGCGCGGTCGGCGTGCAGGGGCAGGACGCGGTCGAGCCGCAGCAGCCGGATCGGGCGCAGCACCGCGCGGTCGGTGGCGACGATCGCGCACGGGACGCCGCGGGCGTGGGCGGTCGTGACGACGTCGAGCAGCACCGCCAGCGCCCCGGCGGAACAGAAGGTGACGCCGGCCAGATCGAGGACCAGCGCGGCCGGCCGCCGGCTCAGCTCCGCCTCGAGCCGTTCGTGCAGCGACGAGGTGACCGACAGGTCGAGGTCGCCGGTCACGGCGACGGCGGTGTGCCCGGCCGTGGTGGTGACGACGACGCGCGCCCGCGCCGGAACGACGTGGGGCACCTCGACCTCGGTGGACGTGGCGAGCATCAGTGGCCTCCTCATCGGAACGGGAGGCCGGGATCGGCCGGCACTTCCCGTGCAGCCGGCTGCTGCCCCTCGGGCAGCTCGGAACCGGTCGGCGGCTGGTGGTCTCAACCGCAGTGCCGCGGCTGCGACGCCGCGACGCTGATGCCGGGCGTCCCCGGCAGTGGGCCTACTGCCCACTCGCCGCGCCGTTCAATCCCCGGTTACCGGACCGAGCGACGATGTTACGGGTGTAACATCGCGATGTGACGTCCGATCAGAGCTGGCTGGTCATCAGCGTGTCGACCGCCGGCGCGCCGGACTCGCTGCGGGTGCAGGTGTGGCGGAAACTCCGCTCGCTCGGGGCGCTCTACCTGCAGCAGTCGGTGTGCCTGCTGCCCGCGCGGCCGCCGGTGGTGCGGGAGATCCGCCGGCTGTCCGTCCGCGTCCGCCACCAAGGGGGCTCGGCCCGGGTGCTGTCGATGACCTTCACCGACCCGGCCGAGGAACAGGCGGTGATCGCCGAGCTCAACACCGCCCGCGACACCGAATACGCCGAAGTCCTCCAGCGTTTGCCGGAACTGCGCCGGGAACTCGACGGCGAACAGGCCCGCGGCAACGTCACCTACGCCGAAGTCGAGGAATCCGAAGCCGACCTGCAGCGCTTCCGCGGCTGGCTGGCCAAGATCGCCGCTCGCGACTACTTCGACGCCCTCGCCGGCCGCCACGCCCGCGACGCCGTCGAGGAGGCCGCCGCCGCGCTGACCGCCTTCGAAGAAGCCGCCCTGCGCGCCGAGGGTTCCGGACCATGACCGGCTCGTTCTGGGGGGACCTGCTCATCGGCGTCGGAGCCGCGCTGCTGCTGGCGTGGCTGGTCCTGGTGGTGGCGCTGGTCGTCGTCCGGCCACGGGGTGGGCTGCTGCGGGAGGCGCTGCGGCTGCTGCCCGACGTCCTGCGGCTCATCCGGCGCCTCGCCGCCGACAGGACGCTCCCCCGCGGCGTCCGGATCCGGCTCGGGCTGCTCCTGGCCTACCTCGCGCTGCCCATCGACCTCGTCCCCGACTTCATCCCCGTGCTCGGGTACGCCGACGACGCCATCATCGTCACCGCGGTCCTGCGCGGCGTCGTCCGCCGCGCCGGGCTCGACGCCGTGCGCGCCCACTGGCCCGGCACCGACGACGGGTTCGCGGCGCTGGCCCGCCTGACCGGGCTCCGCTGAGCCCGGCTACTTCGCGACGGCAGCCAGGAAAGCCGACCACCCGGCGCTCGGGACGGCGAAGAAACCGCCACGCGGATCCTTCGAGTCACGCACGGCAGCGCCATCGCCGATGATCGCCACCTCGACGCACTCGTTACCCGCAGCGCTGTAGCTGCTCTTCCGCCAGATTGCCTCGTCCAACGTCAGCCTCCTTCGCTCAGCGAAGCGGGCGAGTACCGGCCAGCCCCGGCACTCGCCCGTGCTCCGCTACTTGACGGCAGCCAGGAACGCCGACCAGCCGTCGCCCGGTAGGGCGAAGAACCCGCCACGCGGGTCCTTCGAATCACGAACGGCAGCGCCATCGCCGAGGATCGCCACCTCGACACACTCGTTGCCGCCTTGGCCGCTGTAGCTACTCTTGCGCCACGCCGCCTCCGGCAGTTGCGTCTCGTTCAACCTCAGTCTCCAGTCTTTTGATCATCCGGCCGCTCCGATGATCTCCATCAGCAGCTCACGGGAGACGTCCGGCTCTTCGGCTGATGCCCAGAGTTCGTCGAAGGCTTCGACATACGGTTGGACCTCCGCCTTTTGCTCAAGGTACACACCGGCGTACAACAGTTCGATGTAACCGATGTCCGGCTCGTTGTCGTCGAAACCCAAGATGCTGAAGGGATAGCCCATGGCGTAGTACGCGCCGCGCTCGCTCTTCAGGAGCCTGATGTCGACGTTCGGCAACTCCATGAGCTCGGCGATCCGGCGCAGCTGCCCGAGCCAGGTTTCGCGGCCGCCCACTTGGATTCGCAGCACGGCTTCGGTCAGCACGCAGCGGACAGCCAGCGGCGAATCGTCCGTCAGGCGAGCCTGCCGGCGGATGCGCGCCTGAACCCGTTCTTCGTACTGCTCGTCATCCGGCGCCGAACCCAGCTTCGAGATCGCCCTCGCGTAGCCCTCCGTCTGGAAGAGCCCGGGTACGACATCGATCTTGAAGATCCGCACGCTGGACGCTTCGGACTCCAGCGCCACGTACTCGCGCACGTCCGCAGCGAACGCGTCGGCCGAAATCTGCTCCAGCCAGCGGGGACTGTGCGCGGTCTGCGCGTCGCGGAACAGGGCGTCCCGCTCCTCCGGTGGCCGGCTGAAGTGGAGGGCCAGCGTCATCACGTCGGCCGGGGTGATCGGCAGCTTGGCCGTCTCGATGCGGGACTGCTTCGCGTTCGACCAGCCGACCGCCTTCGCGACGTCGAGCTGGTCCTGACCGCTCTCCAGCCGCCAAGCCGCGATCGTGCGGGCGATCCGCCGCATGCGGACACCCGAAGTCTTCGCCTTCGCCTCG
The DNA here is from genome assembly GCF_040682815.1 of Amycolatopsis sp. NPDC051102. Taxonomy (NCBI): domain Bacteria; kingdom Bacillati; phylum Actinomycetota; class Actinomycetes; order Pseudonocardiales; family Pseudonocardiaceae; genus Amycolatopsis; species Amycolatopsis sp. NPDC051102. The sequence continues at coordinate 948,245 of NZ_JBFBBT010000002.1, forward strand.
TCGGGCACGGTGCTCCTCTCCTCGAAATCGCCGCCGAGCCTACGGCAGCCGCGACAAGTTGCGCGGTCACTCGATCGGCTGACTCTGTAAATTTACAGATCGTTTCGCTTGCGTGACATGCAATTTTGCCTGACAGTGAGGGCCGGAACGAGCCACCTCGGGAGGACACATGAGCACCCCGGATGCGTGGGGCCAGGTGCCCGCGGCGTGGGAACGGGCGAGCGGCGCCATCGCCGTCGCGCGGGAACGGGGCTGGACGTGGCAGGCGCGTCCGGCCGGCTCGGCCGCACCGCACGAACTGCTCGGCCGGCGGACCACCGCCACGCACGAAGACGTCGTCGTCATCGAAGCGGCCAAGGACCCGATGCACGCCATCGGCGCCCGGTTCGCCCCCGGCGACTGGGGAAAGCACGGCACCGTCCCGATTCGCGGCCCGGTCGCCGGAGCTCCCGACGAAGTGCTGTTCACCGTGCTGGGCTGGACCGGCGAGGACACGCCATGACACTGCGCCCACCGCTGTCGGACCGGCAGCGCCGCACCCTCGCCACCGCCGTCCGGGACGGCGACCGGGGGCGGCGCGTCCGCGCCGCCGCCGTCCAGCACTGGTACGACGGCCGTTCCCAGGCCGACGCGGCCGCCCGCGCGAACGTCTCGCCGACGACGATCCGGCGCTGGGTGCGGGGGTTCCAGGAGACCGGCACCGTCCCGGAAGGACGGACGCACCCGGCCGGGCCGGCCGCGCTGCACTCCCCGCGCGGCACCGTCATCGCCATGTCGACCCGGCAGTTCCGGGTCACCCTCGGCGCGGAACTCCTGGCCGCGCGGCGGCTTCGCGGGTGGTCACGGGCCCAGGTGGTCGCCGCCGGCGGCGTCGGCTACAGCCCGGCGATCCTCGGGCACTGGGAACGCGGCAGCCGGGCGATCCCGCTCGTCGCGTTCGTCATCGTCGGCCACGCACTGGGCCTCGACCCCGGGGAGGTGATCCGGCGGTGCTACGACGAGTCGTTTGCCCACGTGCGCGGGCTGCCCCGGTGAGCGGCTCCCTCTCCGGCGTGGAGACTGGAGGGAAACCACGCGCGGGGAGGAAGCCGCCGCGGCCGGGCGCTGCTGGACCCGGCACGGCAACGGTAGCGAACGGGTGCCCGCTCGCGGCCGGTTGTCACCGACGCGGGTCAACCCCCTCAGTCACGTCCACGTGCGCCGACGCGCCGGCGGCCGCGTGGCCGTCCGAAACCGACCTGCAGCTCGCCGAGCACCCGGAGTTCGTGCTCCTGTGCCGCGTCCTCGGCGGGTTGCGCCGGCTGTCCTTTTCGGACCGAACCGCACCACCCGGAGTCGCCATGCCCCGCGCCACGCACCACCTCGTCGACCTCCTCCGCGCCACCCAGACCCGGATCGGCGTGCTCACCGCCCGGCTCGCCGACGGCACGGCCGGCCCGGACGAGCAACGCGCTTTCGCCGACCAGGCCGAAGAACTGGCCGACCTGCTCCGCTCGCACGCGGACGACGTCGACGCGGGCATCGTGGCGGCGCCGCCGGACCTCTTCCACACGAATCGGGAAACAGCATGACGAAACCCCCCTTGCGCCCGGCCCTGCTCCTGCTGGGCAGCGGCCTCCGAGACCAGCGCACCGCGCGGGGAGTGGGCCTGCGCGCCCTGGCCCGCAAGCTCGGCCTGGCCGCCGCCGACCTGTCGGCGTGGGAACTGGGCACCCGCCGGCCCCCGGCCGAGGCCGCCGCGTACGTCCTCGGCTACCTGCAGGCGAAACCGGCCGAATACCGGCGGCTGATGCAGCTGCACCAGCAGAGCGACCAGCCGGGCTACATCGAAGACCTCGGCCCGGAAGCGGGCCGCCTGGCGCAGCTGTCCGAGCAGCACGCCGTCCGCGTGCTGGAGTGGGCCCCGCACGCGCTCCCGGACGTCCCGCCGTCGGTCCCGCCGGGCTGCCGGCACGTCCTGCTGGTGAGCGAAACCGCCCGGCGCACGGCCGCCGGTCTCCCCCAGGCCAAGCACGTCACGGTCCAGGTCGTCCCGGACGGCATCGGCACGAGCCACGCCTTCGCGATTCACGAATTCGCGGCCGGCACCAGCACAGTGCTCCTCCGGCACGAACACACCCGGATCCACCTCGGCGACCCGCGTACGGTCGAGCGCTACCGGGCGACTTTTCTGCGCCTGCAACGGAAAGCGGCTGACCGGGCCCGCGCCTGCCCGGTGACCCCTTAGGGATCAGTTCAGAATGAGTTTGCGGAGGCAGATGATCGAGCAAGCGAGGCTGAGGATGGCTTCGTGGATGTCAGCTCGACGTTCGGTGCGGAT